>NZ_JBHHJV010000008.1:0-201349 GCF_042136355.1 Peribacillus sp. Hz7
AGCATAAACTAAATAGAATCATTTTTACTGTCGCGGGGTGGAGCAGTCCGGTAGCTCGTCGGGCTCATAACCCGAAGGTCGCAGGTTCAAATCCTGTCCCCGCAATATGGTCCGGTAGTTCAGCTGGTTAGAATGCCTGCCTGTCACGCAGGAGGTCGCGGGTTCGAGTCCCGTCCGGACCGCCATATTATTTATCTTAAATGTTTTGGCTCAGTAGCTCAGTCGGTAGAGCAAAGGACTGAAAATCCTTGTGTCGGCGGTTCGATTCCGTCCTGAGCCATCTTCTTATTTACCCTTATCTTATAAGGCAATATGGAGGGGTAGCGAAGTGGCTAAACGCGGCGGACTGTAAATCCGCTCCTTCGGGTTCGGCAGTTCGAATCTGCCCCCCTCCACCATTTTATTGTTTATAGGGGTATAGTTTAAAGGTAGAACTAAGGTCTCCAAAACCTTCAGTGTGGGTTCGATTCCTACTACCCCTGCCAATTATAATTATGGCGATTGTGGCGAAGTGGTTAACGCATCGGATTGTGGTTCCGACATTCGTGGGTTCGATTCCCATCAGTCGCCCCATTTCATTTTACTGTTGGGCTATAGCCAAGCGGTAAGGCAGCGGATTTTGATTCCGTCATGCGAAGGTTCGAATCCTTCTAGCCCAGTCAAACGGCAGCATAGCCAAGTGGTAAGGCAGAGGTCTGCAAAACCTTTATCCCCGGTTCAAATCCGGGTGTTGCCTCCAATTTCATATGCGGGTGTAGTTTAGTGGTAAAACCTCAGCCTTCCAAGCTGATGATGAGGGTTCGATTCCCTTCACCCGCTCCAATATGGGCCTATAGCTCAGCTGGTTAGAGCGCACGCCTGATAAGCGTGAGGTCGGTGGTTCGAGTCCACTTAGGCCCACCATTTATATTTTTTATTGTTCCGCAGTAGCTCAGTGGTAGAGCATTCGGCTGTTAACCGAACGGTCGTAGGTTCGAGTCCTACCTGCGGAGCCATTTTTATATTTAATAAGTAATTAATCCTAGTAAGGATTATTTTTTTTGCTTAATGCATAGTAGGGAATCGGCCTTTTTAAAGAAGTGCTGATTCCTTTTTTGTTTTATAATTTTATGAATTGTAAATATACGTTATGATGTAGAGAGGTTTGTATATAATAATTGGTAATTATATAATGGAGAGATTAGATGGAAAATCGAAGAAGTTTAAACAGCATTATAGATGTATGTTTACTAGCAGGGAAGATTATGTTGGAGAATGGGGCAGAGACAAATCGGGTGGAGGATACGATGATTCGGATGGCGACTGCATTTGGATGTAAGGAGTCTCAAAGCTTTTCAACACCAACAGGGATTATTTTTTCATTAGATGGCGATTACCCTATTTCTAAGGTAATTCGAATCTCTCAACGATCCACGGACTTACATAAGGTAACGCTGGTGAATAGCATTTCGAGAAGTATTACGAATAAAGAGTTAACAGTAAGAGAAGCATATATCAAACTGAAAGAATTAGAAAAGGCTAATGTGGCTTACCCTCTTTGGATTCAAATTTTTGCAGCGTTTATTTCAAGTGGCTGCTTTACTATTATGTTTAATGGACAGTGGAATGATTTTATTTGGGCTTGCATAGCTGGCGGCTTAGGATTTGCGTGTTTACTTCATTTACATCGACTATTGGAAGTAAGGTTTTTTGCTGAATTTATTGCTTCTTTTGTAATTGGTGTATTAGCGTTTTGGTTTATGTACATAGGCCTTGGTAGTGAGTTAGATAAAATTATTATCGGCGCTGTGATGCCGCTTGTACCAGGGCTGTTAATTACAAATGCTGCTCGAGATTTAATTGCCGGGCATTTAGTTTCAGGTTTAGCGAAGGGAGCCGATGCAGGCTTAACTGCTTTAGCAATTGGAGCAGGAATTGCCGTTGCTTTCGTTATTCTATGAGGAGGGAAAGGGTGTTTGAACAGGTTGTAACTAGTTTTATTGCCTCGGCTGCTTTTGGCGTTCTCTTTAATGCCCCAAAGCAGTCTTTAATAAAATGCGGGCTTGTTGGTATGATCGGATGGGTTTTATATTATGGGCTGGTTGAGATAGAATATGATAGTATTTTTGCTACTTTAGTGGCAGCTTTTGTTGTTGGGATTATTAGTCAGTTTTTTGCAAAAAGATATAAAATGCCCATTATTATTTTTACCATTGCAGGCATTATTCCGCTTGTGCCGGGCGGCTTGTCCTATGATGCGATGAAGCATTTTGTTGAAAATGATTACAATGTGGCTGTTCAATTGGCTGCGAAAGTATGTATGCTGGCTGGAGCAATTGCGATGGGGATTATTTTTGCAGAAGTAATGAATCAATTAATGATTAAATATAATAGAAGAAAACAAAGTGAGAAAGGGGCTCCGTTGAAATAACGGACCCCTTTCTCTATTACAGTGTATGGATACTCAATACTTAGTAATAATTTTATAAGTGTGCCTGTACTAACAAGCTAGGCAATCATGTACAAATAGAAATACAATATACCGAACAAGATAGGCAACTAAGTAACTAATGCTGTAGAAGAATCCATCAAAATCTAAAGGCGCTATTATTTCTGCGATACCTAAAAATGAAGCAGCCGATATGTAATCCCCAGCAATGGCTTAACCATTTTGTGCACTTGTTAATCCAGCACTATCTCTAGGTTTCTACTACATAATCATATGATAAAAATGATTAATATAAAGTAATTCCTTTAAGGAAAACTTAAGGATTTTAAGAGATACTCTGTTCAACGAGGGAATGTTGAAAGGAGCTTATCTATGAGAAAGTGGATAATACTAGGTTTGATTTTAATTCTAATAATAGGTGGAAGCACTTGGTTTCTTATAGGGAGAGATAGTGAGCCTACAGTGGCAAAAGCGATAACGACCACGGTTCAAAAAGGTGATTTACAAGTTAGCATTGATGGTTCAGGCTCAGTAGAAGCGGCGAATAGTGAAGATGTAATAGCTTCTGTAAGCAGCGAAGTAGATGAAGTATTAGTGGAGAGAAATGAAATTGTCGAAAAAGGGGATGAGTTGATTACTTTCACCGATGGAAGTGATCCAATTACTGCACCGTTTGCTGGAACAGTTACAACAATCGATGTAGAGGCAGGAGATCGAGTGGCAAGTCAGGATGTAGTTGCCCATGTGACAAATTATAAAAAATTGCAAACGGTAATTAGTGTAGATGAATTAGATGTTTCGAGTGTTAAAAAAGGACAACAAGTTGAATTAACAGCTAGTGCATTTGAAGATGAAAAATATACTGGACAAGTAGAAACGGTAGCCAAAGAAGGAACATATGAAAATGGTGTATCATCTTTTGATGTAACGATTTCAATTGATAAACCAGGTGATTTAAGAGTAGGAATGTCTACCGAAGCAAAAGTTTTAACAAAGAGTGCAGAAGATGCTCTGTATGTACCAATTGAAGCTGTTCAATTAGATGGAGAGGAACGATATGTGAATCTAGCAACATCAGACTCTGAAGATGCATCGACTACAAAGCAGGTAGTGGAAACAGGTATGAACAACGAGAAATATATTGAAATAACTTCTGGACTTAAAGAAGGAGACATAGTGTCTTTACCTATCACGATTTCAAATGATAGTAGTACTAGTGGAAAAGACGGTATGAAAGGTATACCTGGAGGAGGAATGCCGAGCGGTGGTATGCCAAGTGGAGGTCCAAGTGGAGGAGGAATGCCAAGTGGCGGTTCCGGTGGCCCAAGTGGTGGTTTAGGAGGAGAGAGATAATATGAAGAATCCTCTCATTGAAATCAAAAACATGTGTAAATTCTACGAATTAGGAGGAGAAACAGTTCATGCCTTACAAGAGGTTTCCTTGACAATTCATAAGGGTGATTTTGTTTCCATTATTGGTCCATCTGGGTCCGGGAAATCTACGTTTATGAATATGATAGGCTGTCTAGATCAGCCTGATTCTGGACAATACTTACTGGATGGAAAAGATGTAAGTGATATGAAAGATCATGAACTGGCTGCAATTCGCAATATAAAGATAGGCTTTATTTTTCAAAACTTTAATCTCTTGCCGAAATTAACGGCTGTAGAAAATACAGAGCTTGCCCTTGTTTATCGTGGCGTAGTTGTAAAAGAACGAAGACAAAAAGCAGAAGCATGCTTAGAAAAGGTTGGTTTATTAGAACGAATGCATCACCTGCCTTCTCAGTTATCAGGCGGGCAACAGCAAAGGGTCGCGATTGCTCGTGCCCTTGCTGGCGATCCGCCCGTATTGCTTGCCGATGAACCGACGGGTGCATTGGATAGTAAAACAAGTAAAGAAGTGCTTCAAATGTTAAAAGACTTAAATCAAAAAGGGCAAACGATTATTTTGATTACACATGATTTGGAAGTAGCAAAAGAAGCAACTAGAGTTGTTCGAATCCATGATGGACAGTTATTTGAAAATGGAGGTGAGTGGCTTGAATCTAGTAGAAGCAATGAAGATGGCGATGCGAAGTATCAAAACTAGTAAAGTTCGTTCCTTTTTAACGATGCTGGGGATTATTATTGGTGTTGCCTCCGTCATTATTTTAGTTTCAATTGGTCAAGGTTCCTCACAATCTGTTAAAGATCAAATTGGCAGCTTAGGTACGAATTTATTGACAGTCAGTGTAACGGACACCGATGCGGTAGAGTTAACCGATCAGACAGTAGCTTCATTTAAAGAATTAAGCGGCATTGAGGATGTTGCTCCGGTTATTACGGGGCGAGTATCGGCGAAAAATGGAGAGAATTCTACGCAGGTCTCGATGACAGGAACGAATTCAGCTTATTTGTCTGTTCGGGATTTAGAACTTAGTCAAGGGAGATTCCTGGCTGATATGGATGTTGAGTTACGGCAAAAAGTGGTTGTACTTGGATCTGATACAGCGGAAACCTTATTTCAGAATCAGAATCCAATAGATCAGGCCATTCAAATTGGAGGCACATCTTATCGTGTAATTGGTGTATTGAAATCGGTTGGGACATCGATGGGAACAAGTGGTGATGATGTGATTATTACTCCAATTTCCACAGCAAAGCGAACAACGGGCAGTACAACAATTAGTACGGTATATTTGAAAGCAAAAAGTGAGGATGCAGTAGAGCGGGCTATGTATCAGGTACAGGGGACAATGACGACAACATTTCCTAATCAAAGTGATAACTATTCTGTATCCAATCAAGAAGATTTAATGGAAACGATGAGTTCCGTTTCAGACACAATGACTTTGATGCTTGGAGGGATTGCGAGTATTTCATTGCTTGTTGGTGGAATTGGCATTATGAATATCATGCTTGTGTCAGTTTCGGAGCGGACAAAGGAAATTGGAATTAGAAAAGCGATTGGTGCGAATCGCACATCGATTTTGCTTCAATTTTTAATTGAATCTGTTGTGTTAAGCTGTTTAGGTGGATTGATTGGCATTGGCCTAGGATTGGGTATTGTTAAATTGATTGCTATTTTCTCCAGTTTGACGATTCATTTTTCTTTCACTATCACCCTGCTTAGCTTTCTATTTTCTCTATGTATTGGTGTCATCTTCGGCGTATTTCCAGCGAACAAGGCATCTAAGCTCCGCCCAATTGAAGCACTTCGCCATGAGTAATAAGAAAAGGGAAAGCGCCTTGGTCAGTTTTACTTTATTAATCAGTAAGCAGGCTTTAGCTAGTCTGCTTTCTTTTGTATAGGGGAAGAGCTACAATAATGTCACAGCATCTGTTGGAAAATTTGTGAGGAGGGGAGTTATGTTGAAGGTATTAGTTGTAGAAGATAATGCTGCACTGCTACAATCAATTAAACAAATTTTAGCCGATGAGTATGAAGTAGATGCAGCGGACAATGGTGATGATGGTTTATTTATGGCACAGCAAAATATTTACGATGTGATTCTTTTAGATGTGATGCTGCCGGGGATGGACGGATTTGAAATTGTTCAACGAATGAGGAAAGAGAAGATTAATACGAGTGTTCTTTTTTTAACAGCAAAGGATGGATTGGAAGATCGCGTACGAGGATTAGAAATGGGCGGCGATGATTATTTAGTGAAGCCATTCCAAGCACCTGAATTAAAAGCGAGGATTCGCGCTCTTTTAAGGAGAAGTGGTATTCTATCATTAGAAGCGAACATCACATATCGCGGCATCGAACTACAGGGAAAAGAAAAGGACATTCTCGTAGATGGCGATTCGATTAAGTTGACGATGAAACAGTATGAATTACTTGAATATTTAATTCAAAACAAAGGGAAAATTTTGACTCGTGAACAAATTTTTGATCGTATTTGGGGGTTTGACTCGGATACGACCATTGCCATCGTCGAAGTGTTTGTACATCATTTACGGAAAAAACTTGAACCATACCAGTATCATAAAGATATTCAAACGGTTCGAGGAGTCGGTTATATGCTAAACCAAGCTTAAGGGGACGAATATGTTTCAAAAGACACGGCTTCGTTTAACGATTTTAAATTCGATTGTTTTTATTATTATTATTATTCTACTAAGCAGGATTATTTATTTTTATACGGAAACACAAGTATATCGTGAGGTTGATGAATCGCTTCTGCAGCAAATGGATCGAGGAAGGTTAAAGTTGCCTCCAGGAGAATTTTTATTAGGGCCTGGCCCGAGTGTGATTATTTGGAGTCCTGAACAGACGATTTTAGAGCCGCGATTAAGTGATGATAACTTCTTTAAAGTAAATGAGAATCAGTTTTATCCAGCCCAATTTGATGAAATTGAAGAGATTCGGGTTCAAGGAGCAACGTATCGGGCCTTGTCTACAAAGGTAGATACAGAATATGGGAAGATGACCATTCAATTTATTCGAAATGTGGATGCGGAGCGGGTAATGTTGGATCAGTTATTCATGATTTTGTTAGTGGGCGGTGGTTTAGGCAGTTTAGTCGCTATTGCAGCAGGTTACTTTTTGGCAGGAAGGGCACTTATCCCCATTAAAAAATCATGGGAACAACAACAACGCTTTGTTTCTGATGCTTCACATGAAATTCGTACACCACTTGCCGTTATCCAATCAAGAACCGATTTGCTCTTTCAATCACCAAATGCCACGATTCAAGAAAAAGCGGTCGATGTTTCAATCATTTCAAAAGAAGTACGCCGCTTAAATAAATTAGTGAACGGATTACTGACATTGACGAGAACAGACTCTAATCAAATGGAAGTGAAAAAAGCCAATTTCTTTTTAGACGAGTTGATTGCAGAAATTGTAGAACATTATGCAGATATTGCATCTTTTCAGGAAAAAATGATGACGAAATATATACCAGAGCAGATTGTTTTTCTAGGTGATAAAGAACGTATTCATCAATTGCTCGTTATCCTAATTGATAATGCGTTAAAGTTTACTCATGAAGGCTGTGAAATTCATCTTTCTTGTACGAAGAATGCTTCTTTCATTCAGCTTGTAGTTGAAGATAATGGGCAAGGCATTCCGCAAGCTGACATTTCAAAGATTTTTGATCGTTTTTATCAAGTGGAGCAATCGCGTACAGCTAATGAAGGCTCTGGACTGGGTCTATCGATTGCGAAATGGATTGTAGAGACTCATCAAGGAACAATTAAAGTAACGAGTGAAGAAAATAAAAAAACGCGGTTTGAAATAAACTTCCCGCGAAATCAGAAGAATAAATAAGGAACCTGCTGACAAACAGGTTCCTTTTCTTATGCACTTAGATTTTAAATGAGCTTTTTAATTCAACAATTTGGTTAAAGACGATGTGGTCAGCTGTTGAAAGCTTCGGATCGACATTATAGTAACCATGACGGAAGAATTGATATTTAGCTTGTGGTTGAACGTCTTTCATATTTGGCTCCACAAATCCTTGGAAAACTTCTAATGACTTTGGATTGACTAGCTCTAAGAATGTTTTTTCTTCTTGCTCTTCATCCTCACCATTTTCATCTAAAATTAATGGTTGATAGTTACGGAATTCAGCTGGTACAGCATGAGTAGCATCTACCCAGTGTAATGTCCCTTTTACTTTACGGCCTGTAAAGCCTGATCCGCTCTTTGTTTCTGGATCATATGTGCAATGAAGTTCTACTACATTGCCATCTTGGTCTTTAATCACTTCTTCACATTTAATGAAGTAAGCGTGCTTTAAACGCACCTCATTTCCTGGGAAAAGGCGGAAGTATTTCTTTGGTGGATTTTCCATAAAGTCATCTTGTTCAATATAAATTTCACGAGAAAACGGAATTTGACGAGTCCCCATTTCTGGAACTTCTGGATTGATTTCTGCTTCTAACCATTCCACTTCTCCCTCAGGATAGTTCGTAATCACCACTTTAAGTGGTTTGATAATCCCCATTGTTCTCGGTGCTTTTAATTTTAAATCTTCACGGACAAAGTGGTCGAGCATTCGGCTATCCACCGTTCCCGATGTTTTGGCTACACCGATTTCATGACAAAATGCACGGATCGCTTCCGGTGTATAGCCACGTCTTCTTAACCCTGAAATGGTTGGCATACGAGGGTCATCCCAGCCATCCACGAATTTTTCATCGACAAGTTGCTTTAACTTACGTTTACTCATAACGGTATTTGTTAAGTTGAGGCGCCCGAACTCATATTGACGCGGCACGCTCGGCATTTCACAATTTTCAACTACCCAGTCATAGAAAGGACGTTGATCCTCAAATTCTAACGTACAAATAGAGTGAGTAACACCTTCAATAGCATCTTCAAGAGGGTGAGCAAATGCATACATTGGGTAAATGCACCACTTGTTACCTGTATTATGATGTTCTGTATGGCTAATACGGTAAATAACAGGGTCACGTAAGTTAATATTCGGTGAAGCCATATCAATTTTTGCACGAAGGGCTTTTTCACCGTTCGCAAATTCTCCGCTGCGCATTCTTTCAAATAGTTCAAGGTTTTCTTCGATTGTACGAGTACGATAAGGGCTATCTTTTCCCGGCTCTGTTAGCGTTCCGCGATATTCACGGATTTCATCTGCATTTAAGTCATCGACGTAGGCTAAGCCTTTTTTTATAAGTAAAATGGCTCTTTCATACATTTCGTCAAAGTAATTAGATGCAAAGAATAAGTTATCCCAATCATAGCCGAGCCATTTAACATCTTCTTTGATAGAGTTTACATATTCGATGTCTTCTTTTACTGGATTGGTATCATCAAATCGTAGATTCGTTTTGCCGTTAAACTCATCTGCAACACCGAAGTTTAAAATAATAGATTTAGCATGACCGATATGTAAATAGCCGTTCGGTTCTGGAGGGAATCGTGTGATGATATGATTATGTTTTCCAGATTCTAAATCTTCTTTAATGATATTTCTGATAAAATTCGAAGAGTTATGTTCCAACTAATTCGACCTCTTTCATTTATATACTTCTTTTAATTTTACCTGTATATGTACCATAAATACAGACTTTTTTCCACGTTTGACTGTTGAAGGAGCAATTTGGCCATGATTTTGTCGTATGGTAGACATTCCTTTCTCTGTCTCTATTTTACCCATTTTTAGTGGTGTTAAAATTAAGAAAAATCTAAAATTTCACTCCCTATAAACAAGCAGTAAAGAACGATGTATAGTTACTTTCCCTCTATGACCATATTGAAGTATAATGTATCAATAACAAGAGAAGGGTAGTTGGGGAAAGTGAGTAACTTTGTGCAAGAACAATTACGAGCATATCGTGAAAAAAATGAAAATATCGGTCGTTTAATTATAAAGTGTCCAGATCGACCAGGCATTGTCGCGACGGTCACAGCGTTTCTAAAAGAGCATGATGCAAATATTGTTGAACTAAGTCAGTATTCCATGAATCCTGAAGGCGGCACATTCTTTACGAGAATTGAATTTGAATGTCCCGATTTGAAGAAGCAGGCGGAAAAGTTGGAACAGGAATTCCAAGAAGTAGCTGACCAATTTTCAATGGATTGGAAGTTTAATTATGTAAGTGATTTAAAGCGGGCAGCCATTTTTGTATCAAAAGAACCGCATTGCCTGCTGGAGTTGCTTTGGGAGTGGCAAAGCGGCGATTTAATGCTGGATATTGCGCTGGTTATTAGCAATCATGAAGATGCAAGAGAAACGGTTGAAGCGCTGCAAATCCCTTATTATTATATTCCAGCTAATAAAGACATTCGTAAAGAAGTAGAAGAGAAGCAGTTGAAATTATTACAAGTGTTTGAAGTTGATTTAATTATTTTAGCTCGCTATATGCAAATTCTAACACCAGATTTCGTGGCGGCTCATCCAAATAAAATTATTAATATTCATCATTCATTCTTGCCTGCTTTCATCGGTGCAAGACCGTATGAGCGTGCTTACGATCGTGGTGTGAAGCTAATTGGAGCGACTTCTCATTACGTAACCAATGATTTAGATGAAGGTCCAATTATTGAACAAGATATCGGCCGTGTGAATCACCGTGATTCAGCTGAAGATATGAAAAAAGCAGGGCGTACAATCGAACGCCGAGTGCTTGCTCGTGCTGTTAAATGGCATATTGAAGACCGTGTGATTGTTCACGGTAATAAAACGGTTGTCTTCTAATAACTATATTCAACTCGCAAGGTTGCTGTAATAGTGAGCTCTCCTGGTTTAAAAGGTGTTGATATGGTACTTTCCTTTGCATAGGTGCTTGCTTGCAAAACTATAGGTGGGCGAGCCGCTGATAGTTCTTCAATCTGAACGGGGAGCGGATGTAAGGACGTTCCTAATGTCTCAGTTAATGTAAGAGCTTTTTTATGGGCATTTTTTAAGGCTAATGATAGTGCTTGGTTATAATAGGCGTCTGGATTGGACAAGGAAAAATGGACACTAGAAACAGAATTGGCTCCTTGTTTGACAGCCGTATCGACAATTGTACCAACATGTTCAATATCATTTGTTTTGATTTGAATCATATGGAGAACTTTGTACTTATGAAAGATCTCTTTACCGTCTACGTAATTGTATTGAGGGTCGATTCGATAGTCACTCGTTTTGATGTTGTTTTCAGGGATGCCCATCTTACTCAAAGCATCTAGAATTTGTGCAATCGTTTGAGAATTTTCTTGCTGTGCAATTTTCGGATCTACATTTTCAGTCACAACGCCAAGTGTAATAATGGCTTGGTCCGGGGCTATTTGTAATGTTTCTTCACCCGTTACTTTGACTATTTGCTGATTGGAACGATTTGGAGTAGGGGAAAAGGGATTGATAGGATTCATTCTTGTCACCAACCTTTTTAAAAATGCTATTAAACATTGTACGAAACGGTTGCAGAAAACATGACCTAATAAAAAGTAAAAAGGATGAATGCGTGTAGAATGATGCATTCATCCTTTTTTGTTTTTTAATGGTGAATCACTTGCACGCGTCCGACCTGTCCATCTGCTAGCCTGACTTTAATTCCATGCGGGTGGGTGCTTGATTTTGTTAAAATGTCCTTTACGATTCCCTTTGTTCGTTTGCCAGTGCGTTGGTCAGCTTTTAAAACGATTTCAACGGATAGCCCAGGGGTGATGTCTTTTCGATTTTGTCCGTTCATGTTTAATCCTATCTTTCCTCTTGTTTTCTGCTTTAATTAGGCAGTACCTTAAGTATAAACGAAAAAAATCGGATTGCATTATTCATTCTGTAACTTCTTCAATGGCTCGACAGCAGGTCCATTTAATACTTCTCCCTCAATTGAATAGCGTGAACCATGACAAGGGCAATCCCAAGTGCGTTCCCCACTGTTCCAACTTACTTCACAGCCCATATGGGTGCATGTTGAATCGACGATATGAAGCTTGCCGTCGGGGTCCCGATAGCAGCCTGCCTTCCGCCCGTTAAAATTGATAATTGCTCCTTCATCATTCATTAAATCCTCTGAAGTTGTATAGGCATAAGTGAGTTTTCCGCCAATGAGATGTTTTGCGACATCTAGATTGTCTTTTATCATATTACCCCAGCCTTTTCCACGGGAAGGGCTATATAATTCTGCATATCGATTTGGTTGCTCTAAAACGTAATCGGCTAGTATTTTTGCAGCAATTGTTCCATTGGTCATCCCCCATTTTGCATAGCCGGTTGCAATAAGCACATATGGATATCCATCGGTTACGGGACCAACAAATGGCAGATTATCAGGTGTAACAATATCTTGTGCTGACCAACGATATGGAATTTCTTTTACACTTAAATACTGCTCACTGAAGTCTTGGAGAGCAGCATAATGTTGATAGGTTGGCATGCCTTGCCCCGTTTTATGACTTTCGCCGCCAACTAAAATCAGCTTTTCCCCGTTCATTTCTGTATAGCGAAGCGACCGAGCAGGACTGTCAGCACTATAGTACATTCCATTCGGGAAGTCTTCTTCTAATTTAATACCGAGTATATAGGAACGTTCTACATGCACTCGGGCAAAGTATAATCCTTTTTCATCATTAAATGGAAAATGAGAAGCAACAATGATTTTATTCGCCGATAACTTATGTCCATTTCTTAATAAAATGGTTATTTTGCCATAATCGACAATTTTCATGGCAGTTGTTTGTTCATATAACGCACCTCCGTTTTCTAAAATAGAAGGGATGAGCGCCGTTAAGTATTTTAATGGATGAAATTGAGCTTGATCTTTCATGATGAGTGCAGCTTGACAAGGGATGGAGAAGGGGATGGAATCTACATACTCCCCATCAATACCAAGCTCTTCATAAGCTGACAGTTCACTTTTGATTTGTTGAACAGATTGCTCTGTGTTGCCATATACATAGGCATCCTGTGAGCTGAAATCGCAATCTATTGAATGCTTTTCAACTAACTCCTTTATGTAATCGATTGCTTCGCGATTTGCCTCATAATAGAGTTTTGCTTGATCGACGCCGTGCTGTTGAATTAATTGATGATAAATTAGACCATGTTGAGCGGTGATTTTTGCCGTCGTATGTCCAGTTGTTCCAGTGAGAATATTACCTGCCTCAATGAGTGTTACTTTCTTACCCTGTTGAGTCAGTAAATAAGCCGTAGTAATCCCTGTAATACCACCTCCGACAATTGCGATATCGGTTTCTAAGTCTTCTTCTAGTTTTTCAAATGTTGGAATTGTAGTTGAATCAAGCCAGTATGGTTCCGGGGTTTTCGGTAATTGTTGTTCAGAATCAGCCATCAAAATATTCCTCCATTGTTCGTAATATAGTCATGTATTATTCTTTCCAAATGATTCATTTTTAATCGATGTATACTTTTTTGTATACATGTATACGAGTGTTGTAAACATGTGTACAAAAACGTAAACATGTAAACGAAATTTGTAAACTTGTAAACATGTATACAGACTTCGTTTACAAGTTGATATGGCGCGATGTGTACATAAAAGTATACAAATCGGTCTAATGTTCCATAGACAATATGTAAAATATTACCTATAATAATAGTAGTTTGATTATATTTTCATAGAAGGGAATGTTTACGAATGAGTACTAGAGTTGCCGCAATAGATGTAGGAAATGATGCCGTTAAAGCGCTTTTTGGAAAGCTAGACTCTGAATTGTATATCCCAAATGTGATTGCTAGAGATATTGAAGACCGTCCGATTATTGGGATTGAAGACCTCAATGAAAATAACCCGTTAGATGGACTTCATATCAGACTCCATTCTCCAGCACTCCAAGCAAATAATGTGATTTATCGTGTTGGCTATTTAGCGACGAAAAGTGATAATCCAACTGAGCTGGATATTGGAAGTAGTAAATCTGAAGAAGATCAGACATTAGTTATGCTGTTTTCTGCTCTTGCATTAGATGCTGTTCAGCAAGCGAATACAGGTGTATTTAAAGTAAACAAATCCGTAGTAGAAGCCAATTATACGCTCGGAACAGGCTTGCCCCTTCGTGAGGTAAAGGAAGGAAAAGACGTTGGCTATCGTTCGAAGCTGTTAGGTTCTGTTCATCAAGTTGAATTTTTAGTGACACCTAAATATCAGGGGATGAAGGTAAACCTTAAATTTGACGAGGTAAAAGTGTATCCGGAAGGCTTTGCTGCTTATATTAATCTAGTTATGGATAATGAATTAAAGGTTATTAACCGTGATTTAATTGATAAACAAATTTTGATTCAGGATATCGGTGGACTATCTACAGATATTGCTGTAATCAAAAACCGAAAAGTAGATGATGATAAAGCAAGAGGTTTTAACTTAGGAGTTGCCGAGGCATTAGAAGCTATTCGTGAAGAGATTCGTAAAAAACATGGCGTAGAATTAGATAGCCGTCGTGATGTCGTTGAAATTATTACAAAGAAAAACGATCGCAATCATATTATGGTGCGTGGTAGCCGAACAAGTGTGCATGATATTGTCGATCGTATTTTAGGAGAACTAGCTAAGAAGCAGTACCGCCATCTGCGTAATGTTTGGCAGAAGAATTCGCAAACGGAAATTTGCTATTTTGTCGGTGGTGGTTCCCTTGTATTAAAAGAGTATTTGAAAACGTTGAATAATAGTTTTGATGGGTATAATATTGATTTCTTTGAAGATGAAAAGGAAAGCGTTTGGATGATGGCTAACGCTTACTATAAGCTTATAGCTGATTTTCATCGTCGTGAAGAAGCTAATAAGAAAAAAGTCGTTACAAATAATAAATAGGTGGCCATATGAGAAAACTAACCTCTGCCGAAATTAAGAGGGGACAAGCGATTACTTTTCGTATTCCTTCAGATACGCCAGATTATGCATTAAAACAGTTACAAAGATTAAAAGAAACAGAGGGGCGTAATTTTTCAAGTAAAGTGGCTCAATTTGTTTTATCTGGGGTGGGGAATAGCCCGCATCAAGATAAGGAGTTCGTTACGCTGCCGTTGCCGCAACGCCTAAGTAAGGCGCAGCGGGATTGGCTAAAGCACGCTCATTCAGAAGCATTGCTCGGTAATATTCTTTACGAGCTTTTGGAGAATCCAATGCGTACGACGGCCTTGCTTTCAGCCTTAAATGGCGGCGAAATGGATGTTCCTGAGCCTCCTATCACTCCTATACGGCGTGAAGCAGAGCGTGAATTGGCGGTTGCAGAGATGCCGGATATCGTCATTGCTCCAACCGTTGAAAATGTGCAAGAGAATGAACCGGAGCAACCGGAGCATCTGGATGTAGAAGAAGGTTTGGATGATCTTCTAGGTGACTTTTTAGCGCAAATGAATAGATGAAAAAAGCTGTGATTTAGCTTAGGGATAACTAATCTAGATCACGGCTTTTATTATGCTAGGAAAATAAGATGATATAAAAATAACACTGCGAAAAGATAGAGGAGCGGATGGACATTACGAGCTTGTCCCTTTGCGATTTTCATAATCGGATAAGCGATAAAGCCAAGTGCAATCCCGTTTGCAATGCTAGAAGTAAGCGGCATAGCTACGACAATTAAGAAGGCAGGGAATGCTTCATCAAACTCTTTCCAATCGATTTCTGAAATGCTTCTAATCATTAAGCTACCGACAATAATTAAGCTTGGCGATGTAATGGCAGCAACATTGGAAACGGCGCCAACGAGCGGACTGAAAAAGGCAGCAACGGCAAATAATATAGCTACCACTAATGCTGTTAACCCTGTTTTGCCACCAGCTCCAACACCAGCCGAAGATTCAACAGAAGCAGCGGTTGGGCTCGTACCAAACATTGAGCCAACGGTTGCACCGATTGAATCAGCAAAGAAGGCACTACCTGGTTTTTCTAACTTTCCTTTTTTCAGTAGCCCTGCTTGACCGATAATGCCGAGTAGAGCGCCTGTTGTATCAAATAACATGACAAGTAAAAAGGAGAAAATAACTCCGTATAAGCCAAACTCAATCACATCACTAATGGATTGAATCGGATTGTAAACGAGTACGCCCTCAGGCAAGCTAGGTAAAGACATAAAACCATTTGTAAACTTTAGTTGACCTGTGAAAAACGCAATAATAGCGGTAATAATCATTCCGATAAAAAGAGCACCTTGTACATTGAGTGTCATTAAAACGAGAGCAATGACAAGTCCAATTAACGTTAGGGCAACACCAGGATCACTAAAATTTCCGATTGTTACTAAGTTAGAGTCGTGACTTGTTACGATACCAGATAATCGCAAGCCGATGAACGTAATGAATAAGCCAATACCGGCACTAATAGCATGTTTTAAATTATTGGGAATCGCTTCAATTAATCTAGTACGGAAAGAGGTCAGAGAAATTAGTAAGAAGATAATTCCTGTCACAAAAACAGCTGAAAAGGCAATCATGTAAGAAATATGATGTGTCCCAAGCACAGAATAAGCAAAGTAAGCATTTAATCCCATGGCCGGGGCAATAACGATTGGATAATTAGCTAAGAAAGCCATGCATAAGGTTCCAACCAAAGTTGCAATAATCGTTGCGGTAAAGGCTTGATTAAAAGGAACACCAGCATCTGCGAGAATCATCGGATTGACGATAATAATGTATGCCAACGTAAGGAAGGTTGTGATTCCAGCAAGCACTTCCGTTTTGACATTTGTGTTGCGTTCTTGAAGTTTAAACATGCTTTCGCTCCTTTTTATATACAGAAAACTCCTTGCTTTTGGGCAAGGAGGAGGTCACTACTCTCACTTAGAGTAAACACTCGGTATGTATGGATTGTTCGTGATACAAAACATAATAAATTATAGTAGAAAAACAAAGAAAGAACAATAGTTGATTTCATAAAGAAGCTAGCGAAAATATTGGATGAGGAACGTTTTTTAACAAAGGAGAAATGATATACTAACAAAAACAGCTTTCGATGAAGTGAAAATTAAAGAGAGTAGGCATTTATACAATGAAATCATTTAACGAACTTGGCATGAGTTCAGCAGTTGAATACATATTACAAAAACAAGGAATTGAACGGCCGACACCGATTCAGGAACGAGCAATTCCAGAAGTGATGGAAGGAAGAGACGTCATTGCAAAGGCTCAAACTGGAACAGGTAAGACGTTGGCTTTTTTACTTCCGATTATCGAACAGTTAGATGTGCAGGCAGAGAATATTCAAGCATTGATTGTTACCCCAACAAGAGAGCTTGCATTGCAAATTACGGCAGAAGTTCAGAAATTTGCTGCGGATATTGAGCATCTTACGGCGTTAGCGGTGTATGGAGGACAAGATGTCGAGCAGCAATTGAAAAAGCTAAAGCGAACGATTTCCATTGTGGTTGCAACACCAGGACGACTGTTAGATCATGTGCGAAGAAGAACGATTGATTTATCGCAAGTCAAAACACTTGTATTGGATGAGGCTGATCAAATGCTTCATATTGGCTTCTTACCAGAAGTCGAGGATATTATAGAAAATCTTCCAGCAGAGCGGCAGACGCTTCTTTTTTCAGCAACGATGCCAGAGCAGGTGCAATATTTAGCGAAACGATTCATGAAATCACCTCTTACTGTTGCGGTTCAAACAGAGCAAGTGACAGTTAAACAAATTCGTCAGCTTGTAATTGAGACGACAGACCGAGCTAAGCAAGCTACTTTAATAAAAGTAATGCGAGAAGAGCAGCCTTTTTTAGCTATGATTTTTTGCCGAACAAAGCGCCGCGTATCGAAGCTGAATGAGGCTTTAAAAGAAGCTGGTTTTCTTTCAGATGAACTTCATGGTGATATTTCACAGGCTAAACGTGAGCGTGTGATGAAGAGCTTCCGTGAAGCGAAATTGCAATATTTGGTGGCGACAGATGTAGCAGCACGGGGTCTGGATGTAGAAGGTGTCACACATGTATTTAATTATGATATTCCAGAGGATGCAGAGAGTTATATCCACCGAATTGGACGAACAGGACGAGCTGGGGAACACGGCTTAGCCATCACATTTATTGCAACAAAGGACGTGAAGCAATTAGAGGAAATTGAATCTGCCATTTCTATGAAAATTGACCGGAGAAAAATAGAAGGTGTGACGATGTTCCAACCAACTGAAGTCGAGGAAAAAAGGAGTCGCAGAAGCGGGCGCTCTTCAGAAAGCCGCGGTCATTCTAGACAAGAGGACAGAGAACGAACTCGACGCAGTTCAAGAAGGGAAGGAGCACGAGATGAACGAGGGCGTGATCCGCGAAGAGTCGATACAGGGGAAAATCGTGGGGAAGACTCAAGAAGTGGAAGAGGACGCGACTCGAGACGAATGGACACAACGGGTGAAAGAAGTCGTACGGCTAGAAGCGGCGGCTCAAGAAGAAGTGACAGCGGCCGCCGTTCGACGGGGCAGTTAGGTTCTCGCAGTGATTCCTCTTCTCGTGCATCCAGAGGAAGGAACGATCGTAGAAGGTAAGTAAGGAGGGGGAATCAATGGAAAAGCCGTGGTTGGCGGATTATCCAATATCATTAGAGAAAGCGAAACGATTAATTAATCAGCAATTTCCTGAGGTGCATATTCGTGATATCCGACTTTTAGGAGAAGGGTTTGACAATACAGTTGTTCAAGTGAATGAGTATGTATTTCGCTTTCCGCGTCGTGAGTTAGCGATGCAATTAATTGAAGTTGAAAATCAACTGTTGCCATTGATTGTTGGGCGAGTACCTTTAGAGATTCCAGAGCCGCTTTTTTTCGGAAAACCGAGTGAGAGCTTTCCTTATTCTTTTACAGGATACAAAATGATAGGCGGAAGGACACCATACCGAGAGTCTTTGGAGGATAAGGTTGCCTCTGCACAGAAATTGGCTTGTTTTCTTAAAGTATTACACGATGTGCCAGTCACTCAAGCAGCGAAATGCGGCGTAACCTTTGATCAGAGAAGAAGATTAGATCTTCCATTCCAAAAGGTTAAGTTGTTGGAAAATGCTAAGCTTGTTAAGCGTTTAGGATATGCAGAGCAAGCTAATCTAGTATTCAATTATGCGGCTTCTGTACAAGGTATGAAACAGACCAGACATATATCGTTTGTTCATGGGGATATTCATATTCGGAATGTTTTACTAGATCATAGCGGTGTTCTAACAGGTATTATTGATTGGGGAGATGTCCATCTCGGTCATCCAGCGGTCGACCTTTCTTTTATATACAGTTATTTCCCTAAGCAAGCACGCGAAGCCTTTTTTGATATATATGGTGAGATTGATGATGAAACGGAGAAACTAGCAAGATTTCGAGCTATATTTATGCTTGTTACTTTATTTATATATGCAATTGATCGTCATGATAAGCCGTTGATAGAGTTAATTACAGAGGGGCTGCGGCTTGCTATTGAAGACTAAGAAGTGTCTGATTCTTTTATAAGGAATCAGACATTTTTTTATGATTGAACTAGTCTTATGACAAGCTAAGCCTCAAGTCTTATTCCAAAATATAGCTTAGGCTCATTATGAACTCTTCGAAAACTAGATAAGATAGAGACAAGAAAGGAGGACGTGAAAATGAAAAAATTTGGTTTATTCCTTGTAGGCTTAATTGCTTTGATGGTGGTGTTAGCGCATGTCGGACCGCTTATTAGCTTAGCGCTTTGCTTGGTCATTTTATACTTTGGCTTCAAGCAATATGTGAAGGCTGAGTCAAAAGGAGCAAAGATTTCCTGGGCAATACTTTCAATTATTATGCTTATGGTGTCCATTTCTCACTTCCCAGCAGTAATAGGGCTTGTAGCAGCATACATTTTGTATCTTGTGTATAAGAAGTGGAAGGAAGAGGATGAAGTAGTGGTTGAGCAAGCAGATCCGTTTATGAATTTTGAAAGACAATGGCAAGAATTAAATAAAAAATAATAGAGAAGGAGCGAATAAATATGGGCTTATTTTCAAGAATCAAGGCAACGGTTGAGGCAGATTTTCATGAGTTATTAGATAAAAAGGAGCAGAAGAATCCGATTGCGATGTTGAATCAATACTTGCGTCAATGTGAGCAGGAAACGGAGAAGGTTCGCAAGCTTATCGAACGTCAATCGCTTTTACAAGCAGAGTTTACGAGGGAATATAAGGAGGCGCAAAACCTAGCTGAAAAGCGTAAGCGCCAGGCTGAGATTGCAAAACAAGCGGGTGAGGCAGAGTTAACGGAATTTGCGACGCAGGAAAGTCTTCAATATGAACAGCGTGCGCTGCATTTACAAGAAGCATTGCGACAAGCAGCGCAGCAATTGACGGAACTTGAGAGAAAATATGAAGAAATGAAACATAAGCTAAAGGACATGCATATTAAGAGAATGGAATTAATGGGGCGGGAGAATATCGCTCGAGCTAATCATCGAATAAACCAGGTCTTATCTGCCGACGATCGTTATACACAACCGATAGCTAAATTTGAAGAAATGGAACTTTATTTAGAGCGCATTGAGCAGCAGGTAAACACTAATTATCATCGTCACACGATTGATGCTCGCATTGCTCAGCTTGAAAAGGAAAATAAACAATAAGAAAGCCATTCAATTTCTTATTGTTCTCGTGGTATTCTTAAAAGGCGTAGGTTTCTACGCCTTTTAACATCTGATGAAATGAAGGAGGGAAGGCCAATGTTTCATAAAATGAAAACAGATTATATGAGTTGGATTTTTCTGATTGGACTAGTGTTATTGATTGTCGAGATTTCATTTTTTGGCGGCGGCTTACTATATTCCCTCGCTTTTTCAATTGGATGCATCTTCGTTGGTAAGAAGTTCTTCAAACGGACATTAGGGAAAATTGTGTTTATCCTTGGAATGATTATGACGGTCGCAACCGTTTTAAATATGATGGTATTTCGTTTCTTTCTCATGGTGCTTCTGATTTATTGGTTACGTATGTATTATAAATCGAAAAAAAATCCGCAGTGGATGAAGCCAGCTTTTAATGAAATGAATGAGGGAATGACGAAAGAGAATCTCGTGAAAGTAGATTTTCTTTTTCAAAATAAATGGTTTGGTCATCAACAAACACCTGATACGGTATATGAATGGAATCCTGTGAATATCCAAACGGGTTTTGGGGATACGGTAATTGATTTAAGCCAAACACTTCTTCCGAAAGGGGATGCGGTTATTTCGATTCGCTGTTTGGTAGGGAATATGCAAATCCTTGTTCCATATGGAGTAGAAGTGCGTGTTCATCATTCTGTTATGGCTGGAAGGGCAACCATCTTTAATCAAGCTTATGGGGAGCGAATTTTTAACCAAATTGTCTCTTATCAAACGGAAGAGTTTACCGAGGCTAAACAAAAAGTGCATATTACGACAGCAGTCATCGTCGGCGATTTAGAGGTGAGACGCGTATGAGTATGATGACACGCCAAATTTTATCTGCTTTAGGTGTCTCTTTCGTATTGTCGATTGTCGTACCAGCGCTCGTTTTTCTCGTTTTTCCTTTAGATCATTGGCAATTACTGTGGGAGAGACGGGTAATGGATCTTCCTTTTGTTATCTTTGTCCCTATTATGATGATGGGAGCAGGCATTATATATGGTGTTTTTTCCGGTTTGTATTGGAAGCGCCAATGGAAGGAGCTAGATGAACAACTTTATTTACTCCAGCAAGGCCGAGCATCGCAAAAAACTCCAGTCTTTTCTCTTCAAGAACTGAGGCGGATGGCTGAGCGAATTGGGCATGTGCAGAAGCAAATGAATGAACAAGTGAAGCTCTCACAAAAAATGGCCAATGAAAAAGCGGTGGATCAGGAAAAACAAATTCAAGAAATTATCTCCCGAGAGAGAAATCGCTTAGCGAGAGAGCTCCATGATTCTGTTAGTCAGCAATTATTTGCAGCATCGATGCTGATGTCGGCCATTACAGAATCGCATGCTGATACCGAGTCGACAGAAAAGAAGCAGTTGAAATTAGTCGAAGGGATGATTCATCAATCTCAGCTTGAGATGCGTGCATTATTGTTACATTTACGCCCTGTTGCCTTACATAATAAAACATTGCAGGAAGGGGTTCAGGAATTGCTCGTTGAATTAACACAAAAAGTACCGATGGAGATTGCGTGGAAGCTGGACCCCGTTATCTTAGACAAAGGTATTGAAGATCACCTCTTTCGCATTGTTCAGGAATCTGTTTCCAATACATTACGTCATGCGAAAGCGAATTCACTTGAAGTGTTATTGATGAGTCGCGATGAGTTGCTTATTTTGCGTATTGTGGATGATGGAGTAGGCTTTTCTGTTGATGAAGCAAAAGCAGGGTCTTATGGTTTGCATAATATGTACGAGCGCGCCGTGGAGATTGGCGGAACGATGAAGATTGTGAGTGTGCCAAATCAAGGTACACGGCTGGAAGTGAAAATTCCATTTATGCATGTGGGAGATGAAGAAAATGATTAAAGTATTGTTTGTCGATGACCATGAGATGGTAAGAATAGGAGTAGCCGCCTATTTATCTGCACAAAGTGATATCGAAGTGGTAGGTGAGGCGGATAATGGACGCACAGCAGTGGATATGGCAATCGAATTGCGTCCTGATATTATCCTGATGGACTTGGTGATGCCGGAGATGGATGGGATTGAAGCGACAAAAGTTATTTTAGAAAAATGGCCGGAAGCGAAAATTATTATTGTAACAAGCTTTTTAGACGATGAAAAAGTGTATCCAGCCCTAGAGGCCGGAGCAACAAGCTATATGCTGAAAACATCGAAAGCAAGCGACATTGCCGATGCTGTTCGGGCTACGTATCAGGGGCAAAGCGTGCTGGAGCCGGAAGTCACCGGAAAAATGATGGAAAAGCTCCGTCGCCCTAAAGCTCAAGCATTGCATGAACAATTAACAGCACGAGAAATGGAGATCTTATTATTAATGACACAGGGAAAAACAAATCAAGAAATTGCAGATGAATTGTTTATCGCATTAAAGACAGCGAAAGTTCATGTGAGCAATATATTAAGTAAGCTTGAAGTACAAGATCGTACACAAGCTGTCATTTATGCATTTAAGCACTCGTTAGTTCAATAGATACGAGTGCTCTTTGGAGGTTTTTATGGAAATTTCATATGTACATACAGTGCAACAGATTGGACAAGCGCTTGAAGAAGCATCGATTCCTTATCAATTTATCGGTCAAGCCGCTTTAGTCGTTCAGCAAGTCCGCTTACATGATTATAGTGAGATTGAAGTAGCCGTTCAATGGGACTTGTTTAAAGAAGCGTGTGATACATTACACGCTTATTCATTGTCTAATATCGAAAAAACAGTGGAACGAGCCGTAGCTCACTTGGAGCAAGAGCATATTTCCATAAGGGTCAGTTGTTTATTTAATACAACCATTAAAACAGACCCGTACCGAATTTCGTATCGTTTCGATAATCAGGAGCTTTGGTGCCGTTCTCTATATAGTTATTTATATGATGAAGAAATGGCCGCTTATGAGAAAGAAATTCATGACTATTTAATGAAAGAACAGCAAGGATTTACAGCCAAAAATGAACAAGCGTGGAATCAGAATAATTACATCGCTTTAGTGAATCGATACGGCGAGCCAGCAGAGCTTGCTGAAAAGATTATGCAAAATCTAAAATGGCGCTTACATCCATTTTATAAATATTTGCATGACGTGCAGGGAAAGAAAATCACTCATTTAATGGGGTCAAATGGAGTCAAAGCTGTTGCGCTTTCTCTTTTAGGAGCAGATGTGAAGGTGGTTGACTTTTCAAAAGAAAATGCTACGTTTGCTAATGAATTAGCAACAGCTGCAAATGTCGATATAACGTATGTTGTTTCAGATATTTTATCTTTACAAGAAGAGCACCTTAACAGCAATCAAGATATTGTATTAATGGAACTTGGTGTTCTGCATTATTTAATTGACCTACATCCGTTATTTGAAAAAGTGAAAGCGATGTTAAAGCCGGGTGGTTTGTTTGTTCTGCATGAATTTCATCCAATTTCGACAAAACTGATTACGTCTACAGGTAAAAAACATAAAGTCACGGGGAATTACTTCACACCGACAATGGAGAAAAATCCTGTTGCGTTTACAAAACATATGCCAGATGATGCAAAAGAGACACTGGCACAAGTGGTACAAAGAAAATGGACAATTGGGGAATTAATTACAGCTGCCGCTCAGTCAGGGCTTGTCATTAAAGTGTTAGAAGAAGAACCGAATCATAAGCTGCATGATATTGGATTACCGAAAACCTATACACTAGTCGCTGAGCGTGCTTAAGATTGCGCTTTAATCGACGACTTTTTCTGATTTATCGACGCAAATTCCATTTTATCTACTGAAATCATTCATTTATCAATAACTTTTACAATTTATCCACGAAAGAGGGCTGTCCATCAAATGGACAGCCCCTTTTTACTTATTGATTTGACCATTCCTCTACATCCCATACTTTTGTGACCCAATCTTCATAGAAGTCAGGCTCGTGACAGACAAGGAGGATGGTTCCTTTATATTCTTTCATCGCCCGTTTTAATTCTTCTTTAGCAACAACATCTAAATGATTAGTCGGCTCGTCAAATAGAAGCCAGTTACTTTCTGTGAGCATTAATTTACAAATACGGACCTTCGCTTGCTCTCCACCGCTTAGTTGATTCATCGGACGCATAATATGTTCGTTTTTCAGACCAACACGAGCGAGAATAGCACGGACTTGCGGTTGATCTAAGTGTGGGAAGGCATTCCATACTTCATCAATCGGTGTTGTGCTGCCAGCTTTTACTTCTTGCTCGAAATAAGATGGGAATAAGAAGTCACCGAGTTGTCTTTTTCCGCTAAGCGGCTCAATTTTACCAAGAATCGTTTTTAATAATGTCGATTTACCAACACCATTACAGCCAACTACAGCAATTTTTTCCCCGCGTTCAATATTCATTGTCAGGTTTGGTAGAAGAGGGCGGTCATAGCCAATTTCTAAATTTTCCCCTTCAAATACATAGCGGCTGCTAGCACGTGATTCTTTAAAATCGAATGTTGGTTTCATCGCTGTTTCCGGGCGATCAATACGTTCGATTCGATCCAATTGCTTTTGACGGCTTTTTGCACGACCAGTTGTTGAGTAGCGCGCTTTATTTTTCGCGATGAAGTCTTCTTGCTTTTTAATAAACTCTTTTTGCTTTTCATAGGCATTAATATGTTGATTTTTGTTGATTTCTGCAAGCTCTAGGAATTTCTCATAAGTCGCAGTATAACGCGTTAATTTTGAAAATTCTAGATGGAAAATGACATCAACAACACCGTTCATAAACTCTGTATCATGCGAAATTAATAGAAACGCATGTGGATATTCTTTTAAATAGCTGCTTAGCCAACGAATATGTTCAACATCTAAGTAGTTCGTTGGTTCGTCCAATAGTAAAACTTCAGGTTGTTCTAGTAATAGTTTTGCCAATAAAACTTTCGTGCGCTGTCCGCCGCTTAGTGCAGAAACATCACGGTCAAGGCCAATAGCGTCTAGTCCTAAACCACGAGCGGCATCTTCAATTTTTATATCAAGATTATAAAAACCGCCAGCCTCTAGTTTATCTTGAATAATGCCCATTTCTTCAAGCAGTGTTTCCAATTCCTCAGGTGTAGCGGTCGCCATCTTTTCCGTTACTTCATTCAGCGCCTTTTCCTGCTCAAAAAGAGGAAGGAAAGCATCTCTTAATACGTCACGAATGGTTTTTCCTCTCGATAATACAGTATGTTGATCAAGGTAGCCATATTGTACGCCAGGTGTCCATTCAACGCGGCCTGTATCGTGAATTAATTGACCTGTAATAATATTCATCATCGTTGATTTTCCAACGCCATTTGCGCCAACTAATCCAACGTGTTCACCGGCTAACAGCCGAAAAGAAACATCTTTAAATAATGTACGATCGCCAAAGCTATGGCCTAATTTATCTATAGAAAGTAAGCTCATTCTGTTTGTGAACCTCCTAAATAATATGCAAAATCCCTACGAATTATCATACTAAAATATATAGTAGATTACTATCTAAACTAGGAAGTTATATATGGAAATAAAATTAAACTGTTATAGTACTGCGTTAGTAAACTGTAACTGTATAAGTCCAATTGAAAAATTGGTTATATCCAATGTTATTTTTTTATAATATTCTAAATATTAAGTGAAAGCGTATGCAAAAGAGGGGGAAACAAAAGAATGAAAAAGTATATGAAATGGGGAGCGGCTGCGTTGCTTGCACTTGGCCTTGCAGGTTGCTCTAACAGTAGCAGCGGAGAAAAGGATGATCAATTAAATGTGAAGGTAAGTATTTCTGTATCTGAGCAAGATACTTGGGGGCAAGGTGTTAATAAATGGGCCGAGCTTGCCAAAGAAGAATCTGATGGAAAAATTAACATTAAATTATATGCAAATGAATCTCTTTCGAATGGTAACCAACCTAAAGGTTTAGAGGCTGTTCAAAATGGTTCAACAGAAGCTTCTATTCACTCCATGATTATTTATAACGTACTAGATCCAAAATTTGCAGCACCTTCGTTACCTTGGTTAATTCCAAATTATGAGCAAGCAGATAAAGTAATGAATGGTGAAGGTGGAGAAAAATTAAAAGAGTTAATTCGCAGTAAAGGGATTGAGCCTTTAGCATTTGGTGAAAACGGATATCGTCAAATTACGAATAGTGAACATGCAATTGAAACACCCGAAGATTTAACAAAATTAAAAGTTCGAACACCTTCCATGGAGGCAATGGTTGATACATATAAGCAATTCGGTGCAGATCCAACGGTTATGAACTGGTCAGAAGTGTTTACTTCTCTTCAACAAGGTGTAATTGATGGACAAGAAAATCCACTGCCAATTATTCTGAATAATAAATTATCTGAGGTTCAAGAGTATTTAACAATTTGGAATTACATGTACGATCCGCTTGTATTTGGTATTAATAAAGAGCTGTATGATGGCTTAGATAAAGAAACACAAAAAATTCTAAAAGAAACAGCTGAAGAAGCTGCACAATACCAAATTCAATTAAATCGTGAAAAGGATAAAGAAATTCTAGCTGAGTTAAAAGAGCAAGGCATGAAGGTAACAGAATTAACACCGGAGCAAATTGCTGCTTTCCAAGAGAAATCTGCTCCAGTTATTGACCAATATGAGAAAGTAATCGGGAAAGAATTCTTAGATGCGTTCCGTGCTGAATAAGACCTTAGCAATGTAAGCAGCTTGTCGAAAAAGTACTCGGAAGGAAGCAAATTTCCTTTCGGGTCTTTTCTTATTTAACCAAGATGGGGGAAGTACAGTGAAAATCTTTGTTAGGCTAGAGGAGTGGTTGTTAGCTATTTTAATGATTGTCATTTCTGGGTTGACGATGGCTAACGTATTATCTAGATACTTTTTAAATACGTCGCTTTCAATGACAGAAGAGTTAACAACAAATTTATTTGCTTATGCAATCTTTATCGGAGCGTCTTTACTTGCCAGAGAAAAAGGGCATTTGGGTTTTAGTTTATTAACAGATTATTTGCCGCCAAAATTGCAAATAATTGTCGCTATCTTAATTGGTTGTTTAACAACTGTATTCTTTATTGTTCTGTTTTGGTTTGGACTAGAAATGGTGATGCAGCAATATGAATATCAGCAAAAAACGCCAGCTTTAGGATTAGATGAATGGATTATGGGTTTATCAGTTCCACTCGGTTCCTTTCTATGCGTTCTTCGTTTCTGGGAAGGGTGTATCTTGGAAATTAAAACGATTAGAGGGAGAATGAAGTCATGAGTGCAACAGCGATTTGTTTATTTGCCAGCTTTTTTATATTATTATTTTTAAATGTACCAATAGCGGTTGCTCTTGGGTTATCCACGGTTATTACAATGTTTGCGTTTGAATTACCGTTACCATCTTTACCGTCTACGATGTTTTCATCGATGACCAAATTTACATTACTTGCAATTCCTTTCTTCTTTTTAGCGGGATTGATTATGGAGAGAGCCGGAATTTCTAAACGTTTAATTGCCTTTGCTCAAGCAATGACGGGCCATTATCGAGGCGGCATGGCAATTGTGGCCGTTATTGCAGCTACTTTCTTTGCTTCCATGTCAGGTTCCGGTCCAGCAACAATGGCTGCTGTCGGTGCGATTGTCATTCCAGCTATGGTAAAGCAAGGATATCGACAAGACCAATCAGCAGGATTACTTGCAACGGCTGGTGGGATGGGGATTGTTCTTCCGCCAAGTATTGCTTATGTTGTTTATGGGGTCGTTGCAGAAGTTTCAATTGGTAAATTATTTATTGCAGGTATTGTTCCTGGTTTATTAATGGGTCTGTTTTTGGCGATTACTGGATATGTAATAGCGAGAAAGCATGATATTCCAACATTACCGAAGGCAAGCCGTCAAGAAAGATGGAAAGCGTTCAAAGAGGCTTCTTGGGGGTTAATGGCACCTTTAATTATCCTAGGTGGGATTTACTCGGGCTTATTTACACCTACTGAATCAGCGATTGTTGCTGTATTTTATGGTTTATTTGTTGGTTTATTTATTTATAAAGAATTTAATTTAAAACAAATTCCAGGTTTATTAATTGAGTCTGCGAAGAATACATCTATGATTATGCTAATCGTTGCAGCGGCTTCTTCTTTTGCTTGGTTGCTTACAGTAGAGGGAATTGCTGAAGAAATGGCTAACATGCTAATGGGATTTGCCGACAATAAATATACGATTCTATTAGTAATTACAATTATTTTACTGATTGCAGGGATGTTTGTTGATGCTATTTCTGCGTACTATATTTTCCTGCCAATCTTTTTACCGATTCTTGTAGCGATGGAAATCGACCCTATTCATTTTGGTGTGCTAATGACATTGAATTTAGCGATTGGTTTAGTAACGCCGCCTGTAGGATTAGATTTATATGTGGCCTGTGGATTGACAGGACTCTCCTTAAAACAGGTTTCAATAGGGGTTATTCCATTCCTTTTAGTTGCAATGGTCGTTTTACTTTTAGTTACTTATATTCCAGCTCTGTCATTATGGCTTCCAGGTTTAATGGGTTAAAACAGAAGGGAGGCTCTCATGACTGTATTTTGGCAAGATATTCAACTCAATAGTGAGCACAAGCTTCCGTTATATAAACAAATATCTGAGCAAGTTGAAAAAATGGTCTATCAAGGCAAGCTGAAGCCAGGTACTCGTTTGCCATCAGAAAGAAAATTGGCAGATTACTTGCAAGTGAGTCGAATGACGATTACATTGGCTAATGAAGATATGAAAACGAAGGGGATTATTCGCAGTCAACAGGGGAGCGGGACTTTTATTATGCGTGGGCCGCGCCGAGGGAGAATTAGCGCTAAGACTAAGTGGCAATCCAACTTCGTGTATGAAACAGATACGATGAATCACGGATTAGAAGCGATTATAAAGTTTGGACAAAACTCAGAATCTATTCAGTTAGCAAGGGCAGGTACTGCTCCTGAGATTCATCCTGGTATTGAGATAAGCGAGTGTTTAGCCGAATGTTTACGAGAACATCCAAAGCTTATACAACTCCCCTCTCCTACACAAGGATATGGACCGCTGCATTCCTATATGCTGGAATGGCTAAAAGAAAGCGGATTATATCCGAAAAAAAGTGAAATGATGATTGTTTCTGGAGCGATGCAAGGATTGGATCTTATCAGCAGACTGTTTTTAGGTCCAGGAGATTATGTCATCGTCGAAGAGCCGGGATTTCAGGTTGCTTCTGATGCCTTTACTGCAAGCGGAGCGGAAATTTTGAGAATAACGTTAGATAAGGAAGGAATTAAATTAGATAATTTAGAACAGTTACTAAGGAACTTTCCTGTGAAGTTTATCTATCTAAATCCTACTTTCCATAATCCGACTGGGATCGTGATGTCACAACAACGAAGAAAAGATTTATTAACTCTTGCTAAAAAGTATGATGTCCTACTAATAGAAGATGATCCAACAAGTTTACTTTATTACGGAAAAAAACCAGCTCCTCCGTTAAAGACGATGGATGAGGATGGCATGATTATTTATCTTCGATCATTCTCAAAATACTTATTTCCAGAACTTCGTGTAGCAGTGGTCGTTGCACCAGAGGGGATTATTGCAAACCTAACGAAAGTTAAGCAGCGTATTGATTTACATAGTAATGTTTTAACACAAGCAGCCGTGTATACATTCTTATCTGAAGGGCGTTTAGCTCCTCATTTACAACGCGTCAGAAAGGCGTATAAGATAAGGGTAGACATGGTTCAGGAGGCTTTTAGTAAATCAAAAGCGGTTAGTGTGCAAATACCGGAAGGCGGCATTTTTGCATGGTGCAAGTTAGAGCATGGACTTTCCTCGGAAAGGCTCCTCGACTTAGCTCTGCCTGATGTATCGCTTGTTCCAGGAAATTGGATGAGCGGGACAGGAATGTATGAAAATTACTTCCGTTTGGCGTTTACAAATCCATCGCTTGAGCAATTGAAACGTGGCTTGAACAAGATTGTGGACATTATAGATTGAGAAGATATGAAAACATGAGTCTGAATGAGGCTCATGTTTTTTTATCATTCATATAGAGCATAACCCTACTAAAACACCATATAAATGTATATGGGTTGTTGGTAAAATGAAGGAGATGAAAAGAATAAGGAGGCACTTATACAATGTTTAAAAAAATTGCTGCGGATGCGTTAGGTCTATCTGATATTGGTAAAATTATTTCCCCTTCTGATTACGATAAAACAGATGCTGATGATTATGTCATGCATGAAGATAACGAAAAAATCTACTTTTTAATTAAGACGAAAGCGGATGAATATTGCTTTACAAACTTAGCGCTTATTCATGTGGATGGAGCAAGTGCGGTTTCTTCGAAAAGAACATTGAAGCGCTACCCATATTCGCAATATGCCATTTCTAATGTGCTTCTTGAAACAGCCGGAAAAATTGATATGGATGTAGAGATTAAATTTACAATCGGCAATGTTCAATTTGATATCGATGTACGCAAAGATCAAATTGAACAGCTGAAGGATTTATATAAATCACTGCTGCGTATTGCTGAAATCACTTATGAGAATAAGATTTACTTAGAAATGGGTTCACGAAGCTTAGATAAAGCGGTGAGTATTCTTCAAAACTCAAGAACAGATGATAACAAATTAGCTGATACGTACAAAGAGTTAACCGACTTTGGCTTTACCTGGTTAACATCGGTTCATGAACAGTATCATTTAAAAGATTTTGGAGATGTGTTTGAGAAGTATATTAATAACTAATTGAAAAAAGACACCATTCGAGTGAGGTTATGAACTTCAACTCAACATGGTGTCTTTTTTATTCATCAATATCAACGAGAGGGAGCAGGTTATACTTTTTAGCTTTTGCTAAAGCTTTCGTTTGAGAAAGGAAGACAAATGATTTCAATTTTCTAGATAACGATATAGAGTTGACTTACTAATCCCTGTTTCAGCTTTAATCTCAGCCAGACTATATTTTTTACTTTGATACATAATAATAGCACGTGTTACATTTTCGTCAGGCTTTCTTGGTCTGCCTGGGGTAGCTCCTTTTTGCTTCGCTCTATCTATGCCTTGTTTAGTTCTTTCGCTAATTACGTCACTTTGAAATTCCAAGAGGTGCTTCGCGATTTCATTAAAACTGTATCCTGAAGTTCTGCTTGTATCGATTCCTTCTGAAATAGAGTGAAGGTGAGCTCCTTTAGCAGCGATTACATCTAATACTTCCACTAAATGACGTGTGGAATCAGCAATAGTGAAAAGCTTGGTAATGACTATTTTGTCACCTTGATTGAGATGATCTAGCATATGATGTAATTGCACTCTTTTTTTAGCTGAGGAATGCTCTTCTAAAATGATAGTTTGACAATTGATCTCTGTTAAATAGCTATGTTGCATTTCACAGTTTGGATCTTCTTGGGAAGGCCTCATATACCCGATTAACATTGTATATTCTCCTAACAATCCTTTGTTTAGTGTATCATATCATAAAAAATTTCTTTAATAAAAATTTCCCAAAATAGTTCCTTTTTGGGGCGTGTGGTGATAAACTCATTCTATCAATTATCGATTCTTGACTTTTAGGAGAAGTAAAAGTCGAAAAAATCTACGTGAGGTGTAAATAACTAACATGACAGAAAAGTTGAAAAAAGAATGGTTTTCAAATATTAGAGGAGATGTTCTTTCTGGGATTGTTGTGGCATTAGCATTAATTCCGGAAGCTATTGCCTTCTCCATTATCGCAGGAGTAGACCCCATGGTTGGGCTGTATGCTTCTTTTACTATGGCAGTTATTATTGCATTTGCTGGCGGAAGGCCGGGAATGATTTCAGCTGCAACCGGGGCCATGGCATTATTAATGCTCCCTTTAGTAAAGGAACATGGATTGAACTATTTGTTCGCAGCAACCCTTTTAACAGGAATTATTCAAATTATTTTTGGTGTATGTAAAATAGCTAAATTGATGAAATTTATTCCGAGAGCGGTCATGATTGGTTTTGTTAATGCCTTAGCTATTTTAATTTTCATGGCACAGGTGCCTCATTTTATTGGAGTTTCCACTATGACATATGTTTTTGTCGCCATTACATTAGTGATTGTATATGTAGTGCCTAAATTTATTAAGTCCATTCCGGCTCCGTTAATAGCGATTATTTTATTAACCATTATTGAGATTTATTCAGATGTGGAGCTGCGTACGGTTGGCGATTTAGGTACGATAACACAATCATTACCGACGTTTTTTATACCAGACGTACCGTTAACATTTGAAACGTTGAGCATTATTTTTCCGTATTCTATTGCTTTAGCTATTGTAGGTTTATTAGAGTCTTTACTGACGGCTTCAATCGTTGATGATATGACGGGGACGGAAAGTGACAAAAATAAAGAAGCTAGAGGACAAGGTATTGCGAATATCGTGACTGGTTTCTTTGGAGGAATGGCAGGTTGTGCGATGATTGGGCAGTCTGTCATTAATGTAAAATCAGGTGGACGCGGCCGTTTATCTACTTTTATTGCAGGTATATTTTTAATGTTTTTAATCATTGTATTAGGCGATGTAGTCGTGCAGATTCCAATGCCTGTTCTAGTTGGAATTATGATTATGGTCTGCATTGGAACATTTGATTGGTCTTCTTTCTCTTATTTAAGAAAAGCACCAAAAAGTGATGCAGTAGTCATGCTAGCTACGGTATCTATCGTAGTAGCCACGCATGATTTATCAAAAGGTGTCATTGCAGGTGTTATTTTAAGCGCTATTTTCTTTGCAGCTAAAATTTCTAAGATTAAAGTAACGAAACGTAACGTAAATCAAAACTTAGTATTTGATGTCGAAGGTCAATTATTCTTTGCTTCTGTTGAAGGCTTTGTAGACTCGTTTGACTTTACCGTTAAACAGTCCAATATCATTATTGACTTCTCAAACTCTCATATATGGGATGACTCGGCTGTAGGAGCGATTGATAAAGTCGTGATGAAATATCAAGAAAGCGGCAATGCAGTAACGATTAAGGGGCTAGATGCGATTAGTCAAAAGCTTGTAGATAAACTATCTATATATGATGATTCTCATGCAAATTTAGGTACACATTAATCTTTCATAGGGAACAAAGCGACAAAACCACCGATTAATTATCCGGTGGTTTTGTTTATGATTTGGATTATACTTAGTCATAAATAAAAGGAATTCATTGTTATTGATGCGAATAAAATACGTAGTAAAGTTAAGGTAAGTAATCAATCACTTTTTTGTGAATGGAGGTATGATATATGAGTATCAGCATTGCAATCGAACAAGTTAGTAAACGTTTCGGTAAAAAAGTGGTCTTACATGAGATTGATTTACAGATTGAGGAAGGTCGAATTTATGGATTTATTGGTCCCTCAGGTGCAGGGAAGACAACGTTAGTAAAAATGATTGTTGGCATGGATATGCCTGATTCTGGAACCATTCACGTATTAAATGAAAAAGTGCCTAATCTAGCACTGCTGCAAGAGATTGGCTATATGGCTCAAGCTGATGCCTTATATGCAGAGCTAACAGGGAAGGAAAACCTTACATTCTTTGCTTCTCTGTACAAATTGAATAAGACAGAAATGAAGAATCGAATCGCCTACGCAGCAGAATTAGTGAACTTAACAAATGAATTAAATAAAAAAGTATCTGCTTACTCAGGGGGAATGAAGCGTCGGCTATCTCTTGCCATCGCCTTGATTCAAGATCCAAAAATTCTTATCTTAGATGAACCAACGGTAGGAATTGACCCGGAGTTAAGATTAAGCATTTGGAATGAATTATTACGTTTGAAGGATGAAGAAGGGAAAACCATTATCGTGACTACACATGTTATGGATGAAGCGGAAAAATGTGATTTTGTAGCAATGGTAAGAGATGGTGTCATTTTAACAAGAGGTACACCGCAAGAATTAAAGACGTATTACGGAGCAGACAATTTAGATAAGGTATTCTTACAAGCGGGGAGGAGCCATTCATGAGAATAGCGGCGTTAGTCAAAAGAATTTGTCAACAAATGCTTCGAGACAAACGAACTTTAGCTTTGTTATTTGTTGCGCCATTAATCATTCTAACGCTTATGTATTTCTTATTTAATGGCAATACGGTTGACCCTAAATTAGCGGTAGTAAATGTAGATCATAGTCTTGTAAATGTATTAGAAGAAGCAGATATAAACGTGAAACAGTATGAGAAAGCTGATAAGGAAACAATCGTGGAAGACGAACTGGATGGTTTGCTGAAAATGAAAAATGGAAAACTAGAATTAACATTACTGAATCGTGATCCAACAACATCTAAAGCTTTACAAATGAAAGTGAACCAAGCCGTATTACATGCACAATCAAAGCAAATGGGTCAACATGCTGCATCAGTTAATTTGCCGCAAAACAGTATCGATACCAAGTATGTTTACGGGAACAGTGAAACGGAATTTTTTGATGTATTAAGTCCTGTTTTAGTGGGTTTCTTTGTATTCTTTTTTGTTTTTCTAATTTCCGGGATTGGATTGTTAAAAGAGAGAACAACTGGTACATTGGAACGGTTGATGTCAACTCCTATTCGAAGAGGGGAAATCGTAGCGGCATATTTGGTCGGTTATGGGATATTTGCGGTTATTCAAACCGTTATTGTCGTGCTATTTTCTATTCATGTATTAGATGTGGTTATGGCAGGGGCTGTTTGGAATGTCATCCTTATTAATTTATTGTTGGCACTAGTCGCTCTTTCTTTAGGAACGTTGCTATCTACCTTTGCTGCGTCTGAATTTCAAATGGTACAGTTTATTCCTATTGTTGTGATTCCACAAATCTTTTTTGCTGGTATTCTCCCGCTTGATGGCATGGCGGATTGGCTGCAAGCAGTAGGCAAAGTTATGCCTATCTACTATGCGGCAGGTGCTTTGAAGGGCGTCATGTATCAAGGACTAAGTTTAAGTGAAATTAGCGGGAATATATTTGCTCTAGTTATCTTTGCTGTCATCTTTATTATTCTCAATATATTCGCATTGAAAAAGTATCGTAGGTTATAATTAAGTCCAGAGGATAAAGGAAGTGGTCTTAATTGTCTAAAGAAAATCTATTAGATGCAATCATCGCCCAAACGAAATTGTCAAAGAAGCAAACTACTAAACAACGAAAAATCGTTGAAACCGCCGTTAAATTATTTGCTGAAAAAGGGTATGCCAATACGTCAACAAGCGAAATAGCAAAATCCGCTCAAGTAGCTGAGGGTACAATTTTCCGCCATTATGGAACGAAGGATAATTTATTGCTTTCGGTTATTCTCCCGTTTATCAAAGATGCACTGCCTACTATGGCAGAAGCGACTTTTAGCGAGATTATGATCAAAAATGCAGCTTGCTTTGAAGACTTTTTAAAAGCTTTGATCAAAAATCGACTCCTTTTTATTAAAGAAAATAAAGAAATATTTCAAGTGGTAGTTAAAGAGTTATTATATAATGATGAATTGAGAAAAGAGTTACAACCTTACTTTTTCGAAAATATTATGCAGCACATCAGCAAAGTTATTACGATGTTTAAAGAACGTGGTGAGCTCATTGACATACCAAGTGATACACTCTTAAACATGATATTCAATGTTGTCGGCAGTTACTTCGTATCACGTTTTGTATTACAGTTTGCTTATTCGGATATGGATGAAGAAGCAGAGGTCGAAAATCTAGTTCGATTTATTATGGATGGAATAAGAAAACCAAGCCAGGGGATGTAATTTCCTTTGGCTTGGTTTGTTTGGGATAAAAGTTAATAGTAAATGGCGAGTCTATCAAGCCCATTTGAAAAGGCTGTAACTTAGTCTATTCTTTTTTCTTTTTGTTCATTTCGATTTTTTAGAATGGCTCTTTTCCTGATTTGGTAGCTTTCCCACTTCTCTGATAATGGCTTCCACGCAATCGCAATAAGAGCTCCTAAAAATGTATTTGTAATCATATTTGCAACAGCTGGTACAGCGGCAATCGGACTAATATGGTGCATAGCAAGGATGGAAGCAAGCGCTGTATTACAGATTCCAAACTCATAAAACATCGAAATTCGGTCTGATTTTGGCATGTTGAAAAAGATTCCGTATATATATCCAAGAATCATTGGAATCATAATTTGCAAAAATACACAGAAAAAGATAAGTGGAAGTAGACTAATATTTTTCTCTAAGATGCCTTGTGCACTCGATACAATTGCTAAATTAATAATAATGATTGCAACAGATGAGAGATACGGTAAAATTGGTTTCACTTTTACGGTATAGTGCTCCCATTTGTATTGAATGAATAGTCCAAGTGCAATAGGAACTAATACGACAAGCACCATTTGTTTAAACATTGATAACGCATCAATCGGAATCGTACTATTGATAGTAACTTTCATAAGCAAGGGTGTTAAAAACGGTCCAATTAACGTATCAACCGCCGACATCATAATACTAAGCGCTAATGTTCCGCCTGCCATAAATGTGTATAAATTAGCAGTTGTCCCACTCGGAACCGCTCCTGCAAGCAACACGCCCGCTTTTAGTTCGGGATGATTGGCAAAAAACAATGTTGCTAACAGAAAAGAAATCCCGAGTGTGATGGTCCATTTCCCCAATACACCGAGAAATGCATTTTTCGGTTTGGATATTACTTTCTTCAGGCTATCAATGGACAGCGTTAGCCCCATTGTAAACAAAATAAAAGCTAAGGCAAAAGAAGGCCATTCTCGAATAGGAATAAAAGTATCAGGAAAGAAGTAGGCCGACACAGAACTACAAACAATCCATAATGGTAGAAGTGTAACAATTATAAAATGTAAAAAGCGTCTCATTATAACCTCTTGTTCCTCTTTTCTTCAGCTCGATAGGAACCGATAATTTACAATATTTCTCTTATTATCTCGTGATTAGAACAAAAAGGCTAGAGCCAATGTAAGATATTGGTCTATATAAATGACGCATGTTTAGTTAACGCTTATTTCCTTGTTAAATAGTTATCTAATTCATTAATATTTGTGTGGTGTTTCTCTTTCATTTCTTGTAAAAATAGTTCTGTATCAGGGTGGATATCATAAGCAAGGGCTTCATCAATTTTTCGTGCGACCCATGCTTGACCTTTGTTGAGGAGAGTTAGTTTTTCTTGTAGAGTCTCAAGAGCAATCACTTTATCAGCAAATGCGCCTGTTTGTTTGCTCGGAGTACCGCCTTCGCGTAAGATTGCTTGGTGGAGACCAGCACAACTCCAAGCTTCGTCTTTTTTTACTTGTTTATATTGAGCGTCCAGCTCTTCTGATTGGTGTTTTTCTAGAAGGTAATTGGCGGTCTGTACACCAGCTCGTTCAGCTTCGAGTAATGCATTTAAGAGATCAAATAATGCTTGCTTTTTGTTCATGATTCTTCCCCCTTACAATTTTTAGGATTAGTATGTTAAGTTAATTATAAGCTTTTATCATCGTTTTATAGTGATGTTTATCATTGCGAGCGGGTGGTAAGTTACAAGGAGAGATTACTATGCAGGCTAATATGAATAGAGGCGGCCTCCTTTCACAAGAACTATTTCAATTATTAGAAGAAATCGGGACAATTAAAAAAATTGAAAAAAATACATATTTATTTCAAGAAGGGATGGAGGCCAATGAATTGTATCTGATTAAATCCGGTATGGTTCATTTGCATCATCTAACAATGGAAGGAAGAGAATTGACACTACGAATATGTAAGCAACATGATCTGATAGGAGAACTCATTTTGTTCGCAGAACATGCAAAATATATATTAAGTGCCAAAGTAATAGCGGATGGCGAGGTACTGATGATTCAGAAAGATCAGCTTGAAAGAAAATTGAGTTTGGATGGGAAGTTAACATTTGAATTTATGAAATGGTATAGTGACCATGTAAGAAACATTCAATCGAAACAAAAGGATCTTTTGTTAAACGGCAGAAAGGGTGCTCTTTATTCGACATTGATCCGTTTGGCAAATAGTTACGGAGTCGAGCATCGTGATGGCATGTTAATCGATATGTTGTTAACAAATCAAAATTTGGCTGACTTTTGCGCGTGCACTCGCGAAAGCATGAATCGGATGTTAATTGAATTAAGAAAGCAGGGCATTCTTTCTTATAATAATTCTGGAAAAATTGTTATCCATGATATCAATTTTTTACGCGAAAGAAATGGATGCGACAGTTGCCCAATTGAGAAATGTAGTATTAATTGAAATATGAGATAATCAAGCCGTGAGCTTTAAATGGAAAGGATGTTTTGATTGAGTAAAACAGTTGTTCTAGCCGAGAAGCCATCGGTCGGAAGAGATATAGCAAAAGTCTTGAAGTGTGGGAAAAAAGGAAACGGTTATTTTGAAGGAGACAAGTATATCGTTACATGGGCGCTAGGTCATTTAGTGACTCATGCGGATCCGGAAACTTATGATGACAAGTATAAATCATGGCGTTTAGAAGATTTACCGATGCTTCCGTCACCTTTAAAATTAGTAGTCATTAAGCAAACAGGTAAGCAATATCAAGCAGTTAAAGCACAATTGAATCGAAAAGATGTAACTGAGGTAGTTATCGCAACCGATGCAGGACGTGAGGGAGAACTTGTAGCACGCTGGATTTTGGAAAAAGCAAATGTGAAGAAGCCGATTAAGCGTCTGTGGATTTCTTCTGTTACAGATAAGGCTATTAAAGAAGGATTTAATAAGCTAAAAAACGGCAAAGAATATGAGAATTTATATGCGTCTGCTGTTGCTCGTGCTGAGGCAGACTGGCTTGTTGGGATGAATGCTACACGTGCGTTAACGACGAAGCATAATGCTCAATTATCGTGCGGCCGTGTCCAAACGCCAACGCTTGCAATGATTGCTGCGCGAGAAGAGGAAATTAAGAAGTTCGAGCCGAAGCCGTATTATGGAATTACAGCAATGGCAGAGCCTAAGCTAAAACTAGTTTGGCAAGATGCTAAAACGAATGATTTTCGTACATTTGACCGAGAAAAGGCGAGTCAACTTGTCGCTCGTTTGCGAAACGAACAGGCGGAAGTTGTCGAGGTGAAAAAAACGCATAAAAAGAACTTTGCCCCGCAGCTCTATGATTTAACAGAACTGCAAAGAGAAGCGAATAAGAAATTTGGTTATTCAGCAAAAGAGACATTATCGATTATGCAGCGTTTATATGAAAGTCATAAAGTACTGACATATCCGCGAACTGATTCACGTTTCTTATCATCTGATATTGTTGATACATTAAAAGAAAGATTGCAAGCGGTGAGCATTAAGCCTTATGCGCCAGTCGCAACAAAAATTTTGCGCCAGCCCATTAAAGTAAATAAATCATTTGTTGATGATAGCAAAGTTTCGGATCACCATGCGATTATTCCAACAGAGCAGACACCGCTTCCGGGAAAATTAAGTGATAAAGAATCAAAAATTTATGATCTTGTGGTGAAACGATTTTTAGCTGTTCTTCTCCCTCCTTTTGAATATGAGCAAACGACAATTAAAGCAAAAATAGCGGATGAAATCTTTGTCGCAAAAGGAAAAGTTGTGTTGAAATCTGGTTGGAAGGAAGTATATGATCATCAATTTGAGGATGAAGAAACCAAGGATGATGTAGCTGAACAGTTGCTGCCTGCTCTGCAGCAAGGGGCTAAACTAACAATTACTTCAGTGAAACAAACAGAAGGTGCAACGCAACCACCAGAACCATTTAATGAAGGAACATTGCTATCGGCGATGGAAAATCCAGCACGTTTCATGGCAGGTGAGAGTAAGGATTTAATTAAAACACTTGGTGAAACAGGCGGGATTGGAACGGTTGCTACTCGTGCAGATATTATCGAAAAGTTATTTAAAAGCTTCTTAATTGAAAAACGAGGAAAAGGTCTTCATGTGACATCAAAAGGGAAGCAACTGCTTGAACTAGCACCAGAGGAATTGCGTTCGCCGGCACTTACCGCTCAATGGGAACAAAAATTGACGGCAATCGCTAAAGGAAAGCTGCCAAAACAGGCGTTTATTAGCGAAATGAGAACATATTCGAAAGAAATTGTGGATGAGATTAAAGGAAGCGACAAAAAATTCAAGCATGATAATGTAACCGGCAGCAAATGTCCAGAGTGTGGAAAGCTGTTACTTGAGGTCAACGGAAAGAAAGGAAAAATGCTTGTCTGCCAAGACCGCGAGTGTGGATATCGAAAAGGGGTTTCACGTGTAACCAACGCACGCTGCCCGCAATGTCACAAAAAAATGGAAATGCGGGGGCAAGGTGAAGCCCAGACGTTTACTTGTAAATGCGGCTTTCACGAGAAGTTATCGTCCTATCAAAAACGAAAAGGACAAAATAAAAATCAAAAAGTATCTAAACGTGAAGTATCGAATTATATGAAGAAACAAAATAAAGAGGAACCGCTAAACACAGCCTTGGCGGATGCGTTAGCAAAGTTAAAATTTGACGAATAGATAGAAAAAGGTGGAGCGTGTAGCTTCATCTTTTTTAGTGCAAACGACCTACTTTTTTGATGTAATTTCCCATGATTGAAGGTCATTTAATGTTATAATGATTCGCATGTAGTATTTTTTTAGAATACTTTTGTAATAACTAACATCAAGGTGGGACTTTACATAATGAAATTTGTGAATAAATGGTTTACTGTGTCCGTTCGGCGCCAAATACTTGTTCCATTTCTAAGTTTGCTAGTAATTAGCTGTGTTCTTATTTCCTTTTTTAGCTATCGAAATGTCATTAAAGTAGCGACAAGTGAACAAACAAGGGCTACGGCGGAACAAGTTCATGCATTAAATACTTCCTTTGAACTCTTTTTTGAGCATATGGAATCAACAGTTAATCGACTTGCTGCGAAAGATGAGTTAGATGATATTTCAAAAAAACGTTCTATTATATTGAAAGAATTAGAACAAACAACAGAGCACAATCATGCAATCGGTAGCTCATACTTTGGTATTGAACAATCTGGCAAGGTACTCATCTATCCTAAGGCAGATTTAGGGGCTGATTTTGATGTACGTACAAGAACGTGGTATCAATTAGCACAGAAAAATCCAAATCAGTTGGTCTGGACAGAGCCTTATAAGGATGCACGTACGGGAGATATGATAGTCACATTAGCCAAAAGTGTGGATGATGCAGGGGTTGTAGGGATTGATATCACACTGGCGACTTTAACGGAAATGATTAACGAAACAAAATTAGGTGAATCAGGATTTGCCTTTTTACTTGATCAAAATGGATATTATATGGCCCACCCTGATGCAGCTAAAGTGACAGAGGATTTTTCAAAAGATTCACTGTATGCAGCGATGGGTGAAAAAGAAGGATCGTTCATTGGAAACTATTATGATGAAGAGAAGTTAATTGGTTATGTGACAAATGAAACAACGGGATGGAAGATTGTTGGACTAGTAGATAAAAGCGAGATTGTTGGACGTGCCAATGTCATTCTTATACCAAACTTACTTGTACTGGGCATAATTATTTTAGTGGCTATTGCGCTTGCTAGTCTAGCTAGTCGCTTTATTACGCGGCCCATTAAGCAGCTTAGAAATACAGTAAGAAAAATGGCAGAAGGAGATTTTACCGTTAAAGTAGATGTACAACGCTCCGATGAAGTAGGGGACTTGGCCCGAAGCGTAAATACAATGAGTGAATCCGTTCATCAGGCACTTACTAGAGTAGAACAAATATCTGATCAAGTCGCTCATTCTTCAAAGGCTCTTGCCACAAGTGCAGAGGAAACTAGCGCAGCTTCTAATGAAGTAGCGGTAACAATGGAGGAAATTGCTTCAGGAGCAACGAATCAAACGGAGATTATTCAGGTGAATGAAGGGGCTATTCAACGTGTTACACGGCATATTACATCAATTGATCAATATGCACAGAAGGTAGCCGTTGATTCGAAAATGATGATCGAAGTGTCAGAAAGTGGAAGACAGACGGTACTTGAAATGAAGCAGCAGTTTGAGGAAACAACAAAAAATGCCGATACGATGAGCCAAGCTGTTCATTCATTGGATGCTCGTTCCCATGAAATTAGCAAAATTATTAATACAATTACGAATATTGCTAGTCAGACAAATTTATTGGCCTTAAATGCAGCCATTGAAGCTGCTCGGGCAGGGGAGCATGGCAGAGGCTTTGCTGTTGTAGCTGATGAGGTGAGGAAATTAGCAGAGCAGACTGACCAGTCGACAAAAGAAATTACCAATATTATTAGTACTATGCAGGCTGATACATCTCATACTGTACATCTAATTGATTTAACAAATACACAAATTCAACATCAAGGAAAAGCAGTAGCTGAAACAGAAGAAGCCTTTTATTCGATTGCAACGATGATTCAAGAAACATTTAGTAAATTCACGCATATGACTAGTTCCTTACGAGATATGATTGTTCAATTAGAAAAGACAATGGAAAACTCCGAACAATTAATTTCCATTAGTCAAGAAACAGCCGCTGGTACAGAAGAAGTGTCTGCGTCAATTGAACAAACAGCGGCTTCGATGGAGCAATTAAATCACTTAGCAAGTGATTTAGAGGACATGTCCCATCATCTTTATAATGAAATTAAAAAATTTAAGATATAAATCATCTTTGTGAGACATATGTTTATATGGAAACCCAGGATCAAAACAGCCCAAACCTTATGAATGAAAGGTTTGGGCTGTTTTTTAGCGTCCCAGATGTAACCGTCAAGCGAAAATAACAGTTTTGCTCGTTTGAAATGAACACTTTTGCTTAAAATACATGCTGTCTATTTTTCATTCGATAGCTATCACCGTTCATATGAACAATTTCTACTCGATGTAACAGACGATCTAGAATAGCCGTTGTTATCCCTTCATCGCCCATCAATTCACTCCATTGCTCAGGACTCTTATTCGAGGTTAATATAATTGAACTTCGTTCATATAGGTGATTAATCAGCTGAAAGAATAGATTTGCTTCGCGTTGATCCATCGCCATGTACATCAAATCATCGATGATCACTAAATCAGAAGCCTGTAATCGTTTTATCTGTACCTGTGACTTATGCGCAAATTCTTGTGTTTTCAATAGCTGAATTAGTTCTCCCATCGTTATGAAATACACTTGAAACCCTCTTTGAATTGCCTCTATGCCTAGCCCTACAGCTAGAAATGTTTTTCCTACACCAGGTGGTCCTAAAAATATTAAATTATATTGCTTTTCTAACCAGCTGAATTCTAGAAGCTGCGTTAATTGTCGTTCTGTTAGGGCTGTTTGTTCTTCTATATTAAAATCTTGAAGTGTTTTGATAAAAGGGAAACGAGCCCATTTCATCCGTCTCTCAATACTTTTAGCCTCTCGTTTATTTAATTCAAATGTTGTGATTGCTTCTAAAAACTCTAAATAAGTTCAGGATGTTTTTTCAGCTTCGCGAAGGAGCTGCGGAAGCTCCTCTGCCGTTTCAGCTAATCGTAGTTGACGGAAGTGTTCTTGTAACTCTTTAACGGTTTTATTCATTGGGTACGTCCTCCTAAAATACTTGTATACGTACTAAGAGAGCGCGTCGTTACCTTAAGTTTCATGTTAGAGGTTGGCACAACCGTATTCTTTTTGGTATTCATTACAGAATTGGTGCTTGACTTCTTCAAATTCAGAATCGTTTGTGCAGTTTGTTATTCAACTGATGTTTTATCAGCATTTTCTTTCAAAAATTCTCTAAAATTATCTCCCCAATCACAAATGGAAGTTACAACGGGTTCTAGGAGTAAACCAATTTCACTTAGTTGATACTCCACTTTAGGAGGTACAACCGGGTATACAACTCTAGTAATTATTTTATCTTCTTCTAATTCCCTTAATTGTCTAATTAACATACGTTGATTGACATCGGGAAGGTATTTTTGTATTTCACTTAACCTTAATGGAGACTGTTGGAGTAAACACCATATAATCGCTATTTTCCAGCGTCCACCTATAACTGATAAAGCCAAATCTTTGCTAGTGAAAAAAGTTTTTTCTTTATGATGAATTACCATATATTACTACCGCTTTCTATTGATATTTTGTTTATAGTGACAAAAACGTCAGTATTGTTCAATGAATTATAGTATGTAATTATGGAAAAGTAAATTAGAAAACAAAAGAAAGAAGGGGTTCATTTGAAAAGTAAAGCTGCTGTTGCATTTAAACCAGGAGAACCACTTAAAATTGTAGAGATAGATGTAGAAGAACCAAAGGCAAAAGAGGTATTAGTAAAAATACTGTATACATCAGTCTGTCATACAGATGCTTTTACATTATCAGGCGATGATCCGGAAGGCGTATTTCCTGCTGTACTAGGTCATGAAGGTGCTGGTGTTGTCGTTGCTGTAGGGGATGAAGTGACTTCAGTAAAACCAGGGGACCATGTTATTCCGCTGTACACGGCTGAATGTGGAGAATGTAAATTCTGTCGTTCTGGTAAAACAAACTTATGTAGTGCCGTACGAGAAACTCAAGGAAAAGGTTTAATGCCTGATGGAACAACTCGCTTCTCTTATAATGGAGAGCCTATTTATCATTACATGGGAACAAGTACATTTAGTGAATATACAGTCGTTCCTGAAATCTCTTTGGCAAAAATTGACCCAGAAGCGCCACTTGATAAAGTTTGTCTATTTGGATGCGGTGTTACTACAGGGATTGGCGCTGTACACAACACAGCAAAAGTGGAAGAAGGGGCTGTAACAGCCGTATTTGGTCTTGGAGCTATTGGATTAGCTGTTATTCAAGGATTGGTCCAAGCAAAAGCAAGCCGAATTATTGCTGTAGATTTAAATGAGGATAAGTTTGAATTAGCTAAAAAAATGGGAGCAACTGATTTTGTAAATCCTTCTAAATTTGATAAACCAATTCAAGAAGTCATCATTGAAATGACGGATGGAGGAGTAGATTATAGCTTCGAGTGTATTGGAAATGTTGAAGTAATGAAGTCTGCTCTTGAATGTTGTCATAAAGGTTGGGGTGAAAGTACTATTATCGGTGTAGCAGGCGCAGGTAAAGAGATTCATACTCGTCCATTCCAATTAGTAACGGGTCGGGTATGGCGTGGATCAGCCTTTGGAGGAGTTAAAGGAAGAACCCAGTTGCCAGGAATGGTTGAAGATTATATGAATGGTGAAATCGATTTAGATTCGTTTATCACACACCACTTAAACTTTAAAGACATCAATGAGGCATTTGATTTGCTTCATAAGGGAGAGTCAATCCGTACGATTTTAACATATGGAGAGTGAAAAAGTGAGTCTTAAACTTATTGAAAAACATCGCTCTTTCGGTGGAGAACAATGTAAGTACAGCCATTATTCAGAAGTCTTACATTGTGATATGACATTTAGTATCTACTTGCCGTCAAATAAAGAAATGAAAAAGATCCCTCTTATTTGGTGGCTATCTGGTTTAACTTGCACAGATGATAATTTTAGTCAAAAAAGCGGATTTCAGAGATTGGCTGAAAAATATCAAGTGGCAGTCATAATTCCAGATACTTCACCACGTGGAGAAAATGTTGCTGATGATGAATCGTGGGATCTTGGACAAGGTGCAGGTTTTTATTTAAATGCCACACAAGATCCATGGGCAAAGCACTATAACATGTACACGTATATAGTAGATGAATTAACAGCCATTGCGTCCACTTTAGTACCTCATTTTTCAGGAGCAGAAAGTATAATGGGTCACTCCATGGGAGGTCATGGTGCTTTAGTGATTGGTATGAAAAATACTGCCAGATTCAAAGCGATTTCTGCCTTTTCTCCTATTTCAAGTCCGAGTCAAGTCCCATGGGGAATAAAAGCTTTCTCAACTTATTTAGGTGAAGATAAAGCTTCTTGGAAAGAATGGGATGCTTCAGAACTGGTCAAAGAAGCATGTCTTCCACCTATTCTCATTACGCAAGGAACTCAAGATGATTTTTATCCAAAACAATTAGATGAAACTTATTTTTTAAAGAATGCTCAGGAAAATAATGGAGTAGTTAACTACAATAAGGTTGAAGGATATGATCACAGCTATTTCTTTATTGCTACTTTCTTAGAGGAACATTTCGCTTTTCATATGGAGTACTTAAGATAATTCTTTTGTACGAAAAATATCCACATTGTAATTGAATGTGGATATTTTTGATAACTGCATGTTGTTGTATTTTAAAGTTTATTATCTAAAAATAAGAAATGGTTTGAAGAAGGGGTGAGCTAATTGGGGGTTATCGTTAAAACGGATTTTAAAAAAATGTTAGTCAATGACCGTGTTAAACGATACTTATTAAAAGCCCGTTATGGGATTGAAAAAGAAAGTAAACGAGTTGACTTATCAGGAAATTTAGCTAAAACAGATCATCCTAAAAGTATTTCGCTGCGAGATGATCATCCGTATATTCAGCGGGATTTTTCAGAATTACAGATGGAAATAATCACACCTGTTACTGAGACATTAGAGGAACTGTTTGATTACTTAGCAGCGATCCATGATGTTGCTTATCGTTCTATGGGTGAGAATGAAATGCTTTGGCCATTAAGCATGCCGCCACAGTTACCAGAAAAAGACGAAGATATTGTGATTGCGAAATTGAAAAATGCTGAAAATGTTCGATATCGTCAATCTTTATCGAATTCTTATGGCCGTCGTAAACAAATGCTTTGTGGTGTTCATTTTAACTTTGAATTTGGCGATGAGTTCATTCAAGCGTTATTTAACACACAATCGGAGATTAAAGATTATCAGCATTTTAAAACAGAGATTTATCTAAAAGCCACAAGAAACTATTTACACTATCGATGGTTCGTCACTTATTTTTATGGAGCTTCTCCTAGTAGTGAAAAGAATTTTTTTGAAGAAGATTCGTTGAATGAGGCAGTAAGAAGCATTAGAAGCAGTAAATATGGTTATACGAATTCGGATGATGTTCAAGTGTCATATAGCAGTATACAGAATTATGTATCAGATCTTTCTTTGATGGTTAAAAGAGGGCTTCTATCAGCAGAAAGAGAATTTTATTCACCTGTCCGTTTAAGAGGCGGACATCATGTTTCAGATCTAGAGGATCACGGTATTAGTTATATTGAATTGCGAAATATAGATTTAAATCCTTTTGAAAATTATGGAATTAGCTATGAACAAGCAGAATTTCTCCATCTTTTCTTACTTTATTTACTATGGAAAGATGAAGGGGAAAATTGTGATGAGTGGGTAAAAATGGGGGACTTTTACAATGATATCGTGGCTCTTGAGCATCCATTAGAGCCTACACAATTTGAAATAGAAGCTAAAAATATGATTGATGAGATGGAACAGTTAGCAGCAATTTTAAATTTGACGATTTCAGATACGTTATTTGTTCATCTGAGAGAAATGCTAATGGACCCAAGCAAGACTTTAGCTGGAAGACTATATAAAGAAAGTGAAAAAAGCAGTCAAGGTCAATTGGCTACGTCGATTGCTAAAGAAAATTATAAAAAATCATGGGATAAGCCATATCAATTAGCAGGATTTACGGACATGGAGTTGTCCACTCAGATTTTAATGTTTGATGCGATTCAACAAGGAATCCAAGTAGAAATCTTGGATCGACAAGATCAATTTTTGAAGCTGAAATTAAAAGATCATGTTGAATATGTGAAAAATGGGAATATGACAAGTAAAGATAATTATGTATCCACTTTAATTATGGAAAATAAAACAGTAACAAAGAAAATTCTTCAGCAACATGGATTCCGTGTGCCAAAAGGTGAGGAATTTCAGACGATTGAACAGGCTTTACGTTCCTATGATCTCTTTTCCACCAAACCTTTTGTTGTGAAGCCGAAAACAACAAACTATGGATTAGGAATATCGATCTTCAAAGAAGGCGCCAATTACGAAGATTATCAAAAAGCCATTACACTAGCATTTAAAGAAGACCCTTCTATATTAGTAGAAGAATTTCTTAATGGAACAGAATATCGATTTTTTGTATTAAATGATCGAGTTTATGCTGTTTTATTAAGAGTTCCTGCGAATGTTAAAGGTGATGGTAAACATACAATCGAAGAGTTAGTCATGCAAAAGAATCGTGACCCGTTAAGAGGAAGAGACCATAGGACACCTTTAGAAAGTATACAATTAGGTGAATTGGAGAATCTTATGCTTAAAGCTCAAGGATATCGAACGGATTCAATTCCAGAGAATGATGAAATCATCTATTTGCGTGAAAACTCTAATATTAGTACAGGTGGAGACTCGATTGATGTGACAGATCAAATTCCTGATGATTATAAAAAAATAGCAGTGGATGCGGTATCCGCACTTGGAGTTAAAATTTGTGGTATCGATTTGATTATTGAAAATACCGAAGTTCCTGCTGCTAATAAAAATGCTTACGGAATTATTGAAGCGAACTTTAATCCATCCATGTATATGCATATCTATCCATATAAAGGAGAGTCTCGACGTTTAACTATGCATATCATACATTATTTATTCCCTGAACTATTGCAAAGTCAGTCAAATTAGGGGTACCACTAGCAAAATGTGGATTTACAACGTTAAGCTGTTGAGTAACAATAAAGTTATTTAATGTTCAAATCTCAAATATGCATAACCCCGTTCTGAGTAAGGTCGGGGTTAAAATAATATTGTTTAAATACTGTGTATCATACTTTCTGACACTTAAAAATATAACAATGAAATCGTTTAAATATATATTACTCCACAATAAGCGATTCTTTTAGAAAGAATTTATATTTTTACGTTTCAGTCTCTTAATATTTTGATTGAGATTAATTTTTGTGTTTTACATCAATTTTTGATAAGGTTCGACATTCAAACATGTAAGCATAATTTATTTGAGCATTTACACATTGTTGTATAATAATGACATTAGAGAAAGGAGATTGAGCGATGATTGCTACTTATGAAGAAAATGTAGCTAGTTTTGATAAAATTGATTCCGAAAAAGCACAGAAATTGGTAAAAGGGGAAGGCGAAGCTGTTATCTATATTGGTAAGGCTGTATGTCCTTATTGTCAAAAATTCATTAAAAAACTAAAAAAAGTTGCTGAAGAAACTGATACTCATATCTATTATGTCAATAGTGTGGAAAAATCTGATATGGAAGGTATTACGGCCTTCCGTAATGAATACGACATTCCAACGGTTCCTGGTTTCATCTTTACTAATGGTGACACAGTAAACGTGAAATGCGATTCATCCATGCCAGAAGAAGAAATCAAAGCTTTTATGAATAAATAATTCAATTGCAAAGCGACAAGTGTCTGGCACTTGTCGCTATCAGCTTAGGAGGCACTGTTGATTTTCAGATTCCGGTATGTAGAAACTGTTTATAAATTCTGTTAAAAGGGTAATTTCGATACTTTAACCGGGTGTTAAGTGTAAAAGTCCCTAATATTTTCCCGTAAAATGCTTTAGACTTCTATATTTTAGTCTTTTCTTTTCTTGTCCCTCTTTTTCTATTTAGTAAAGTAAGGATAATAAAACAACAAATTACGTTATTTTTTATTTGAAAGTATAAATAGCCTGAGGGATTTATGAAGAAGAAAAAATAATTATTAGTAGTATTATCATTTTTTAATAGGCATTGGCTATGCTTTATTTGAAATATCAAATTCACCAATGTTTTAGTCTTTTGGAGGTCTTGTAGGAAAAGTTGAGACTACAGAAAAGTGTTGCATTACCCAAGATAGGATAGTATATTTCATTTAATAATCTAGTTTTTCTGTAAATTTATTGACAAAAAATAGAAAAGGTATATATAATTTAAAAAACTGACTAATCAGTTAGTTTGGCTGAAAGGCTCCAATTCACAGCAAAGAGGGAATAAAATGAGCGAAACACAGACAGAGGAATACATCGTAGCAACTTCAGTAAAAAATCCGAAACGAGTTGAGAAGAGAAGAGCTGAAATTATCGATGCAGCTGTAAAGATTTTTTCAGAAAAAGGCTATCATGCAACAACGACAAAGGAAATAGCAGAAGCAGCAGGAATGAATGTTGGGACGATGTTTCAATATGTAAAAACCAAACAAGATATTTTGTATCTTGTGTGCTGCCATATTCATTCATTGATTGAAAAAGCTTTATATGCTGCTACTTCAGAGAACTCTAATCCGCTAGAAGCGATTAAGAAAGATATGACTGCTCTATTTGAGATTGTCGATCAAGTTTCGGATTATGTTGTCTTAATGTATCAGGAAACAGCATCTTTAGATAAAGAGGCAAGAAGGTCGTTCCTTCAAAGGGAGCAAAGGCTGCGCAATCATCTTGAGAAACAAATTCAAAGGGGAATCGATTCAGGCGTTTTTAAGGTTTCACAGGAATCAGTATTTCTAATAGCAGATGATATTCTTGTTCAATCACAAATGTGGGCATTCAGAAGATGGTCATTAACAAACAAGTTCACCATAGAAAAATATATAGCGACCAGAAGTGAACTATTAGAAACTCTTTTAACATAAAGAGTTCTTTTACACACAAAAAACGACCAACTAGTCAGTTTTATTTTTAATAAAATCGAGAGGGGAATTTTAAATTATGAAACTAATGAATGGAATGGAGTATGTTGAGAGTTTAAGAGAGTATAATCCTGATATACAGGTGAAGGGGAAAAAGGTGACAAGTGTAGCGGATGAGCCATTATTTAAACCAGGAATTAACGCAGTAGCCGTAACATATGAACTAGCTCATATAGATAAACACAAAGATATCATGCTTGCAACGTTACCAGATGGTACGAAGATTAACCGTATGAATGCACTCGATTTCAGTACAGACGATTTATTAAAAAAGCTTGAAGCGACACGATTAATCTGTAAATGGACAGGGTGTGGGCAGCGTTATCTTATGCATGACGCCCTAGGTGCTTTAGCTGAAATTACAGCGATGATGGATGCTGAAAAGAAAACAGATTATTTTTCTGTATTAAAAGGTTATCTCCACCATGTTCAAAAATATGATTTAACCTGTGGAACGGCTGTTACAGATCCAAAAGGAGACCGTAGCAAACGACCTCACGAACAAGAGAATCCGGATTTATATGTACGTGTTGTTGAAAAAAATCATAAAGGTATTGTGGTGCGCGGGGCAAAAGCGAACATCACAGGAGCACCGTATATGCATGAATTTATCGTGCTTCCAACCCGTGCTATGAAAAAAGAAGATGTAGATTATGCCGTATCTTTTGCTGTACCTGTTGATGCGCCAGGTCTTCGAATGATTGCTAAACCAGCAGGAAGACCGGATGACGCAGAAGCGCCTTTTAGCTCAAATTACGGTCAATCAACCGCACTTATTATATTTAATGATGTATTCATTCCATGGGATAAAGTTTTCTTATGTGGTGAATGGGAATACACAGGTAAATTAGCGGAAGCCTTTGCAAATCACCATCGTCAATCCTGTATTGGAGCTCGCGCCGGGCTTGGAGATATGATTATTGGTGCCTCTGCCTTAATGTCAGAGTATAACGGTGCTCCTCATAATGAAGTCAGTCACATTCGTAGAAGCATGGGAGAACTCATTCGCATTACAGAAGGATTTTATGCAACAGGGGTAGCCGCAGCTGTTTATGGTCATAAAACGATGGCGGGAAATTATGTACCTGACTCAGTTCAATCCAATATCGGTAAATGGATGCTAGCTGAGCAAGTTTATGATATTTTCAGAATCGCACATGAGATTAGTGGTGGAATCGTAGTAACAGCACCAACAGCAGAGGATATGGCGTTACCAGAGTCGGGAGATTTAATTAACCGTTACTTAGGCGGTAAGCACGGTGTTACAGGAAATGAACGTATCCAAATGGCACGCTTTATTGAGGATTTAACGGCGTCTAAAGAAGGTGGCTTCTATTCTGTCATAAGTCTTCATGGCGGTGGTTCACCAGAGGCTATGCGTATGTCAACCGTTCGTAATTATGATTTTGAAAGTCAAAAAGAGCATATCCTTCATAAGCTGAAGTGTTTTGCGAAATTAGAAGGAACGTGTAAGGATTGTGTAACATGTGTCAATGACGAGCTCTGTGAACAGGAATGTTAGTCAGAAATCGTAATTGAGAGGCATTGACATACAAAGGGGAAAAACAGACGGTATTGTGCGGGTTGATGTGCAGGGGAAACTGGTGTATGTAAATAATGGTTAACTTACGCTTGTTTAATACTTATTTTAGGTAACTAAACTAATAAGGATGGTTCATCCTCAACTAATGGGGCTTAAGTTAAACAATAAATGATAGAGAATGTCGTAAATTTCCAGTTCTTTATTTAGTTTCAATTAGAATACTATTTCTTGCGTGAATTGACCTAATATTTACGATTTTTTTGCACATCAAAACGTACTCCCTTTTTAGTTGAAGCATCCCTTTTTATATTTTCAGCAAGTTCTCGGCAATATGCCTGTTATCCATTTATCATGATTTTTATATACAACAGAAACCCCTTAATTAATTAAATTAATTAAGGGGTTTCTGTTGTATGAGCGTCCCAGATAGGAATTGAACCTACGACCTACAGCTTAGGAGGCTGTCGCTCTATCCTGCTGAGCTACTGGGACATATAAAAGAGTCAATGTATTCATTATATTCCTAAGGTGAAAAATTATCAATTGAACGACTGCTCCAATTGTAAAGATAGATTATAATAATAGAAATTAAATATTGAATAGGATGGTTGAAATGACATTTCGAGAGCGAAAGGGGAAGCATAAGCATAAGCAGAAGCGAGCTGCTAAAAAGAAATCGAGTGAAGGCTCTTGGTGGGATATTGTAGTTGAAGTGTTGTTCTATGTACCAGAATTATTGTTAGTACCTTTTCGATTAGTGTGGTGGGGAATCCGAGGCTTGATTAGATGGATTTGGTAGATAGGTAAGGTTTCTTCTCTATGTAAGAATATTCTTCATTCCAAAGAAAAAGAGACTGTTAAAACAGCCCCTTCATTTCAGTAACTGGAACAATTCTTCTTTGCTGCGGGGCATCGGTCCTTCATCCCGAAGCAGCTGTTTTGTCAGCAATTGTTGTGCCGTTTCAAATACCCACGGTTTTTCTAAATGAGCTTGATTCAGTAATGCTTCGTTATGAAAAACGGTTACAGGGTCGCCGTGATACAAAATTTCACCATCGCTCATGACAATGATTTCATCTGCCCATTCATAAGCAAAGTGAACATCATGAGTGGAAAGAATAATCGTTTTGTCTCCTTGATGAATATCGCGGAGAATGTGCATGATTTGCTTTGAATAATAGGCATCTAAGCCTGCGGAAGGTTCGTCTAAAATGAAAACTTCCGGATTCATCGCTAATACCCCGGCAATAGCGACACGTTTTTTTTGTCCTAAGCTTAAAAAATGAATGGGGCGATCTTGCAGAGCGGTCACCTCTGTTTGCTCCATTGCCCATTCTACTTGCTTGTGTACTTTTTCCTGTGACCAGCCTAAATTCATTGGTCCAAAGGAAATATCTTGTCGTACATTGCCGGAAAACAGCTGTGAATCAGGGTCCTGGAACACAATACCTACTTGCTTTCTTAATGTCATCAAGAACTTTCGATTATACCGCACCTGTTCTCCCTTAAATAAAATAGAACCTGTTGTGGGCTGTAAGATTCCGTTTAAATGCTGAAATAAGGTGGATTTACCGGCTCCGTTGTTCCCTAATAGAGCAATTTTCTTCCCTTTTTTAATGGTGAGAGAAAGATTTTTTAACGCTGTTGTGCCATCGACATAGCGATGGGTGAGCTGGTCGATTTTGAAAAAAAGCTCGTCCATTATAAAGTCCCTCCAAATAATAGATAGACCGCCACGATACTAGCGATAAGGGTCGTAATAATTAGCCAATTTACAGCTGAGTACTGATAGTTGTCGTCTATATACATAATGTCCTCTGTGTATCCACGTGAATCCATTGCGATTGTCAGCTCTTTCGCTCGTTTAAAGACGTGAATAAACAAAGAAGAAATTAACAACCCAATCGAATGCAGCCATTTTTTCGTTGTCATATAGCCAAGTCTAGAATTTTGGGCTTGATAAATATGTATGGCCGTTTCTAAAAACACGAAAATAAAGCGATACGTAATTTCTATTATTTCAATGAGTAATTGCGGTATCTTCAGTTTACGCAGCACTTGAAGAATCGCATTAACGGGTGTTGTTAGCGTCAAAAAGTATAAACAGCTTATACTGCTCAATACAACAAGAATGAGCTTTGTTGCTATTTTAATATTATTTTCCGTTATGAATAATTTCCAGTAGCCAAATTCTACAGACCATAGTACATGAGGCGTTGTAGTTTCGATACTAGCAAAGGAAATGACAATTGTTAATATTCCTGATAAAAGGAAGAACCCTGGAAGAAGCAGCAATTTAATATAATAACGAAGCGGGATTTTTGCCCCAAAAATGATAAAAGCACTCATCACAGTGAAGGTGATGAGTGAAACAATCGTGTCTTTTACAGTTAAAGCAAACAGGAGAAGGAATAGCGCGAATGTCATCTTCTCTACTGGGTGAATATGCTTTAGACGATTGAAATAGGCATATTTATCGATTAACAACATGTTTAGATGGACTTTCTTCTTTTTTTGATTTATGTTTTCCTCTTGCATACCCTATAAAGTAGCCGATGAATCCAGCTCCAATTGCTGCTTGAAGAACGAATAATAAGCTTTCAATTTCCCCGCTTGGCGGCTCCCAGATGTTAGAGAACCAAGGTTCATAGCTTGAATTGATTTCGCCAATGGCTTCTTCTGCTTCGCCATCAGCTCCGCCAAACTCAGCTCCTTTTTGAATAAACAGAGGGAAAATCGCTAGGATGACTACTAATCCGAGCAGTAATAGATTTTTTTTCATCTTAACGGGCCTCCTTCGTTAGAACGCGCAGTGCTTTCAATTCGCTTACATTATATTTTTTTAAGAAGTTCATAACAATAACAGTTAATAGACCTTCACTGATTGCTAATGGAATTTGTGTTAACGCAAAGATTCCAGCGAATTTAGTGAAAGAAGCCATGAAACCGCCAACTTCAGAAGGGAATGCTAAAGCAAGTTGAACAGACGTCATGACGTATGTTCCTAAATCGCCAAGTGCTGCTGCTAAGAAAACAGCCACGGAAAAAGACCAGCCAGCTTTTGTTGCGCCTTTATATACAAGATAGGCGATAATCGGTCCAACAACGGCCATGGAAAAAGCGTTCGCTCCAAGCGTTGTTAATCCTCCATGAGCAAGTAATAAAGCTTGAAATAATAAGACGATTGATCCGACGATACTCATTGCAAATGGTCCAAACAGCACCGTACCTAAGCCAACTCCAGTAGGGTGAGAACAGCTTCCGGTAACGGATGGAATTTTCAGTGCGGATAGAACAAAGGCAAAAGCCCCTGACAAACCAAGCATCATTTTTGTTTCAGGGTTTTCTTTGATGCTTTTACGAATAGAACGGAAACCAAGAATTAAAAATGGGAGGGTAACCGCCCACCAGAAGATCGCCCATTCAATAGGGAGGAATCCCTCCATAATATGCATAGCGGAGGCTTTATTAGGAACGAAAAGCAATAATGCGATAAAATAAAGAACTTTCCAATTCAATGTTTTCATACATGTCTCCTTTTTAATCTTTGTTATTTTAGAAAAACAATCGGCAGCGTTTTACGTACTTTTTTGCCGCTGCCATCACCTCCTCATTTGTTATCCGCGAAGAACGTGAGAGTGTGTCTGAGCTTTGTAAAATTATGTACAAAACAAAAAAGCACTTCTTTCATCCTTGAAAGAAGTGCATAACTGAATAGTAGCAGGACTGTGAGTAAAAAACACTCACTAGCTATATATCCGTATCCCCATCCTCGTAGGTTGAAACAGTTTTCCCCTTTATGGCAGGTCTCCTGGCTCTGGATCATGACATCATTACAACCTTCCCATCTTAGAGTAGACAGTGGTTCTTACGTGAGTAATGATGCTCCCCATTACAGTGGCGGGACCGCGCCGGACTTACACCGACTTCCCTTTTAAGCCAAATATCAAAATTTAGCACCGTAAAGTTTATAAAATTTTAAGATTTCTAGCATAGTGTACCATGAGAAAATCGCTTCTTCTAGAAAAAAATTTTTTATGATTGTATTTCATAAGTAAAATATAGAAAAATATTGATTTTTTTAGAAAAAATGGAACAATAAGCGGAAAATCCTTGCTGGATTATTTCCCCTATACAGGTTAGATTTATACGTAAGTTGTAATTATCTATTTAAAATTTTAAAAAGATGGTATATGATAGGTACAGTTTTACGAATTGAGAGAATATTGTTATTAAACAATTGAATATAAATTTAAAAGTGCCCAAAGTGTCATGCTAGGGATAATAGGGAAATCGGTGAGAATCCGATGCAGCCCCCGCTACTGTAACGCTGATGAAATTGTCAACACCACTGGTGCAAACTGGGAAGGGACAAGAGTAAAGAGAAGCGTAAGCCAGGAAACCTGCTTTTAAGTGAAAAAGTAATACTTTTCGGAGGGAAGGGTAGAGGCTGTTGAATATAGAGCGGCATGTTTATGCTAGTTCATTTTATTTTTTAGCTTTTTAAAAAACCTTAACTCAAGAGAGTTAAGGTTTTTTTATTCTCTTCTGCCTAATAGGAGGAACTATATGACAACTTGGAATTTGAAAGGTACAAAGTCTCATCTGCTGATCTGTAATGGAAGTAGTTGTATGAGAAAGGGCGGCGAAGAAGTGACACAAGCCGTTCGTGACGAAATTAGTTTACTAGGATTGGATGAAGAGATTCATACGACAAGAACTCGTTGCAATGGACGATGCAAAGATGCTTGTATCGTCATTGCCTATCCAGAGGGTAATTGGTATCGAGTTGATTCCCCTGAAATTGGCCGCCAAATTGTTCGGGATATGCATGAACCAAGCCTTGAAACGCACAAAGTATATCAATTTGTGAACGGAGAAATGTCACCTAATCCAGCATCTGCTGCTATCGTAGGAGTTTCAAAGAAAAAAGTAGAATCCTAGATTACGGATTACGAAGGGGGATATTTGTATGGAGCAAAAAGGGAAATTATTTGTTGTTGGATTTGGTCCAGGGGATTTTAAACATATTACAACACGAGCTGTGGAAGCACTTCAAGAAAGTGATTTTATCATCGGTTACAAAACATATGTGGAATTGATTCAAGATTTATTAACCGATCAAGCGATTATTAGTACCGGAATGACAGAAGAAGTATCGCGTGCACAAGAAGCGGTAAAACAAGCGGAAAACGGCAAGAAAGTAGCCGTTATTTCAAGCGGTGATGCAGGGGTTTATGGAATGGCAGGCCTTGTTTATGAGGTCTTGATTGAAAAGGGATGGAAAGAAGCAACAGGTGTTGAAATTGAAATTATTCCTGGGATTTCAGCGATTAATTCCTGTGCATCATTACTTGGGGCACCTGTTATGCATGACTCTTGTACGATTAGTTTGAGTGACCACTTAACACCGTGGGAGCTGATTGCGAAACGAGTTGAAGCAGCGGCACAGGCGGATTTTGTTATTGCGCTTTATAATCCGCGCAGTGGTCGTCGAACAAGACAAATTGTTGAAACACAGCGGATTTTACTGAAATATCGTTCGCCAGATACACCAGTAGGGCTAGTGAAAAGCGCGTATCGCGAGCGTCAGGAGATTACCATTACGAATTTAGCAGAAATGTTGAATCATGATATTGGAATGCTGACAACCGTTGTAATCGGGAATTCATCGACATTCTTATATGACAATAAAATCATTACGCCTCGCGGCTATCAAAGAAAGTATACATTGGGTTCAGAAAAGCAGCCGTTAAAACCGCATCAACGCTTGAAAAAAGAAGCAGAGCCATGGGCGATGGATCAAGAAACAGGACTTACGCAAGGCTCTTATGGAGAAGCCGCTGTTGGGTTGCTGACGAAAGCGCCTGAGAAGAAGAGTACGAGCACTTCTTACGAGGTAGCGTTGGAAGCTTTATCGAGAGTATCTGATCAAAGTGTGGCTAAGCCAAGAACTTCATCGTTCGTTCAACAAAACATAGAATCCATATTTGAACTAGCGGTTAGCCCGGGTGTTGCGAATAAGCAATTTACACCGCAGCAAATGATGACACTAGCACAAGTTGTTGGTGAAAAAGGAACGATGGAATATACGCCGAATCATAAAATCGTATTAAAAATCCCGACGACTGAACCAGATTTAATTACAGAGAAACTGCAATCCGTTGGCTTTTTACTGTCTCCAATTGGCGATGTTGTGACGTTAAAAGCGTGTGATTTCTGTGATGGAGAAAAAGAAGAACCAATTCCTTATGCGGATGAATTGCAGCGTGTACTTGGTGGAATGGAGATGCCGAAAGAATTAAACATCGGGTTTAATGGATGCGGGATGGCTTGTTATAGTGCGGTCATGGATGATATCGGAATCGTCTTCCGCAGAGGGAAATTTGACTTATTTGTAGGCGCCAAACCAGTTGGACGAACAGCTCATCCAGGTCAACCCGTTGCGGAGGGAATTGAGCCAGATCGCCTTGTTGAATTAATTACGAATATTGTGGAAGAGTACAAGCAGAACGCACATCCTAATGAACGATTATTTAAATACTTCAAGCGTGCGAAAAAGATTCAAGGTTTTCAATATCAAGACATTGCACCAAAGATTCACATAGAGCCAGCACCATGTGAGGATTAATGAATAGGGGGAAATAGTGAATGAAAGCAGTATTGTTTGTTGGACATGGAAGCCGATTAGAGGCTGGAAATGAAGAGGTTCGTATTTTTGTAGACAAGATGATTCCAACAATGGATGAAGGCTTAATCATTGAAACATGTTTCCTGGAATTCGCATCACCTAATATTTCACAAGGGATCGACAATTGTGTGAAAAGAGGAGCGACAGAAGTTGCTGTTATTCCAATTATTTTGCTGCATGCGGGTCACTCGAAGCTGCATATCCCTGCGGAAATTGAGGATGGAAAGACTAAGTATCCAGAAGTGAAATTTACATATGGACAAACGATTGATGTTCATCCAGCAGCATTAGAGATCTTAACCGATCGTTTGGAAGGCATCGGCTTTGATACAAATGCGGAACATCATGACACAGCTGTTTTATTAATTGGCCGCGGTGGCAGTGATGCCGATGCGAATAGTGATTTTTATAAAATTACTCGTTTGCTTTGGGAGAAATTGAATGTGAAATGGGTGGAAAGTGCTTTCATGGGTGTTACGACACCACTTGTCGATGAAGGGATTGAACGCTGTATCAAGCTTGGTGCCAAAAAAGTGGTTATGCTGCCATACTTCTTGTTTACAGGTATCTTAATGGAGCGAATGGCTAAGATGCTAGAAGGCTACCAGGAGCAGTATCCAAATCATGAGTTTGTGTTAGCGGATTACTTTGGTTATCATCCGAAGCTTCAAACGATTTTAAAAGAGCGTGTAGCAGAAGCATTGGAAGGAACATCAAGAGGAACTCAAGATTTAGAAAACTATCGTTTGTATGTGGAGGAGCATGGTGACGCGCATCATCACCACCACCATCATGACCATGATCATCATCATCATCATGACCACGATCACGATCACGACCATGACCACGACCACGACCATGATCATGCACACGAGGTGGAGGCATCAAAATGATTTTGTTCTTGGCGGGCACAAGTGATGCAAGAGAATTAGCTATTGAGATACAGAAAGCTGGTTTTCCGGTTCTAGCAACAGTCGTGACAGAATCAGCAGCGAAAAGTTTGCAAGATGCAGGGATTGATACTCAAATTGGACGATTAACAGGCGCGGATATGGCGGCGTTAATTACAGAAAAAGGATTTCAAGCGGTCGTCGATGCGAGTCATCCATTTGCAGAAGAGGCTTCAAAAAATGCGCTTCAAGCAGCAAAAGAGGCAAACGTTCCTTACATTCGCTATGAACGAGAAAGCCAACGATTCCATGATGACCAATTAACGGTTGTTAGTGATTATGCGGAGGCGGCTAAGCTTGCTGCAGAGAAGCGAGGCGTGATTATGCTAACGACAGGTAGTAAAACATTAGAGATTTTTGCAAAAGAATTAATAGGTTTAGAGAATACTAGATTAATTGCAAGAATGCTGCCGCGTATCGACAATATGGAAAAATGCGCAGAGTTAGGTGTCGAGCAAAAAAATATTGTTGCGATACAAGGGCCGTTTTCAAAGGAGTTAAATAAAGCACTATATGATCAATACGGTGTCACGTTAATGATTACGAAAGAAAGCGGAAAAGTTGGCTCGGTCGATGAGAAGCTGGAGGCCGCTTTGGAGTGTGGCATTGAAACGATTATGATTGCTCGTCCAAATGTGAATTATCAAAATGTGTATTCGAACTTTGAAGATGTGATTAACAATTTGAATAAACAATTAGGGGGAAAATAAAATGGACTTTAAAACAGATTTCAAACCGTTAACAGTTGATCCTGACAAAATTTATGATTATAGCTTTGCCATGATTGCAGAAGAAATGGGACCACATAATTTCTCAGAAGACGAGTGGAAAATTGTTCGACGTATTATTCATGCATCAGCAGACTTCGAATTAGGAAGAAGCGTTATTATTCATCCTGATGCGATCCGTGCAGGAATCGAAGCGATTCGCAAAGGACGTCATGTTATTGCGGACGTACAAATGATTGAAAGTGGTACAGGGAAAAAACGTTTTCAAAAATATGGCGGAGACCTGCATTGCTATATTGCAGACGAAGATGTCACAATTGAAGCCAAAAAACAAAATACAACACGCGCGATTATTTCGACGCAAAAAGCAGTACGTGAAAATGAAGGCGGCATTTATGCAATCGGAAATGCGCCAACTGCTTTATTAGAACTAATTCGTTTAATTAAAGAAGGAATCGCAAAGCCAGATTTAATTATTGGAATGCCTGTAGGTTTCGTTTCCGCTGCAGAATCAAAAGAGGAGTTAGCTAAAATTACTGAAGTTCCTTTTATTACGAACGTTGGTCGGAAAGGCGGAAGTACGGTTACGGTTGCGGCATTGAATGCGATTTCTCTTTTAGCTGATCAGGTATAATCATGCAAAAGAAGGCGAAAAAAGATCCATCGGAAATGAGACATGGCTATACGACAGGAGCTTGCTCAACAGCAGTAACGAAGGCGGCATTAACCGCTTTAATTACTGGTGAGGCGCAGGAAACTGCAACGATTCATTTACCGATTGGACGGAATGCGACTTTCACGATAGAAAAATGTGAAATGGGCAAAGACTCCGTGAGCTGTGAAACGATTAAAGATGCAGGCGATGACCCAGATGCGACTCATCAAGCACTGATTGTTTCAACCGTGAGCTGGACGGATACACCGGGCATCATTTTGGACGGAGGAGTCGGGGTTGGTCGGGTGACGAAGCCTGGTCTTCCTGTTCCAGTCGGTGAAGCGGCGATTAATCCAGTGCCGCGCAAAATGATTTTAACGACTGTAGAGCAGACGTTAGACGAATTTCAGATTAATAGAGGTGTGAAAGTTGTGATTTCTGTTCCGGCCGGTGAAGAAATTGCGAAGAAAACATTAAACGGCCGACTAGGAATTATCGGTGGCATCTCGATTTTAGGGACAAGAGGCACCGTAGTTCCTTTTTCTAGTTCTGCCTATATGGCGAGTATTGTGCAAGCTATTAGTGTGGCCAAAATGGCAGGCTGTGAGCATCTCGTTTTAACGACAGGCGGACGCAGTGAGAAATATGCAATGGGACTGCTATCTGAGTTACCAGAGGAAGCTTTCATTGAAATGGGTGACTTTGTCGGCTTCTCTCTAAAGCAATGTAAAAAACAAGGAATTAAGAAGGTCACGCTCGTTGGGATGATGGGAAAATTCTCAAAAGTGGCGCAAGGTGTGATGATGGTTCACTCAAAAAGTGCACCGATTAATTTTGAATTCCTTTCGAAGCTGGCACGTGATGTTGGGGCTAGTGAAGAGCTTGTGGCAGAAGTAGCAAGCGCGAATACTGCTTCTCAAGTCGGTGAGCTAATGGCTGAGACAGGCCATGATGCCTTTTTTGATCATCTTTGTGAAGCGTGCTGTTACTCGTCATTACACCATATTAAAGGTGGAATAGAACTGGGAACAGCGATTTATTCGATGAAAGGACAATTACTAGGAAGGGCTGTTGGCATTGACTCAATCGATGAAATTAATTGGAATCGGGGATAACGGACAAGAAAGCTTACTGCCGCAATATGCACAATGGATTGAAGAAAGCGAAGTGCTTGTTGGCGGTGAGAGAGTACTATCTTTCTTCCCGAATTATCAAGGAGAGAAAGTTGTCGTTAAAGGCGGTTTGAAAGCGCTTGTAGAGAGATTACAAGAAGAAACGCGTCCAACGGTTGTGCTAGCTTCAGGTGATCCGCTTTATTACGGAATTGGCGGTTATCTTTCTAGCAAAATAAATATAGAAGTATATCCATATGTAAGCTCTGTGCAACTTGCTTTTTCAAAAATGGGTGAAAGTTGGCAAGATGCTTATGTAACAAGTGTTCATGGTCGGAGTATGAAAGGACTGGCACAGCGAATCGATGGCAAGGCAAAGGTAGCGTTGCTGACAGATGCTGAGAATAGTCCGAATCGTCTTGCCGAATATCTCCTCTCGTTCGGGATGACCGAGTATCGTGCATTTGTTGCCGAAAACCTGCAAGGGGAAAATGAAAAAGTAGGCTGGTATGAACTCCAAGACATGGTGAATCACGAGTTTTCGCCATTAAATGTTGTGATTTTGAAAAAAGTGGCGGATGGTCCAAGCTGGTCGCTAGGTATTGACGATGAAGAGTTTTCACAACGGAAGCCAGATAAAGGGCTGATTACAAAAAAGGAAATTCGCGTATTAAGTTTATATGCGTTAAACCTCAAGAAAGATAGCATTGTTTGGGATGTTGGAACATGTACTGGTTCAATGGCGATTGAAGCAGCAAGACTAGCTCCAGAAGGGCAAGTATTTGCTGTTGAAAAAAATGAACCGGATTTAGAAAATTGTTTGCAAAATCAACGCAAGTTTCGTACCGATTTAACAGCCATTCATGGAAAAGCACCGCAAGGGCTTGAAACTTTTCCGGATCCGGATGCGATTTTTATTGGGGGAACGGGCGGCGAAATGGTTGATTTAATCCAAACATGTTGTCAGCGCTTGAAAGAAGGCGGAAGGATTGTTCTCAATGCCGCGACCATTGAGAATTTATACCGAGCGAATGAAGCTTTCGTACAATCGGGCTTTCAAACATCCATTATGCATGCACAAATTTCCCGGAGCAAGCCAATCCTAGGCATGAATCGTTTTGTTCCGCTGAATCCAATTTATATTATTACGGCACAAAGAAAGGAAGAAACGAATGAATAATCTCGGCACATTATATGGTCTTGGCGTTGGTCCAGGAGATCCAGAATTAATTACAGTTAAAGCGTTTCGTGTAATTCAAGAGTCACCGGTTATCGCTTATCCACGGAAACGTAAAGGCAGCAAAAGCTATGCACATCGAATTGTTGAAGTATATATTCGCCCTGAAGAAAAAGAAATGCTTGGCCTTGTTTTCCCAATGACAAAAGACCAAACGATCTTAGATCGTGAATGGAATGCAACGGTTGAGAAGGTTTGGGAGAAGCTGCAGGAAGGGAAAGATGTGGCTTTTGTAACGGAAGGCGATCCACTTTTATATAGTACGTTTATTCATATGATGAAATTGATGCAGGAATTGCACCCTGAAGTAGACATTAAAACCGTGCCAGGCATTTCATCCTTTAACGGTTCTGCTTCAAGATTAGGGATTGCTTTAGCTGACGGCGATGATCATGTGGCAATTGTTCCTGCTCGTGATGATTATGAAGCGATGAAAAAAGCGCTTGAAGATCATGACGCGGTTGTATTTATTAAAGTGGCGAAAGTAATAGATTTAATGATTACGGTTTTAAAAGATTTAGACCTTTTAGAGAAAGCCTCTGTTGTAACAAAGGTAACATCTGATGAAGAAGTGATTTGGAAGGTTAGTGAGCTAGAAGGCGTTGAGCTTGAATACTTAACATTAATGGTGGTGAGAAAATAATGAAGAAGATTTATATTGTAGGAGCAGGCCCGGGAGATCCAGATTTAATTACAGTAAAAGGCTTAAACATTCTTCAAACAGCAGATGTTGTTTTATATACGGATTCGTTAGTCAATGACGAATTAATTGCCAAGGCAAAGCCAGAAGCAGAAGTATTAAAAACAGCTGGCATGCACTTAGAAGAAATCGTTGATGTAATGGTAGACCGTGTGAATGCAGGTAAAATGGTTGCTCGTATTCATACAGGAGATCCAGCTATGTATGGAGCGATTATGGAACAAATTGCGCTTTTGAAGAAAGAAGAAATCGGATATGAAGTGATTCCAGGTGTGAGTTCGGTATTTGCTTCTGCTGCGGCAATCGGTGCGGAGTTGACGATTCCCGATTTAACACAGACGCTTATTTTAACAAGAGCGGAAGGACGTACGCCGGTTCCTGAGTTTGAGAAGCTAAAAGATTTAGCAAGTCACCATTGTACAATTGCGCTTTTCTTAAGTGCCACGTTAACAAAGAAAATTGTCAAAGAACTGCAATCGGCTGGTTGGAAAGATGAAACACCAGTTGCTGTGATTCAGCGTGCCTCATGGCCAGACCAAAAAATTGTTCGTACGACATTAGTGAATCTAGATGAAGATATGCGCAAAAACGGAATTCGTAAACATGCGATGATCCTAGCGGGATGGGCATTGGATCCACATATTCACGAGAAAGATGAATATCGTTCAAAACTATACGATGCGAGCTTTACACATGGATTCCGTAAAGGAATTAAATCATGATTATCGAATTGCAAGAAGGAATTCAGCCTGTTGTTGTCCAAAAGAATTCTTATGCGATTGTAGCGATTACGAAGCACGGTGTTGAAATATCTCGACGTTTACATACGATGTTTGCTAATTCAGATTTGTACTATATGAGCAAATTCGAAAAAGGGGATGAGGAGCAGAGGCATATCCAACTGTTTTCAGGCAGTGTGCGGATGCTGCTCCCTACGCTTTTCAAACAATATAAAGGCATTATTATGATTATTTCCCTCGGTGCCGTTGTCAGAATGATTGCACCGATTTTACAAGATAAAAAAACAGATCCAGCTGTTGTGGTCATTGATGATCGAGGAGAAAATGTTATTAGTGTTTTATCCGGTCATCTTGGCGGCGCTAATGAACTAACGCGAGAAGTGGCTGCTGCTTTAGATGCAAGAGCAATTATTACGACTGCTTCTGATGTGCAAAAAACGATTCCTGTTGATTTATTCGGCTCCCGATTTGGTTGGGTATGGGATTCGGCCGAAAAACTAACGCCTGTAAGCGCATCTGTTGTAAATGAAGAGCATGTTGCGATTGTCCAAGAATCAGGTGAGCGTAATTGGTGGATGCACGATACCCCTATTCCAGAATCTATTATTAGCTATCCTTCTATTGCTGAGGCAATCGAAGCGAAACCGAAAGCTGCGTTAATCGTGACTCATCGTTTGTTAACGAAAGAAGAGGAAGTCATTTTAGAAAACGGGATTGTCTTTCGACCAAAAACAGTTGTAATTGGTATGGGGTGCAATCGCGGAACGTCAGCAGAAGAAATTGAGCAAGTGATTGTGGATACGCTAGTAGAACTTCATATTTCTATTAAAAGCGTGAAGGCGCTTTGTACCATTGATTTGAAAAAAGATGAAGCGGGCTTACTGGAAGTTGTAGAGAAATATGGCTGGGAGTTTGTGTATTATCCACCAGTTGAATTAAATACAGTGACGATTGAAGCACCGTCTGATACTGTATTTAAATATACAGGTGCTTATGGAGTGAGTGAACCAGCCGTTCGCTTATATTCAGGAGCAGAGCAATTAGAGCTTGTAAAGAAAAAGTCAGGCAATGTCACGATTTCTGTCGGAGTTATTTCTTTTTAAAAAAAGCTATGTTAATGAATATTGTTGATAAAGCGATTTTTGACTTATTTCGTGTGAGACCTTGGTCTCACACGTCTTTCAGCTACAACAGGGTTATGTAATAAAGTCTTAAAATAAGAAATGATAAACTTTCAAGGCGTTTTGTGTCTTATACTTGTTGCTGATTATGGGCACCTTGCGCTTTTCTTAAATGGAGGGACCTTTGTATGAGTACAAGAAGATTAGTCATTGCTGGGACTGGCAGTGGAGTTGGTAAAACGACATGTACAATCGGCATCATGGCTGCTTTGCAACAAAAAGGCTATACTGTGCAAGGGTTTAAATGCGGACCGGATTATATTGATCCTTCTTATCATACTGCGGTTACAGGCAGAATCTCACGAAATTTGGATAGTTGGATGTTTGAACATGATACGGTACGTGAAATGGTAGCACGAGCAAGCAAAGGAGCCGATATTTCTATTATTGAAGGAGTCATGGGCTTCTATGATGGGAAAAGCCCGTTAGAGAATACAGGCTCAACGGCTGAGATTAGCATGATTACAGAAAGCCCAGTCCTGCTTATTGTAAACTGTGCTAGTATGGCGCGTAGTGCAGCGGCGATTGTAAAAGGTTTTCAAACGTTAGCGACTGGCCCGAATATTGTCGGTGTGATTGCCAATCAAGTTGGCAGCGTTGGACATTACAATATTGTAAAAGCTGCCATCGAGCAAGAGTGCAATGTCCCTGTACTTGGCTACATGAAGAGGGAGCAGGATATCGATATTCCTAGTCGTCATTTAGGGTTAATTCCAGCCATTGAACGAGGCGAGTTAAACCCGTTTTTTGAAAAGCTGGCAAACCTTATTTCGGAAACAATTGATGTGGATCGTCTATATGAATTAGCGGAAACGACGGAAATTGTAGAAGAGCCAACAGGTTTATTTGAGCAGCGTGAAGATCAAGGGGTTTGTATTGCAGTTGCTAAAGATGCAGCATTCAATTTCTATTATCAAGAAAACCTTGAATTATTAGAAGCTCATGGAGCAAAATTGACGTATTTCTCTCCATTAAAGAATGAGGAAGTTCCTGCTGAAGCGGATGGTTTGTATCTTGGGGGAGGTTTCCCGGAAGAGTTTGCAGCTGAGTTAGCTCATCATGAACGTGCAAAAGCATCGATTCAAGAAGCTGTTACGAGCGGTATCCCAACGCTCGCTGAATGTGGCGGCTTTATGTATTTAACAGAATCGATTGCGAGTACTGAAGGTATGGAGTATCCAATGGTTGGACTTATTCCAGGGAAAATTACGATGCAGAAGAAGCTAGCGGCGTTAGGCTATCGGGAAATATTCGGAACAGAAGGGAATTTCTTAATTGACCCGAATCAACAAGCAAAAGGTCATGAATTTCATTACTCTACGTATGAACGAACGGAAGGTTTGCCATATGCGTATGAAACAAAGGGTCGTTTTGGCAAGAAACAAGAAGGCTATTTAAAAGAAAACCTTGTCGCGGGCTATACACACTTCCACTTTGCTTCCAATCCAGAAATTGTTGAGCGTTGGATTCAGGCGTGTGTCCATCATAAGCGTAAGGTAGTGAAGTAGAACATGGTGAATTACTATCCAGCCATGTTGAATCTTTCAGGAAAAAAAGCAGTTGTGATTGGTGGTGGAGCGGTCGCAGCTCGAAAGATTTTGACGTTGTTAGAAGCGGATGCTGAAGTCACGGTTATCAGTCCGAACCTCCATGAAAGCATTATGGAAGTGTTTATAGCAAAAAAAATCATCTGGAAGCAAAAGCGATTTGAGCCGGATGATTTGCAAGGTTTCTTCTTAATTATTGCGGCTACTAATCAATCGGCGATTAATGTGCAAGTGTATGAGTCTACGAACGATCATCAATTAATAAACCTTGTTGACCGTCCTGATTTAAGTAACTTTATCGTACCCGCTTCGCTTCGAAGAGGGGCGCTGACGATTTCGGTCTCTACTTCTGGAGCAAGTCCAGGATTAGCCCGAAAAATTAAGCAAGATCTTGCGAAGGAGTATGATGAAGTATACGAAGAATATCTGCTGTTTCTCGAACAATCGCGAAAAAGAGTGATAGAAGAAGTTGCGGATAGTACAATAAGAAGACACATATTACAGGGTTTGCTTGAATCACAATTTTTGGAGTTGACGAGGCAAGCCAATTACAAAGAACGAGAAGCGCGTTTACTACAATTATTGACAGGAGAGATTGCGCCATGAGTCAAGGGAAAGTCTATTTAGTTGGTGCAGGCCCGGGTGATCCAAAGCTGCTTACAGTTTATGGGCTTGAATGTATTCAAACTTCGGATGTAATTGCTTATGACAGGCTTGTTAATCCGAAATTATTAGAATATGCAAAAGAGGGAGCTGAGCTAATCTTTTGCGGAAAATCACCAGGGAGACATCATTTTATTCAAGATGAAATTCATACCCTTTTAGTGAATAAAGCGCTAGAAGGAAAAACGGTGACCCGTTTAAAAGGGGGAGATCCGTGCGTGTTTGGGCGAGGTGCTGAAGAGGCAGAAGTATTGGCTGAGCATGGAATCGAATATGAAATTGTCCCTGGTATAACAGCAGGCATTGCGGCTCCTGCCTATGCGGGCATTCCTGTCACACATCGCGAGCATGCATCAAGCTTTGCAATTGTAACCGGGCACGGTCGTGATAGTAAAGGCCAAGACCATCTGAATTGGTCAGCGCTTGCAACAGGTATCGATACAGTGGCCTTTTATATGGGTGTTGGCAACTTAGCGTATATTTGTAAACAATTAATTGACCATGGAAGATCAGCTCAAACACCTGTTGCTGTCATTGAATGGGGAACGACGGACAAACAAAGAACGGTTACTGGAAACCTCGAAACGATTCATGATTTAGTCGTACAGGAGAATATTCAAAACCCAGCGATGGTTCTTGTCGGTGAGGTTGTTCAATTACGTGACAAAATTAAATGGTACGAAAAAATAATAGAAACAGAAACGGTTACACCTTAAAAAGGAGAGATACGACTTGTCGATTATTCAAGCACTGAAAGAGCGGCGCGCGATTCGTAATTATGAGGACATTCCAGTCGAAGAGGAGAAAATTCAGCAGTTATTAGAAGCTGCGACATATGCACCGAATGATCGTCTGCGTGAGCCTTGGAATTTTTATGTGATTAAAGATGAAGCGAAAAAGCGTTATGAAGCATTAGCACAAGAATATTTGCAAGAACGCTTTCCGACTAAGCCTCATTTAGTAGAAAGCTCGCTAAAAGTCGTGACATCGACACCGGTCGTCATTGTTGTAACGGCAGATCAGGTTCCGGATGATTCAGATGCCTCTCACGATAATGTATTTGCAGTATGTTGTGCGATTCAATCGATGTGGCTTGCAGCTGGAGAGCTTGGTCTAGGGTTTGTTTGGCGTACAAGAGGAGTCGGTCTTGTTCATGACGAAAGAATGCATCGGTTTATTGGGTCGCCAGAAAATCAAAAGGTAGTAGGGACAATTTTTATCGGGTATCCAAAAGCCGATCAAGAAGTGCCAGCGACGAAACGAACTCCTTATACCGAAAAAACCGTTTGGCTCTAAATCATAAGGAAAAGAGGAGATTGAGATGGCACGCCAAGGACTGTTCTTGATTTATACAGGTGAGGGAAAAGGAAAAACAACGGCCTCACTTGGTGTGACGCTTCGGGCCATTGGCCGAGGAATGAACGTGAAATACTTGCAGTTTATTAAATCGCCAGAGCGCACATATGGCGAGGCATTGGCACTTCGGAAATTAGGTGTTGAAATGGAGCAATTAGGCATCGGGTTTACATGGACGAAAACACCAGAAGAACATCGAGCAGCTCTAAAGCAGGCTTGGGCAAAAGCGAAAGAAGCGCTTCAAAATCCTGAAACGGATTTGCTTGTATTAGATGAACTCAACAATGCATTAGCGATTTCTACATTTCCAATCGGGGATGTCCTACCGCTTGCAGAAGTGGTGGAAGCGATTCGTAACCGCCCCTCTCATATGCATCTCGTTGTAACAGGGAGAAGTGCAGCGAATGAATTAATCGAACTTGCTGATCTTGTGTCTACGATTGATGCGACGAAACATTACTATGAAAGCGGAATTCCTGCTGTAAAAGGATTAGAATTTTAAAGAAGCGAGGTATGTTTATGACTGCAAAAGCAATTATGATTCAAGGAACATCCTCTGATGTAGGGAAAAGTGTCATTTGTACAGCCTTCTGCCGAATTTTTTCTAATGATGGATTACGTGTTGTGCCCTTTAAATCACAAAACATGGCGCTGAATTCATTCGTGACATCAGATGGCGGTGAGATTGGACGAGCGCAAGGCGTTCAAGCGGAAGCAGCACGTGTCGTTGCGACAACCGATATGAATCCCATTTTATTAAAACCAAAGCAAGATATGGTGTCAGAAGTGATTGTTCATGGTAGACACTTTTTAGATATGGATGCGAGAAGCTATCGTAACAACTTTGTCCAAGAAGCGATGCCAATCGTGGAACAATCCGTTCGTAAGCTGCAACAATCCTATGATGTAATCGTTTTAGAAGGGGCAGGCAGTCCAGCAGAAATTAATTTGAAAGATCGAGATATTGCTAATATGCGAATGGCTCATTTGGCAGATGCAGCGGTTATTTTAGTTGCTGATATCGACCGCGGAGGCGTATTTGCTTCTATTGTCGGAACGCTAGCACTCTTAGATGAAGCGGAAAGAAAGCGTGTTAAGGGCATTATTATTAATAAATTCCGTGGTATGCGTGAACTGCTGGATGACGGAATCCGTTGGGTTGAGCAGGAAACAGGCATCCCGGTCCTCGGTGTTGTTCCATATATTGATGTCAATATTGAAGCGGAAGATTCCCTTGCCCTTTCTTCATTACGTTTTAAAAAACCAAAGCAAAATGAATTTGCGATTGATGTAGCGATGATTCGTCTACCTCGTATTTCTAACTTTACGGATGTGGATCCACTTTTTGATGAACCGGATGTTGGTGTGCGCCTCGTTAGTTTAGTAAAAGAGCTTGGCGAGCCAGATCTATTAATTATTCCGGGTACGAAAAATACAATCGGTGACTTAGCGTGGTTGAAAGAGGAAGGATTTGACCGGGCCATTTGTGAACTTCATGCAAAAGGAAAGCGAGTTATCGGTATATGTGGCGGTTTTCAAATGCTAGGATGTGAATTACTAGACCCTGATGCAGTAGAAGGCAGTGGTGAAAGTGCGATTGGCCTTTCTTTGCTTCCAGTGAAGACCGTTTTTAATAAAGAAAAGAAAACAAAGCAAATGACAGGTCGTCTTGTTCAAGCAATCGGATTAAGTGAGATGACACTTTCAGGTTTTGAAATTCACCTTGGAAGAACAAAAATTGATGCTGCCAAAGCAAGTCCTTTTTTATTATTAGAAGATGGCCGCGAGGATGGTGCCATATCGAATGATGGGCGTGTCATCGGCACGTATTTTCACGGTGTGTTTCATAATCGTCAATTTACGAGAGAACTAGTTAATCAAATTCGTAAACAAAAAGGGTTGCCGGAAGTGCAGGAAACGGTTAAATCGGATGCCGAGAGACGAGAAGAGGCTTATAATTTGCTTGCGAATCATGTAAAGCAACATATTGATATGGAACGCGTGTATCAGCTAATAAATCCTGAATTTTCCTTCGAATCATAAAAAAGATTATCTCCTATCCATCTTTAGTGTATAATCAAGCATAATGAACTATACATATGAAACGGATAAGGTGTCTACATTGACTTAAAAGGGAAGTTGGTGAAAATCCAACGCGGTCCCGCCACTGTTATTAGAAGTTTACAGCGAATGCCACTGTAGGTTTATGGGAAGGTGTTGTAAACGGTTTCTAAAAGCCAGGAGACCTGCCTATCCGAACACTTATAATACCTACGCGGATAGGAAAGTGTATGGCGGATATCCATTTATACATAATAGCCATGCAAACATCTCTTATCCTGTAGGAGGTGTTTTTTCTATGTTCAAAAAAGCAAAATGGGGGATAAGCATGAAAAAATTATCTAGTTTGTCAGCTTTGTTAGTACTTTCGGTAGGTCTTATGGCAGGATGTGGTGATTCTTCTAAAGAAGAAAATGCTTCAACTTCTAAAGGGAATGAGCCAACTGCTACTCAAGCTTTTCCGGTGACAATTAAGGATGCTGCGGGTGAAGAAGTGACAATTGAAAAAGAGCCGAAAAAAATTGTTTCCCTTATTCCGAGCAACACAGAAATTGTTTTTGAACTAGGGGCAGGTGACAATGTTGTCGGTGTTTCAGATAACGATAATTATCCAAAAGAGGTAGAGAAGATTGAGAAAATCGGCGGCATGGAGATGAATACGGAGAAGGTGATTGCAATGGAGCCGGATTTAGTGCTGGCTCATGCCTCTAATGCTCATAATGGAAGCGAAGGAATTAAACAATTAAAAGAAGTAGGTATTCCAGTACTAGTCGTTAATGATTCACAAAACTTTGAACAGGTCTATGAATCCATTGAAATGATTGGTCAAGCAACAGGTGAAAACGAAGCAGCAGAGGAACTTGTTCAAGATATGCAGGAAGATTTAAAAGAGATTGAAGAAAAGGCGAAGGCTGTGACAGAGCAGGACCGTAAGAAAGTGTTGATTGAAGTATCGCCAGCACCTGAAATTTATTCTCCGGGTAAAAATACATTTATGAATGAAATGCTGCAAATGATTGGAGCAGATAATGTAGCAGGAGATCTTGAAGGATGGGCTAAAATTGATGAAGAATCAATGATTGCTGCTAATCCAGATGTAATCGTTACGACTTATGGATACTACACAGAAGATCCAGTTGCCCAAGTGAAAAGCCGCAGCGGGTGGGAAGATGTTACAGCGATTAAACAGGAACAAATCTATGATGTGCATTCTGATTTAGTTACTCGTTCTGGCCCACGTTTAGTAGAGGGAGTAGAGGAACTTGCTGAAGCAATCTATCCGGAAATCTTTAACTAATAATAAACCTTTAGCTTATATTATTGCCGTTAGTTTTCTACTATTCTCGATGATGGTAGGGATTTCAATTGGTTCAGTTTCAGTTCCTTTTCTCACATTATTTCAGATATTAGGTAAGGAAGTATTTCATTTACCCATTGCAGCACAACCAGATACGATGTTTACGAATATTGTCATGAATATTCGCTTGCCGCGTGTGTTGTTAGCGGGCTTAGTAGGGGCATCTCTCGCTATTGCGGGAGCTGCCTTTCAAGGTTTGTTGCGCAACCCGCTTGCGGATCCATATACATTAGGGGTCTCTTCAGGCGCATCTGTTGGAGCCGTTGCGACGATTTTTCTTGGACTTTCTATACCTGTTTTAGGTAGCTTTACACTTCCGATATTGAGCGTAATCTTTTCGGTCGTCACGATTTTTTGTGTACTTCTTTTTGCTAAAAAAATGGATCGATCGATGAAGGTTGAAACGATTATTTTAACAGGGATTATTTTTAGTTCATTTTTAAGTGCGTTCATTTCGCTCATGATTGCGTTAACAGGTGAGGAATTACGTCAAATTATCGGCTGGCTCATGGGGAGTGTGTCGATGCGCGGTTGGAACTATATTGTAATTATCCTGCCGTTTTTCGTTATCGGTTCACTGATTTTAATGATGAATACTCAGGAACTAAATGCCATGACATTTGGGGAAAATCGGGCGAAGCATTTAGGTGTGAATGTACAAAGACGGAAGTTAACCATTTTAATAGCAGGTTCTGTTTTAACCGGAGCTGCTGTTGCTGTATCAGGGACGATTGGCTTCGTGGGTCTCGTTATTCCTCATATTATTCGGCAAATTTGGGGACCAGATCATAAACATTTATTGCCGTTATCGTTACTCATCGGCAGTGGTTTTTTAATATTAGCTGATTTGGTCGCAAGGATGATTATATCACCATCTGAATTGCCAATTGGTGTTATTACGTCTTTAATTGGTGCGCCAGCATTTGCTTTAATTTTACTAAAAAGAAGAAGGCAAGGGGAGAGATAAGATGCTTGAAGTAACGGGGTTATCGGGTGGGTATTATAATCACCCTGTCTTAGATTCGGTTTCTTTTACGGTAAATAAAGGGGAGTTGTTTGGAATACTCGGCCCAAATGGAAGCGGAAAAACAACACTTCTAAGCATGTTAAGCGGCGTGTTAGCTTATGAAGCCGGTACAATTAAAATTAAAGGCAAAAGTCTAAAGGAATATTCAGCAAAGCAATTAGCACAAGTGATTGCCGTTTTACCACAGCATTCTTCGCTTGCGTTTTCTTATACGGTGAAAGAAACCGTTTCACTCGGTCGATATGCCCATCAAAAAGGCCTATTTCATTCATGGTCAGACGAAGATGAAGCCGTTGTTCAGAAAGTAATGGAACAGACAGGGGTAGCTGATTTTAGCGATTATCAGTTTGAACAGTTATCTGGGGGAGAACGACAACGTGTATTGTTAGCTCAAGCACTTGCTCAAGAACCAGAAATTTTATTTCTAGATGAACCAACGAATCATCTCGATCTTTCCTATCAAAAAGGGTTGCTCGATTTAATGAAAAAGATGGCGCTGGAGTATGAGCTAACGGTCATTGCTATTTTTCATGATTTAAATTTAGCTGGTTTATATTGTGATCGTTTAATGCTGCTTGAAAAAGGCCAAGTAAGGGTAAACGACATTCCAAATGAGGTGCTAAAGCAAGAACGAATTCAGCAAGTATATCGAACAGAGATTGAAAAGCACCCACACCCAGCGATTCCAAGACCGCAAATGTTTATTGTCCCCGATCAGCATGATTCAGAGAAAGAATCGTGTGTGATTAATGGGGAATATTTAAAGGTTTCAGATGAAATGATTCAATTGCATGCCCCAATTCCACTGCGAACGATGTCTTCAGGAGTGACCGGTTCTGGAACAGGATGGCATCAGGCATTTGTGAATCGTCATGTGTCTCATACATATAGCTGTGAGAATCATGTAGAAGAAATGACGGATTATTTACGAAGTTATGGATTTGAACCGAGTGAAACAGTTGGCATGATGACAGCTGTTTTTTTAGAAGCGGTGTCTTATCGGTTTTTACAGGGAGAAAACTTCTCAATCTTTGTCGTTGTGACGGCGGGAGTCGGGAACGCAGTTGATGCTTCGCTTGCTGATCAACATTCAGATGCGCCAAGGCCAGGAACGATTAATACGTGGATATTTATCAACGGTCACGTAGCTGAAGAAGCATTCATTCATAGCATTGTCACGGCAACAGAAGCGAAAGTAAAAGCCTTACATGAACTTGGCGTGAAAGATCCAGTTACAAATACCTGGGCAACAGGAACATCAACAGATAGTATATTAATCGCCGCTACACAGCGAGGAGAGAGGCTTCAATATGCGGGTACAATTACGCCGCTCGGAAAGCTGATTAGTCGAGGTGTATACGATTGTACGGTTGAAGCAATTGAAAGAAATGAGCGGGTGAAGCGAACATGATACTAACTCATCTATATGCTATTACATTGGCGTTTTTCCTCGATGTATTGATTGGGGATCCTCCTAAGTGGCCGCATCCAGTCAAATGGATAGGGACGCTTATTAGCCGATTAGATCAAAAGTTAAATACAGGTCATTATAAGAAACAAAAAGGCATGGTCATGCTAGTGATTGTTTTGCTGCTAGCATTTGGATTAACGGTTGCGATTACCTATTTGGCTTATCAATTACATATGATTGCAGGAATCATTGTGGAAGCGATTTTAATTTTCACAACGATTGCTCAAAAAAGTCTTCGTCAGGCAGGGATGGACGTATTTCGTCCGCTTGTAGAGGGAGATATGTCAGAAGCTCGTTTAAAGCTTTCTTATATTGTTGGTCGTGATACGGATCAGCTGGATGAAGGTGAAATTGTTCGCGGAACGGTTGAAACAGTCGCCGAAAATACGAGTGACGGTATTACAGCTCCCTTATTTTGGGCTCTTATTGGCGGGGCTCCGCTAGCGATGGTGTACCGAGCGATTAATACATGCGATTCGATGGTTGGTTATCGCAATGATAAATACGGAGAGTTCGGCTGGGCATCTGCTAAGTTAGATGATGTTGTGAACTGGATACCGAGTCGACTAACAGGTTTTTTAATGTTGCTGGGTTATCCGTCACGCTATCATCAGTGGAAAAGGCGCTGGTTGATATTATGGACAGATGCAAAGCGTCATCCAAGTCCAAATAGCGGATGGACAGAAGCGGCAGTGGCTTCTCTTTTAGGTATTCAATTGGGCGGTCGTAATGTGTATAAAGGCGTGGTTTCTTATCGTGCAAAAATGGGGCAGCCTCTTGTTCCATTAAAAGCCATTCATATTCGTAAGACAATCTCTATTATGCATTTCGCGTCGGTGCTTTTCTTAATACTGCTTTGGTTAGGGGGCTTGATTTATTATGGCATTACCAACTCATGGAGCTAATCCGCATTACTTATATGAAGCGCTTGGAATGGACATGCCTTCATCCTATGTCGACTTTAGCGCGAACATTAATCCTCTAGGCCCTCCTTCTAGCTTACAAGAGCATTGGTCTCGTCTGTTTAACAGCATAATTCACTATCCAGATCCGCATGCTGTGGAGTTGACAAAACTTTTAGCTTATAAAGAGCAGCTTTCGGAACATTCTATTCTGGTTGGGAATGGCGGTGCAGAAATGATTACCCTTGTTGCGCGTTTGTTAGCGGGCAAGAAGGTGCTGATTATTCAGCCTGCTTTTGCTGAATATGCAGAAAGCTGTTACGCTGCGGGCTGTGATGTGAGTTTTTATCAGCTGCAAGAACCGAATTGGGAGTTACATATCGAGTCATTGCGTCCGTATTTGCAAAAAAATGATGCTGTTTTTTTATGTACACCAAATAATCCTACAGGTATTTCCTTCGCGAGAGAATCGGTTCGTGAACTCATTGTGGAATGTGAACAAGCGAACTGTATGGTTGTCATTGATGAGGCATTTTATGATTTTACAGAAGATTCTTTTACCTATGCACCACTTCTTGCTCAATATAAGCATGTTATGATTTTACGTTCGTTAACGAAAATTTTTGCCATTCCAGGTTTACGTTTAGGCTATTTATTAGCAGATGCAGAAATGATTCAGCAATTAAAACCGTATAAACCGCATTGGAGTGTTAATGCTATTGCACTAGAGGCAGGGAAGCTCTGTCTTGCTGAAGAGATATATGTAGAGAAAGCAAGGGCGTATATCCATGAGCAAAAACAGAAACTATTTTCGTTTTTTGAAGAATATCAGTTTGATGTTTCTGATAGTTCCATTAACTTTTACCTATTAAAAGATTCAAAAGTTAAAGATTCAACGGCGATGTTGAAATTTTTATTAAGCCGGGGGATTATCCCGCGCCACACGTATAATTTTCCAGGATTAGATGGGAGATGGCTTCGTTTCGCGATTAAAAGTAAACGGGATAATGAAGTATTGATGGAGGGATTACGTGAATGGCGAAAGCAGCACTCTACTTTATAACAGGTGGCGTCAGAAGTGGAAAGAGCCGCTTTGCCGAACAAACTGCGCAGGAATGGGCTATAGAGCAACATGCCGCTCTTCATTATTTGGCATGCGGACGAGTATTTGATGCTGAAATGGCAGAGCGTGTAAATAGACATCAAGAGGATCGTGAGAACAGTCCGATTCCATGGAAAACATGGGAATTACCTACTGATATTGAGAGAATAGTAGAGGGAATCAATCAAGATTCTGTCGTTTTATTAGATTGTTTAACAACGCTTGTGGATAATGAATTATTTACACCGCAAAAGCCGCTTGAAGCGGAGTTTTTAGAAGAGACTTTCATAAAAATTATGAAGGGTATTGAAGAAATTCAGCGTCATGCTGCTTGTTTGATTATTGTAAGCAATGAAGTGATTCAAGAACCAATTTTCCACAACGAATTTTTGCATACATATGCGAAAATGTTAGGCTTGCTTCATCAAGGCATTGTAGAACGTGCTGATGCAGCGTACATGGTTGAATGGGGGATACCGGTCATGAAAAAAGGAGGCACACGAATATGAGTGCAATGATTGGGTTTCTAATCAACCTGCAATTTTTTACGGTTATTCCGCTGAAAAAAGCACTGCCAATGGAGAAACCATTTATCCATCGCGCAATTCAAACATTTCCTTTAGTAGGGGTGTTACTCGGCCTGGTGATGGGAGCTGTTTTATATGCAATGGTTGAATGGACTCCGTTTTCAACGCTTTCAATCGCTTTTGTTCTTTGGTTATTAACGATTGTGTTAACCGGTGGTCTGCATCTGGACGGCTGGATTGATACGAGCGATGCGTTTTTTTCCTATCAGGATAAAGAACGACGTTTAGAGATTATGAAAGATTCGCGTACAGGTGCTTTCGGTGTCATTTCGGTTATTGTGCTGCTCGCTATGCGTTTCTTATTTATTTATGAGATTGTTGACCGCCTAACGATTTGGAGTTATTTTCTCATCATTATTATGCCGTTTTTAAGCAAGTGTGTGATGGGCTATTTGCTTTGTAAAATGCCGCTGGCTAAACAAGAAGGCCTAGGGGCTTTTTTTCAAAGTGCTGCCCGCAAAAATAGTCTGTACGTTTATTGGTTATATTTACTGGCAAGTGCTGTAATAGCCTTTGTATTAGGAACGAAACTCGGTATTTTATTAATGATTCTTATGATAGCAACCGGTTTATTTTTGCTATTTCTTAAGAAGAAAATTGTGCAATGGTATGGCGGAATCACTGGGGATGTATTAGGTGCATCAGTGGAAGGAGTGGAATTATGGTTATGGTTCATTCTATGGCTATTACATTACTTCGTCACGGGCTAACAGAGGCTAACGAGCGAAAGGCCTATCTCGGTTGGACAGATTCTCCTTTGAGTGAAGGCGGCAAGGCAGACATTCAGGCACTAGCCGGCTGTTTTGATACATATGAACATGTCATTTCCAGCGATTTGCCTCGTTGTGTAACAACTGCACAGCTTCTATTTCCGACTGCCTCTATTATATCAGACTCCGCTTTTCGTGAAATGAATTGGGGGCTTTGGGAAGGAAAAACGTATGAACAATTGAAGGAAGATTCATACTATCAAACTTGGTTGGAAAACCCGATGAAAGCGGATGTTCCAGAGGGAGAAAGTTACCCTGTTTTTTCGGAAAGAATCAGGGAAGGTTGGCGAAATCTTAACATTGGAAAAGTAGAGAATATCGTGATTATGACACATGGCGGCGTTGTTCGCGAATTGTTAACCCGTTATGCTCCTGAAGAAAAGTCATTTTGGGATTGGCAAATTCCGCATGCGGGCGGTTATGAATTATTTTGGAATGATAAAGAAGCATGGAGGAGGGGAGAGCGATGCACTTCGTTACGGGTGGTGCCTATAATGGAAAAGCAAAATGGGTAAGAAACTATTACTCTGAGGAGGCACCGGTGCAATGGATATCTGCTTATCGAGGTGAAGCACTTCCCTTTGATTTCGATGAAGATTTTGTTGTATTGCAAGGAGTCGAGATGTGGCTTCGAAACGAAGTACAACAGCAAACGGCAACGGCAATTCGCATGAAATGGCAGGAAATCATCAAACGATGGCGAATATGGGAAGAGGAGAAAAACACGCGTTGTTGTATTATCATTGGAGCGGATATTACAAAAGGGATTGTCCCCATTGAAGCGTATGATCGAACTTGGCGCGATGCTTCCGGCTGGGTTTTTCAAGATATAGCTGCTGCTTCTAGCCGTGTCGATATCATTTGGTATGGAATAGCTCAACAAGTAAAGTAGAGGAGGAATTTTTTTATGAAGATTTACACACGTACAGGTGATAAAGGACAAACAAGTGTGATTGGCGGTCGTTTAGATAAAGACGATATTCGAGTGGAGTCTTATGGTACAGTTGACGAAGTGAATAGTTATATTGGGCTTGCGGTGACGGAGTTAGACCCTGCTATTTTCGCTGATGTATTAGCAGATCTTGAAAAAATTCAACATGAGCTATTTGACTGTGGCGGCGACCTAGCAACCATTTCTGAAAAAGCACCGAAAAAATTAACGGATGAAGCGATTACATATTTAGAAGAGAGAATTGATGCATTTATCGTAGAAGCTCCAGCATTAGAGCGATTTATTCTGCCAGGAGGATCAAAGGCAGCGGCAACAATTCACCTTGCTCGTACAGTGACTCGTCGTGCAGAACGATTAGTTGTTGCCCTTGTGAAAACGGGAGCTGCCGTGTCTCCTTTAGCACTTCAATATTTAAATCGCTTATCAGATTATCTATTTGCAGTTGCCCGTGTTATTAACTTCCGTTTAGGTGTGAGCGATGTAGAATATGCGCGTAGTGCGAATGTATTCCGCGGCGGAAAAAGAAAGGAACGCGAGACAGAATAAGCGTTTAGATTAAAGGAGTTCTTGTTTTCTATGGCTAGTAAAACAAATGCGATGCGTCTTCTTGATGCAAAGAAAATCGACTATCAGATGATGGGATACGACAATCAAGATGGTAAAATTGACGGCTTATCGGTTGCTGAGAAAATTGGCAAAAGCCCTGAGTCAGTGTTTAAAACGTTAGTCGCTCATGGTGCCCCGCAGCATGTATATGTCTTTGTCATTCCAGTAGGAGAAGAACTAGATTTGAAAAAAGCAGCTAAAGCAGCGGGCGAGAAGAAGATTGAAATGCTTCATGTCAAAGACCTTTTAAAATGGACTGGCTATATCCGCGGCGGCTGCTCTCCAATTGGGATGAAGAAGCTATATCCAACCTTTGTGGATGCGAGTGCCAAAAATCTAGATACCATTATCGTCAGCGGTGGCAAAATTGGTACGCAAATTGAACTAACTGTTGAAAATTTACTCGCTGCGACCGAGGCGAAAGTTGAAGCATTAACGAAATAATTGATTAGTAAACGAACTTTACTTTTGCGGGAAAGGCTTGTAAGTACATAGACGAAGAACGCCACGTCTTGCGGCTTCGTCTATGTGACCCGCTTTCTGCGTGCCTCAATTACGAAAAATATTATATCTCAGTTGCGGAACAGGCAACCTTAGTTATGAAGCTTCAAGGTTAGGTTCCATGGTTGCAAGTCTCTTCTTATAAACAATCTTGGAAATGGAGACACTCAATTCGTAAAGAAGCAATAAAGGAACAATGACCAGGATATCTGAGATAAAATCGGGTGGCGTAATTAGGATGGACACGACGACGAGAACAAAATAGGAGAGTTTCCTTGCTTTAGCCAACCTCATTGGATTGAGAATTCCAAGTCTTGTTAAAAACATTACCACTAACGGCATTTCAAATAGAAAACCGAATGGTAAACTCAAGTTAATCATGAACCCGAAGTATTTATCTGCCGTAAACATCGTTTCAAACTGCCCCGCGGACATCTTCATTAAAAACCCTAACACAATTGGAAACAACACAAAATATCCAAAGGAGATTCCGATAATAAACAAAATGAATAATCCCGGGATGAACCTTAAAGTGACTTTACTCTCATCTTTTGTCAGTGCAGGAGCTATAAACTTCCATGTTTGATATGCAACTACTGGAATCGTCGCTGCGATGGCAAATACACCTGAGAGCATCATATATACCCATAAAATATCACTTGGCCCTAGGACGGCCAATTTTCCATCAAGATCTCTAATTAGCCAATGATAAATATCCTGGACAAAAATAAACGCACCAACGAAAAAGATACTGAATGCTAATAAAATTTTGATAATTCGTTGGCGAAGTTCCTCTAAATGTTCAATGAGATGTAGATCCTTGTTTTCCATGACAGATGCCTCCTATTATCAAAAAAAGAAATAGACGAGTTGCCCCGCCTACATATTGATTATGAAACTATCGATTTATCCTGTTTCTTTTCGATAGCTGTTAAATCAGGTTTTTTCACTTCCTCTTTATCCTCATCCGATACTAACCCCTTAGTCGCAGTTTTGAATTCAGATAAAGTACGTCCAAAGGCTCGTCCGATTTCAGGTAATTTAGAAGGTCCGAAGATGACAAGTGCAATAATTAGAATTAAAATCAAGCCTGGAACACCGATATTTTGTAACAATGCTATCCACTCCTATCAAGTAATCACTAATTACTTGTTTTTATTTTTATATGCTACTTCTGCTTCAATCTCAATTAGCCAATCTGAGTTTACTAAGCTATCGACGCCGACAGTGGAACGAGCTGTCTTAACTGGATTTTCTTTTGTATTAAAGAACTTGGCATAAGCATTAAACCATCCTTGATAGTCTTGTTTATTCCCTTTGTTTGGATCAGGTGTAAGATACACTCTTAAATATGTTATATCTGACATAGAGAGGCCTTTTGCTTTAAGATCTGCTTCTAAAGTCTTTAAAATTCCAATTGCTTGAGTTTCTGTATCACCATATCTTTCATAAGTCGTCTTTCCATCTTTATTTAAAAGGGGAGGGACTGTTCCACTAAACGATAACCGATTATAATTTTGGGGTACAGAAACGGAACTAGAAATTGAAGAAGTTGGGGACCCAAAAAAGGCTATTTTATTTGATTTCAGTTCTGACTTTTCACTACCTGCAGAAGCCAAAGAGATTCCCGTGATTAAACTTGTCCCAAGTACTGTAGTAGCAATTATTGATTTAATAGATTTTTTCATGAAATCATCTCCTTTTATCTGTAAAGATGAAAAATTAACTCAATTTAATTTGCTTTTTATCCTACTTTAGAATTAACCTTGCTTTCTTTTAAAACGTCTTTATGAATTCTACTAACGACAATTCTTGCTGACTCAAATGACCCTGCCATCCATCCAGTTAAATAACTAAGATGTTCACCAGCAAGGTGGATTCGACCCTGCGGTTCATTTAAAATAGGGTAGTAGTTTTTACGGTCAGATGCGGAGTACTCAGCCCATCCGCCTTCATTATATTTAATTTTGTGCCATGCAACAGAGAAGGAATTTTCAAATTCCTTGGCATATTGAGGGTGGATTTTTCCTCCTTGAGATAGAGCACGAGCTTGTCTCTGTGAAAGAGATAGATTTCCATAATCTACTGCACTTTTCCCAAAATTATAATAGCCAATTAACACACCTTTTTGTGTTAAATAGTCATGAGATGGATACCAAATTTGCGAAATATCCATATTCGTTGTTGTAATTCCACCAAGAATACGATCATCTTGCTCCCAGAATCTATTTTTAAATTGAAAACCAATTTTTCCGGTTGTTGCATAATTTATACTTTTAATAGCATTTTTCATTGGTGCTGTAAAATCAGCCGGGATATTTTTCAATACGGATAGCGGGATTGTACAAATGCAATAATCCCCTGTTATTTCTTTTGTTTTTCCATTCGACTTTGTTTTGTATACAATCCGAACTCCATTGGCTGATTGTCTAATCTCTTGAACTTCGGCTCCGAATGTTATGATTCCTGGTAATCGTTTTTCAAGGGCCTTTGGAATTTGGTCCATTCCTCCAACCGGTTGGAACATCATAGGCTGTTGAGTAAAGCTATAGTCTCCGCTAATACTATTCATCATTCCTGATTGAAGAAGATCGCTAAAGTTATATGGTTTATCTATTGTGCCAGGTTGAAGACCTCCACCAGGCAATTCCTTATATCCACGACGACTTGACCCGTTGTATGTAAAATCTGCAGATAAATCACCTTCTCTTATTAGATAATCTTTTAATCTATCAATATCATCTTTTGAAAGAGGGGCATCTAGCGCTGCTTTATCAGCAACTTTTGCTAATAATTCCGCTACATAGCCTCGAGTATCAGCTTTTACCGTACCCTTTCGTATTTTTTGATTGGAAAGAGACCCGGCATTTTCCTGATAGTAGTATGAGAATTCATTTGAATTAGCGAATACTTCAAGCTTGACACCTAGCTCCTTACAATAATCCATTGTTACATGATTTTGTGGAATACGGGCAGGCCCAGCATTCATGTATTGTCCCTTATCAAATTTAGCTGTTTGCTTTATCCCATTAATTTCTGTTTGTGTAGTTCCTCCTCTTACTGTCCAGTTTCGGCCCCCAGTACGATTTCTTGCTTCAAGTATTTTGCAATCATAACCGGCTTTTCCTAATTCATAAGCTGCGGCCATTCCCGCAATACCTGCTCCTAAAATGATAACTTTTTTACCGTTTTTATTTGCCATCGCTAAATCACTTTTCTTCGGAGCGTCGAAATCTTTTGCACTTGCCATTAAGGGATTACCTAATAGACCTAAAGATTCCATCGCACCCCACACTGCAACTGCCCCGCCGACTTTACCAACTTGATCGAGAAAATCTCTCCTTGTCATACTTTTATCTTGCTTACTTTCCATGATTTACTCACCCTCTTTTCTTTTGGATGAGTTCATAATATACCAATAATTTACATTATTATGTTTTTTTGTAAGATAATCTTACGTATTTTTTGTTCATAGAAATTAGATTATGTTAATTTATTTGCTTTTTTGTCAGAATTTCTCACATTGAGGTCTTATGAAAAAATCTATTAAACATGGACTACCAAGACTTCTTTTCTATTCACAATATTGCTCAACAGAATTTTTAGGGAGTAGGCACTCACCCATTTACTCTTTTTCGCATACTCTATCCCGAAGAAACACATTTGTTCAAAGAGGAGAGTGTGTTCAAGGTGACAGGAAAAGCATTGCATTACTTTGCCGGGGGAAATACAGCACGAGGCTATTTCAGCTTATACGAATCTAATTTCGCTGAGTTAGAGAAGATTTTTATTTTAAAAGGCGGCCCAGGGATGGGGAAATCAACGCTAATGAAAAAATTGGCGAATGAATGGCTAGAAAAAGGCTATGATGTAGAATATATCCACTGTTCTTCTGATCCAGATTCGATTGATGGTGTTATTTTTCCGGCTTTAAAAATAGGGATTGTGGATGGAACAGAGCCGCATGTTGTAGAACCGAAAGCACCGGGGGCTATTGAAGAGTATGTGAACTTAGGTCATGCATGGAATTCACAGCAGTTAGTTGCGGAAAAAGCGGATATTCTTCGTTTAATGAAAGAACGGCAGGAAGCTTATGAGAGGGCTTACAAACATTATGCTGAAGCGCTGGCCGTTCATGATGAATGGGAAGAAATATATATTGCTAATATGGATTTTGAAAAGTTAAATGCATTAACAGGGAAATTAAAAACAAAGTTCTTCGGCGATATTTTCTTGAATAAAAAGGCAGATGTCCGGCATCGTTTTCTAGGAGCTGCTACACCGATTGGCGCTGTGGACTATGTTCCTAACTTAACGGAAGGTTTGCCGAAACGTTATTTCTTAAAAGGAAGACCAGGTTCGGGAAAATCGACGTTGTTGAAAAAGCTTGCCACGACGGCGGAGAATAGAGGATTTGATGTTGAAATCTATCATTGTGGATTTGATCCAAATAGTTTGGATATGGTGATTGTTCGGGAGCTTGGGATGGCGATTTTTGATAGTACAGCTCCTCATGAATATTTTCCAAGTCGTGCAGGCGATGAAATTATCGATTTATATAAGGTCGCTATTTTACCTGGAACGGACGAAATTTATAGTGACCAAATTAAAGATGTTTCAGCTAGATATCGTGCAAAGATGAATGATGGAACAGCTAGTTTAGCTGAAGCCAAGAAGCTGCACGATGAGATAGAAAAGATTTATCAAAGAGCGATTGATTTTACAATTATTGATGATATTCAAAAAGATATGGAAACGGATATCCTCGATTTAGCAAAAGGAAATACAAGTAAATCGATTTTACATTAATAGAGAATGCCGTATTCTTTTATAGAGTACGGCATTTTTCATTAAGTTATGGTTAATTGCCACTAGACAATTACAAAAAACAGGAGTATAGTTACCTAGGTAACTATTTATCGGATGAACTTAGTATATTATTTAATTATGTAAAAGGAAGAGAGGGCATAGTAAATTTATGAGTCACAAACCGAAATTGTGGACGAAAGATTTCATTATCCTTTCGTCGACAAACTTTTTTATTTTTTTAACGTTTTATTTATTAATGGTTACATTGACCGCTTATACAATTGATCAATTCCATACTTCCCCGAGTCAAGCGGGGCTTGCTGCTAGTATCTTTGTACTTGGAGCTGTTCTCGTTCGTCCGATTGCCGGAAAGACAATTAATCGCATCGGTCAGAAGAAGATGTTAATCATTTCACTTGCTCTATTTATGATTGCTTGTATGCTTTATTTTTTTACAAATAGTTTAGCTTTTTTATTCTTGAACCGTATTATTCATGGAATGGCCTTTGGTATCGCAACAACGGCTACAGCAACGATTGCTGCGGGAATTATTCCAGCAGAAAGACGTGGTGAAGGAACGGGTTATTTCTCGATGAGTATGAATATCGCGATGGCTATTGGGCCGTTTATCGGGTTAATGATTACTCAATATTTAAGCTATACATTCGTATTTGTAGCTACGATTATTTTCTCGATTGCGGGATTATTGGCGACGGTATTTATTCGTATCCCTTCAATGGAGTTTACAGAAGGAACAACGAAAAAAGGGATGAAATGGAGCGATTTCTTCGAGAAAAGTGCCGTTCCCATTTCAATATTAGTAGCGTTGATTGGGTTTATTTATTCGAGTGTTTTATCGTTTTTAACAAGTTACGCACAGGAAATTCATTTAGTAAGTGCAGCTAGCTTTTTCTTTGTGATGTTTGCCATCTTCTTGTTAGTATCACGTCCATTTACAGGGCAGTGGTTTGATAAATATGGAGAAAATAGAATCATTTATCCATCCATTCTATTATTTGCAATCGGATTGCTTATATTGAGTCAGGCTCATATAGGTGCGATGTTATTGATTGCTGGTGCGATTATTGGGGTTGGCTATGGAACCTATCAATCAAGTACTCAAGCGATTGTGGTGAAAGAAGCTCCGTCTCATCGAATAGGGTTAGCGACATCCACTTATTTTCTGTTTACGGATCTAGGGATTGGGGTTGGTCCATTCCTGTTAGGCTTTGTGATTCCTTATATAGGATTCCGGGGTTTATATGTAACGATGTCAATTGCTGCCTTTGCTTGTATTATTGTGTATTACCTCGTTCATGGAAAAAAAGCATCGAACCGAACAGGCAAACCGTTACATGCTGAAAATTTTTAAAAAGAGTATAAAAGATATCATAAAGGACATACTATTGATGTAATTGAATTTTTCCAAAAGTATTCCCCCTTTTCTCCGCCTGTAATCATATTACAGGCGTTTTTTTCGATTGAAAAATGTACGTTGTAGGTAGTTGAGATAGCTGACAAATTGATGAGGATAGTATAATGTGGTAACTAGGCCTTTGTCTGAAAATGGAGTCAAAGGCCAATTTTCTAATGCGAAAATAGTAGGTAACTATATATCTGGAGGTAGGGCAAATGCCTTTTTATAATAAGTTTTTTCATCATTATCTACAAGTATCTCGATTCTTTACGAAGAAATTAAATGAACATCTTTCTAAAATAGATTTGCATCAAGCTCAATGGTCAATTATTTATTATTTACATGAGTTTGGTACAGCAACTCTTGTTGAAATTAGCACTTATTTGAATGTGGAAAAACCAACTATAACAAGAACTGTTAATCGCTTAGAAGAGAGAGGATTCATTGAACAAATTCCGGGGAAAGACAAGAGGGAACGCCGCATTCAGTTGACGGATTTAGGCATGCATACATATGAGGAAGGTAAAAAAATAGTCGATAAATTTGAACAAAATATTATGAAGGATATTCCTGAAGCTGATCGTGAAGTAACAAGGCGAACTTTAAGAAGCTTACAGAGAAACTTAAAGGAAAGTAGTAAATAAAGACAACCCACTAATAGTGGGTTGTCCTAAAATTTGTATGTCCACATACGTTCTTCTTGAAGTTGGGAAATGAATTCTACCTCTTTGTTGGCGACTTGTTCTTCCCAATTTGCTAGAAGTGCCTCTGTTTGAGAACGATGTGCTTTCATGGCAGCTAGTTTTTTATTTTGAACAGAACGAATATCGTGCACAATATCTGGATTTCCTAATTCATCTAGGCAGTTGTTTGAAAAAGCTACACAATGGAGCTTTGGACGTTCAGCTTCCGGCATTCTTGCAACAGCTCGTACAACGGCTCTTCCTGTTGCTTCATGGTCAGGATGCACGCTGTAACCTGGATAGAATGTAATAACTAACGAAGGGTGAAGTTCATCGATAGCTTTTGCAATCATGTTTGTTAACTTTTCATCATCTTCGAATTCAATGGTTTTATCGCGCAGTCCCATCATTCGTAAATCCTGAATCCCGACGGCTTTAGCAGCATCAAGGAGCTCTTGCTTACGAATAACGGGAAGGGATTCTCTCGTTGCAAATGGCGGGTTGCCAAGGTTGCGTCCCATTTCACCTAACGTTAAACACATATATGTAACAGGTGTCCCAGCTTGAATGTGTAGAGCAAGTGTCCCGGCAACAGCAAATGATTCGTCATCAGGGTGCGGGAATACGACTAAAATATGTTTTTCCTTTTCCAACATGATCTCTCCTTTCATTCCTTATTCAAAAGGGCTGTAACTAAGCTGTAAGGCAACAGCTAGCTTGCCTGTATAATCAAGTCCAGCTAATAATAATCTACCTGATTGATCCACCTCAAAATGAGTTAAACCTTCTGCGTAAATCCAGCCGATAGAAAGTTTTAAGCCAACTCGGTATGGTCCTTCACCAATGATTTTTCCATGTTCATATTGAACAAGGGCATTTCTAATATAGGCACCTGCTGAGAAGAACGCTTCATCATGATGGCTGGCATATGCTCCATTTGTTGTTTCTAAATGAAGATAAACATCTTGCTTAGCAAAGGAGTCAATGACGGCTTGTACTTCTTTTAAATCAATAGATTTCATTGATTTTCCCCCCTTATATATGAAAGTGAAAAGGCCGCTCTATATGTTGGAGCAAGCCTTTTATGATGATTCAAATTTATTATTGAGTTACTTTGTTTGGCGTGCCATATTTATGATAAGCTCCGTGATTAACTGGACCTACATATTCATTCATTTTCCAAGAATGACGTACAGCTTCAGTAATGAAGTCTTTTGCCGTATAAATTGCTTCTTTTACTGATTTTCCTTCTGCAAGTTGAGCTGCGATTGCTGCTGAAGATGAGCAGCCAGCTCCATGTGTATTTGTTGTTTCAATTTTTTCAGATTCTAAAATTTCAAACTCTTTGCCATCGAATAAAAGATCGATTGCTTTATCGTGATCTAATTTGTTTCCACCTTTAATTAGGACATATTTTGCACCAAGCGCGTGAATTTTTTCTGCTGCTTGTTTCATGTCGTCAATTGTTTTAATTGGTGCTGTGCCAGCTAGTTGTGCCGCTTCAAAAAGATTTGGTGTTACAACAGTTGCTCGTGGTACAAGCACATCGCGAAGAGCAACAGCCGTTTCAGGGTGAAGTACTTCATCTTCTCCTTTACATACCATAACAGGGTCAATTACGACTCTATCTAATTTTAGCTCGTCTATTTTTCGAGCAACGAGTTCAATGATTTCTACTGAACCAAGCATACCTGTTTTCATTGCATCAATGCCAACAGACAAGATTGTTTCCATTTGTGCTTCTAGTACGTCGACAGGTGTTGGGAAAACGTTATGTGCCCAACCTTTTTTTGGATCCATTGTTACAATCGTTGTTAATGCAGACATTCCGTAAATACCGAATTCTTGGAATGTTTTTAAATCAGCTTGGAGACCTGCGCCGCCGCTAGAGTCTGATCCAGCTACTGTCATTGCTTTTTTCATAGTCATATTGTGTGACCCCCTTAGGAGAATTAAAATCTGTATAATATTATATCCAATATCCTTGTTTTAGAATATACCATTATTTCCATTCTGTAAAATGAAGAAGACCTTTGTTTTTGCTTATAATGATAGGTAATACTGAGAGATAAGAAGGAGGGTAAAAATGATAAACCACGTGTTAGCAAAAGATTGGCAAGTTCTTTTAGAAAAGGAATTTAGAAAACCATATTATATGGAGCTCCAACGTTTCTTGGAGCAAGAATATGAGCAGCATCATGTATATCCGAAGGCTGAGAACATTTATCAAGCTCTTCAATTAACTCCTTATGAAGAGGTGAAAGTTGTTATTCTCGGCCAAGACCCGTATCATGGTCCAAATCAAGCGCATGGTTTAAGCTTTTCCGTTCAACCTGAAGTGAAGGTTCCGCCATCTTTAAAGAATATCTATAAGGAGTTGCATCAAGATATAGGCTGTTCCATTCCGAATAACGGTTATCTGATTGAATGGGCTAAGCAAGGGGTGCTGCTGCTAAATACCGTTTTAACTGTACGAGAAGGAGAGGCGAATTCTCACCGTCGGAAGGGATGGGAGACATTTACGACGGAAGTTATTCGTTTGTTGAATGAACGAGAAAAGCCGATGGTGTTTATTCTATGGGGAAAACCAGCTCAAAGTAAAATGTCTCTAATTGATACAGCTCGTCATAAAGTTTTAACAGCTCCACACCCAAGTCCGCTCTCGGCTAATCGAGGATTCTTTGGGAGCAAGCCTTTTTCGGAGACAAACGCCTATTTAAAGCAATGGGGTATGCAAGAAATCGATTGGCAAATTTCAAATCGGTAAAGGGAAGGGAGGAGCCGGTTGATGAAACGGATAAATTGTATAGCATGTAAGCATTATTTTGTTACATGGGACATGAAATTTCCAAAGGGGTGTCGCGCTTTTCAATTTAAAACACCAAACTTACCATCTCTGGATGTCTTTCGCTCGTCAGGAGAAGTATGTCTAAAATTTGAAGATAAGCGAAAGAAGGGAAAAATCTAACGTGCACATTGTTTCTGTTGAAGGGGAATTTTTGATATGCTAAATAAGACCGATAGGCGAGGTGAATAGAATTGCAAATCTCATCGAAGCAAGTATTAGAAAAGATGGAGGAGCTTGTTGCAAGAGCAAAGCAGGCGGACTCTGAAGACGCATTAAAAGGATACATAATGGCTGTACAAGCACTGTGTGAGGTGATGGTGAATGAGCAGCCGCCAACTTCTTCACTGCATATAAGTCAACCCGTGAAGCAGATGACGACTATGCAGCCTATGCAACATACAACAACAGTCCCTATAACAGAGCGAGTAAAGACAGAAGGGGCTAACGGCAGTTCGTTATTGGATTTTTAAACATAGAGGAGAGAATACGATGAAGCTGTTTATTATTTTAGGAGCGATTAATGCATTTCTAGCGGTCGCTTTAGGAGCATTTGGAGCACATGGCTTAGAAGGGAAAATTCCGGATAAATATTTGAACACATGGGAAAAAGCTGTTCAATATCAAATGTTTCATGCAGGTGGTTTATTAGTCATCGGTTTACTTGCTGGAAAGGTTCCGGGTTCTCTTATTAATTGGTCTGGCTGGCTGATGTTTGCGGGGATTATTATTTTTTCAGGAAGTTTATATGTTTTATCTGTGACGCAAATTAAGATATTAGGTGCCATTACGCCAATTGGTGGAGTAGCTTTCTTGGCAGCGTGGGTTCTTATGATTATTGCGGTTTATAAATTGTAAAAATCAAAAAGCTGGTGAAAGGTTTATGCCTTTCACCAGCTTTTTTTATCTCGGTGGGAAGGAGGATAAATTAGGACCACCTGAAAATGGATATTCATATTCAATTTCTTCATCAAATGTAATGTAGTCTAAGTATACCATTGGAATTAAGTAACGTTTTCCACTTTGTGGATCACTAAGAATGAGATGGTCACGTCCAGCCGCTTCAATAATCCCTTTGAATACCTTTGCATTCCATTCTTTGTTATTCTCAAAAGTTGCATAAACGGTGGCAAGCTTTCCTTTATTTAAGCGGAGAATGTTTTCAATATAAGATTGTTCGACAGGGAGCATACCAGGGACTTCAGGTCCTCCTGGAGGCTGGCCTGTTGGTAAGGGAACTTGTGAACCTGCTTGTTGTTGTTGTTGTGGATAAGGCGCTTGTTGCTGTTGTTGCTGTGGATAAGGTGCCTGCTGTTGTGGAAAAGACATTTGCTGCTGTGGCGTATACCCTTGTTGAAATCCTTCCCCTTGTCTATACGCAGCATCTGGACTTTCAAAAGGCAGGTAAGGACTGCCATAAGGATACATTCCATAAGGATTTGGGTTATTATTTTGTGACATGGTATTCCCTCCTAATTAATCAATATTTAAAAGGTTTGAGAAACACTTGGGCATTCGGATTGTGTCGGTTGGGAAGGCAGTATGTTGTATAACGATTAGTAAGTGATAGGCTGATAAGCTGTTAAAATTATCACTATTTCAAATTTATGGAGGAAAGGGTTGGATTATGCTAGAAGAAATTTTAATTTCATATGGCATATGAAAAGCCCTCGAATAATCGAGAGCTTACTTAATGCATTTGCACGTTTCTTAATGTCTAGCTTCAAAGGCTGACTGGTCGAGCCGTTTCCGCTTTTCTTAATTAAACATATAGGAAGGATGGAATAGATTCTTCCGTTAAAATATTTCCAACGAAGAATGAACCAAACTCCCCGTAGCGAGCGCTTACTTCATCAAAGCGCATTTCGTATATTAATTTCTTAAATTGAAGTACATCATCCGCAAAAAGTGTAACACCCCATTCATAGTCATCGAAACCGACAGAACCCGAAATGATTTGTTTTACTTTTCCTGCATAGCTGCGGCCAATCATACCGTGAGAACGCATTAAGCTTTTGCGCTCATCCATACTAAGCATGTACCAGTTATCGTCTCCTTGACGACGCTTATCCATTGGATAGAAGCATACATGTTTAGCTTGTGGCAGGATTGGATATAGTCGAGCACGTACATGTGGATTTTGATACGGATCTTCACCGTCTCCACCTGCTAAGTAGTTGCTTAACTCAACGACAGAAACATAAGAATAGGCTGGAATTGTATATTCAGCCAGCTTTGTTTTATTGAATTCATTTTCAATCGCATTTAATTCTTCCATTGTAGGACGAGCAAACATAAGCATAAAGTCTGCTTTTTGACCAACGATCGAATAAAGAGCGTGACTTCCTTCATTACTGCTTTGTGTCGTATTCCATTTGTCTAGTAAACCTTGGAATTCTGAAATCGCTAATTGGCGTTCATCGCTCGAAAGCGTTTTCCAAGAAGCCCAATCAATTAAGCGAAAATCGTGTAAACAATACCAACCATCTAGAGTTTGTGCTGCTTCACTCATTACAATCACTCCTAAAGTGTTAAGATACTTTTAATATAACATAGTTTTCGTAATAGATTTGTCTTTAAACGATCGATTAATGATGTTCGAAAAAAGTTCATAAATAGAGTTTTCCCATTAAGGGAATCATTTAAAACCTTGAAAATAGTTTGAAAGCGGTTTAATAAGTATGGAATTTCAATACGTCCTAGAGTATTCTTAAGTTATACCAAAAACCATACGTTTCTCGCCATACATAATGAGCGAACAGAGAAGGGAATCGTATACATTAAGGAGGATGTAGCAATGAGTGATTTATTTAAGATTTTAGAAGAGAAGATCTCTAAAGAAAATGTAAAAATCGTCTTTCCAGAAGGATTAGATGAGCGTATCCTTGCCGCTGCAGCTCGACTTGCCAACGAGAAATTATTAACGCCAATTTTAATTGGAGACATCGAAGAGATTAGGCAGAAAGCGGATCAATTAAAGGTTTCTTTAGAATCGGTAGAATTATATGATCCGAAAAAATATCCAGACATGGATAAAATGATTGCAGCTTTTGTAGAAGTTCGAAAAGGAAAAGTGACAGAGGAGCAAGCGCGCCAAATCCTATTAGATGGAAACTATTTCGGCACGATGTTGGTTCATCTGAATGATGCACAAGGAATGGTGAGCGGTGCTGCGCATTCTACAGCTGATACAGTTCGTCCAGCTCTTCAAATTATTAAAACAAAGCCTGGTATCCAAAAAACTTCTGGTGTATTTATTATGGTGCGCGGGGAAGAGAAATACGTATTCGCTGACTGTGCCATCAATATTTCTCCAGATAGCCAAGATTTAGCTGAAATCGCGGTGGAAAGTGCGAAAACAGGTCAAATGTTTGATATTGAGCCACGTGTAGCTCTATTAAGCTTTTCAACAAAGGGATCTGCTGTTTCACCTGAAACAGAAAAAGTCGTTAAAGCTGTACAGCTAGTACATGAGATGGACCCGCAGCTTGTTGTTGATGGCGAAATTCAATTTGATGCTGCCTTTGTACCAGCTGTTGCCAAAAGTAAAGCACCGAATTCACCTCTTCGCGGAAACGCTAATGTATTCGTTTTTCCAAGTCTTGAAGCGGGTAATATCGGCTACAAAATGGTTCAACGCCTCGGTAACTTTGAAGCAGTCGGTCCAATTCTGCAAGGTCTTAATCGCCCAGTTAATGATCTATCACGCGGTTGCAGCGAAGAAGACGTTTATAAATTAGCGATTATTACAGCGGCCCAGTCACTTTAAGTGTTGGGGATAAACTGTGGGTAACTTATTAAAGGGGAGATCAATATGCGTGAGACAGATTCTTTGTTAGTGCAGCGAGAGTGGAGAGTGATTGATCAGTCATCTCTCGGTCCGAAGTTTCATGCGTTGGAGTCCTTTGCGATGGATGATACGCTTTGCGCTTTAGTTGGGGCAGGGCAAACGACTGCTGTTGCTAGAGCATGGGTTCACCATCAAACTGTCGTGTTAGGCATTCAAGATACAAAGCTTCCTTTTCTTAAACAAGGTATGGATGTGTTGAATAGACATGGTTTTCAAGCGATTGTTCGAAATTCAGGCGGGCTTGCTGTTGTATTAGATGAGGGTGTATTAAATCTATCATTAGTTTTTCCTGAAACAGAACATCGAATTGATATTAATCGTGGTTACGATACAATGTGGGACTTAATTAAGCTTATGTTTGCTGATTTTGCGGTGGAGATTGAAGCGAAAGAAATTGTTGGTTCTTATTGTCCTGGCAGCTATGATTTAAGTATTGCTGGTCAAAAATTCGCCGGTATTTCACAGCGCCGGATTCGAAATGGTGTTGCTGTTCAAATCTATCTTTGTGTTAGTGGAAGCGGCTCTAAACGAGCACAGCTAATCAAAGAGTTTTATCATGCAGCGCTTGCGGAGACAGAAACGAAATTTACATATCCGGATATTCAACCAGATGTGATGGCATCACTAGAAGAATTACTCAAAATCCGTCTTACGATATCTGATGTAATCAAGCGCTTTTTACAAGTACTCCAAACACATACTGGACAAGTTCAGACGATACCTCTAACCGTGGAAGAGCAACCATTATTTGAGTCTTATTTAACAAGAATTAAAGAGAGAAATGAAAAAGCGATGCCAAAATAAGAAAAGTAGAAGGCATCCGGAGCAAGATATCAAGAAAAGAGAAACTGGCTCGTTTAGATTAATCAAAGAGAAGAGTCACCCGGAGAAAATTTTTTCCACAGGGTGACTCTTCTCTTTTCTAAAGTGTAGTATTCGATAAGTAGATTTTAATGGCGCGGAATGGAATACTAACAGCCACCATAGCGAAGCAGAGTAAATAAAAAAGACGATCCCCCTTGAATAAATGCTGGAGAATCGCCCTAGAGTCAAATGAATTTAGATTATGAATTATTCTTTTTAAAGAAATCTAAAAATGCATGGGAAATTTCAATTCCTTGATAAAAAAGAAAGCTAAATGCTGTAAGTGAAAAGAACCCCATCATTAGAAAACGAATCCACATATATATTCCCCCTTGTAATTTTTTTAAAAAAAATCAAGGAGTACGTATTAGATAATTCGCCTGATAAAAAATGGGTGTAAAGAAAATAAGTTTATTGCGGGTTTGAGCTAACAAGACATTGAATGAGATAAAAACAAGAGATAAATAGATAAAGAATTGTAAAATATTTATGGGAGTGAAAGGATGTTTCTTATTATCATCTTTTAAAGGAAGGTCTTGGACGTCCCCGTTAAAGGCGGTGATTGCTTTGCTTTCATGCAAATTTAAAGCCTTCGTATTTTCGCTTGTATATTGAGTAACTAAGAAGGACAAAAAGACAAGCAGCAATACGCCATAAAAAACTTTTGTTTTTCTCATCTTTCCATCCCTCCTTAGAAAAGTATATGTTTATTATAGTGGCTTTTTATGCATTGGTAAACAGAAGATTCTGAAAAATTTGGCGTAAAATGGAATATGCCTAATTAACATGTCAAAAGCACGTTATCTCGAAAAAATAGAGATTATTCGTGAACTCTCTCTTATATAGTAGTCGTGTGTTCTTTGGGGATACACAAGTTTCAAGATTCATTTATATGATAAAAAAACTCTGTTTATTCTCTTCCATATTGTTAAGAAGATAAACAGAGTTTTAGTTATTTTAAACTGCTCATAGGCAGTAGTTTATGTTAGAAGGAAAAGACGTATCTTATTACCGCTACATGTTCAACTTGTTAAATGGGCATAAGAATGTTTATTTGAATACGCTGTTGATTTTTGGCCCCTGCTCGTGTGGGATTACGGCCCCACATGCCTTTCAGCTACGCTAAAAGGTAGCTCTAGCTCCATGAAACGAAAGAGAAAGCAGGGGCCAAAAATTATTTCACCAATTAGATAAGAGGATGTCGAAAACCAAATTGGCTTTATATATAACCTTTTTTCTATACTATCGTTCGTTTAGTATACATTCGGATAGTATAAGAAAATCTTGCTCTCTTATTCCGCCATTTTTTCTAAATTTCCATTGCGGTCCATCTTAAATTTCGTTGTTGGACGCTCATCTTCTTCTAATAAAACGAGCTTTCGTGCACGGTTCATAATCTTCATTAGAGTTTCATAATCTTCTTGAATTAAGCCCGTATTTTGTTCTAAATGATTAACTTTTCCTTCAAGCTCTTCATTCCGCTTTTTCAATTCTTTAATTTCAAGCTTTAAACGTTCGTTCTCTGTTTTTAACACTTCCGCTTGCAGCGTGCTTCCATTCATTGTTTCAAGGAATGAAATAACTGTATCGAGTGTTAGTGTTGTTTCTGTGAGCGCATAACTTTGAACGGTAGTTTCTGCTTTATTGACTTCATAGTTACTAGTTTCTAATGTTAGTTCAACTTCATTAGGTTCACTTGTTGGTACAGTAATATCTGCCATAGTAGGAGCGGGTGGCGTATATAGTAATTTCTTCTTGCCGCCTTGGTCTTTTCCTAAAATTCTTTGACGTTGCTTTCGTTGTTTTTTGGCGAGTGATAGAGCTTTATCATAGTTATGACGAACGACTGCATTCCAGCGAAAACCGCATGCAGCTGAAGTACGGTTTAATTTGTCGCCCACCTCTTCAAAAGCATTTAATTGTGTGCTTCCTTCACGAACATGACGTAGTACCGTCTCCGCTAATAATAAATCGTCTTCTTCTGTCCAAGCATCTTGCCGAATTTTCATAAGCGCATACTTCCTTTCTTGTACTATCTAAAAATGATAAATTGATGATATTGAAGTTTAGGAACATTGTTGTATTTTACTAATCAGTTTGGACAGGTTCGGGGAATTTTATTCATAAAAGTTAAAAGGATAGTAGTTTTTATTTGAATGCTTTAGATTGTTACTCTATATACGGTGTTTGTAAAAAGTAGGAAAAGGAGCGTATATTCGGTGTATGTTCACCTCTTGAAATAAACAAGTAGAAGCGGTAAAATACCATTTAGTTATTTAAATATAAATATAAAGAGTAGATTGTTTATATATAGAAAGGATGGTAAACGAAGGATGGCTAATGAATTCCGAGTGTGTGATGACTGCCAGGCAGTTAATATCAAAACTTTGGTACCTCGTTTACAAAAGCTAGATCCGGATGCAAAGATTGACGTGGGCTGCCAATCCTATTGTGGTCCAGGAAGAAAGAAATCTTTTGCTTTTGTGAATAATCGTCCAGTAGCAGCGCCAACAGAAGATGAGTTAATGGATAAGATAGATAAAAAGCTTAAATGATGCAGTGTATTATCATCACCTCGTAGTTGATTGGCGTGGTGATTTTTTATCGCGAATGAATAGATAGGATGCCTCTTTAATAGAAGATTTATTCCAGACTTCTTACAATTTTAGCCGTATTTCTTGCTGTACAGATAGGATTTTAAAGCGAAACAAGCTATAATTGATAGAAATGATTTTAAAAAAGAGGGGCGCTTATGAAGTATTCCCATGAAAAATTAATGGAAGAGAAAGTGTTTAAAGATCCAGTGCATCGCTATATTCACGTTCGTGATCGGGTGATTTGGGATTTAATAGGGACGAAGGAATTTCAACGATTGCGTCGAATTAAGCAGCTAGGTACAACTTATTTGACATTTCACGGAGCTGAACATAGTCGGTTTAATCATTCACTTGGTGTGTATGAAATTGTGCGTCGTATTGTAGATGATGTATTTGTGAATCGACAAGAATGGAAGCAGGAGGAACGGCTTCTTTCTTTATGTGCAGCTCTTTTGCATGATTTAGGGCATGGACCATTCTCTCATTCTTTTGAAAAAGTGTTTAATTTGGACCATGAGCAGTTTACTCGGCAAATTATTCTTGGTGATACAGAAGTGAATACTGTGTTAAAAAAAGTGGCGGAAGATTTCCCAAAAAAAGTCGCAGAAGTCATTGCAAAAACATATGCCAATAAGTTAGTTGTCAGTTTAATTTCAAGCCAAATTGATGCAGATCGTATGGATTACTTGCAGCGTGATGCGTATTTTACAGGTGTTAGCTACGGCCATTTTGATATGGAACGGATTCTGCGGGTTATGCGCCCTCGTGAAGAACAGGTTGTTATTAAGCAAAGCGGGATGCATGCTGTGGAAGATTACATCATGAGTCGTTATCAAATGTACTGGCAAGTCTACTTTCATCCGGTAACACGCAGTGCGGAAGTGATTTTAACAAAGATTTTGCATAGAGCGAAATACTTATCGGAGTCAGGCTATACGTTCGTCCAAGAGCCTGTCCATTTTTATTCGATGTTTAACGGACATGTGACGTTAGCGGATTATTTAAAAATGGATGAAGCCGTGATGCTCTATTATTTTCAATGCTGGGAAAATGAAGAGGATGCCATTTTAAAGGATTTATGTAGTCGGTTTGTAAATCGTAGATTGTTTAAGTATGTGGAATTTCACCCATCAAATGAACAGATGAATAAGTTAATGGAATTAAATACGTTATTTAAAAAAGCGGGCATTGATCCCGAATATTATCTCGTAGTCGATTCTTCATCCGATTTACCCTATGATTTCTATCGTCCAGGTGAGGAAGAAGAGCGTTTGCCGATTCATCTGTTGAAGAATAACGGAGAGATTCGTGAATTGTCTCGTGAATCACAAATTGTCGATGCTATTTCAGGTAAGCGCAGAACGGATCATAAGCTATATTTCCCTGAAGATTTATTGCGCGATGAATCGACAAAGAAAATTGTAAAAAGACAAATTCGAAGACTATTGGATTTGCCGGAATTAAGATAGGAACATTTGGGTAAGGAGTGATGAGCCTTGTTTAAGGATCATGCGAAAATTATAAATGCTATTTCTGTTGCAGGAGAGATTTCTGGCCGAAAAAAACTGCAAAAGATTGTATATATTGCGAAAAAGCTATCATTTCCCTTTCAAGAGAAATATCAGTTCCATTTCTATGGACCGTATTCGGAGGAACTAACATTACGAATTGAAGAGCTGTGCAATATGGGCTACTTAAATGAAGTAAGAGAAAAAAGAGCTGGGTATTACCAATACTGCTATTCCATTACAGAAGCGGGTCGTGGCTTTTTATCGATGCAGGAAGTGGAGATGCCGATGTTAGAAGAGTGCTTGCTAGATATGAACGAACAAAATGCACGCTTTTTAGAGCTTGTTTCTACCGTATTATTTTTTGATACGCTAGAAAAAGATGAAGTAATCGAGAAGATTTTCACATTAAAAAGCAAGCAAAAGTATACGCTCGAAGAAATTGATGAAGCATATGCATATATTGAACAGTTACAAGAGAAAGCTAAGCTGAGCTAACAGCTTAGCTTTTTCTCTATGTATAAAATAAAAAAGCGGAACTAGCTCGTTCAAATCACGTACCAAATAGGGCGCTGATGGCTCCTGTCTTTTTCACAGTGACCTAGCCAGTAGAGCTAGATTTTACACTTTTTTATCCTTTTATAAATCGCTTTTGCGAACGCCTGCGACAGCTAGATGGTTTTTAGACATTTCTTCGATAAAAATCGTTACAGCTTCTGCTGGTGCTCCTGTTGTTTCTGAAACAGCTGCAGTTACTTTTTCTACTAATGCTTTTTTTTGCTCGTCTGTACGGCCTTCTAGCATTTTAACAGTTACATATGGCATATAGTTTCCCTCCTTTCCCAATATGATTGTAGTGTTTCATATTATGGAAGAAATTGCAACGATCTGAAAACAGAGTTTTTTCCCTTCTCAGTGATTTCCTGTATACTAGGGGTATAAAATAATGGGGGAGAAACTATGGATGGATTTTTTAGCGTTTGACTTAGAGCAGTTGCCGTATGTCATCGTCGTTCTGTTAATTGCTTTTACCGTACATGAATTTGCCCATGCTTATGTGGCATATAAGTTTGGTGATTTAACAGCGAAAAATGAGGGCCGAGTGACGTTAAACCCGGTTTCGCATTTAGATCCAGTCGGTACGATTTTTATTTTGCTGTTTGGATTTGGATGGGCGCGACCGGTTCCTGTGAATCGTTTTTATTTTAAAAATCCACGTCTAGCAGGAATTTTAGTATCTTTTGCTGGTCCCTTTAGTAATTTAGTGGTCGCGAGTATAGGGTACTTTGTTTGGTACGGATTGCTTGCTGCAGGAGTAGAAATATCTCCATTGATTGTCCCGTTTTTTGAAATGCTTATTTGGCTGAATCTCGTGTTGTTTGTCTTTAATTTATTGCCGTTTCCTCCTTTGGATGGATATCGGATTATTGAAGACTTAGTTTCGGCAGATATGCGGGCTAAATTAACGCAATTTGAACAGTATGGCATGTTAGTATTTTTAATTATCGTTCTTACCCCGCTCAGTAACTATACGATTGATCCGCTATTTCAAACGGTATTGCCGTTCATTTCGGGTACATTAAGTCAATTTTTTAGCGGTATCTTTTTTTAAGATAAATATGGATGGAGGAGAATAGACGCATGGAAGAACAACAAAAGAAAAAGGTCGGTTTTAATATTATCAAAAACGATCCTACAGAGGGACACGGTGGATTTGGTGCAGGCGTATTAACGCTCGATAATATTTCGCCGGTCATTATTGATGTCGAAGCTGGAGAAGCAGAAGTGGATATTGGTGCGATGCATGCGCGCAGTGCGGTAGAACGCGGCATTAAGTTTTTAACTTCTAAAGAGGAAGTCCCAAATGCTAAACCATATTGGCTCGTCTGGGTGACGATTGAAGTAGGTCCAAATGGTCCGCTATATGCAGGTGTAACGGCTTGTGAAATGACGGTTGATCGCTCGATTCGCCGTGGATACAAGTCGTTGCCAGAGCATGTGAATAAAATGGATAAATCATTGAAACGTCATATTATGGTCGAGCATATGGACGATAAATCGAAAAAGATATTAGCCGATTATTTACAGAATCATGATACAGGTATGTGGGAACGTTCTGCAGAGCAATTAAAGCAGGATTTAACGGTTGAATAATATAATTGTGATAAATATAAGAACGAAAAAACCTCGCAGTCATTGAATTGCGAGGTTTTTATTAAGGAGAACTGATTAAGCCGTTTTCGCTTTTCTCAATGTCTAGCTCCAACGGCTAGCTCGCTGTGAAAAAGATGAAAGCCCTCGAAAGGCAAAGAACGCCTTCCGGGTCTTTCCCTATTTTCTTCACGAGCTGGTCAAGCCGTTTCCGCTTTTCTTAGCCCCAAGGTTTTAAAATCCATTTATACCAAGGTTTTTTCGCTGGTTGTTGTTCTTTTGGTGCATCACCTTTGAAATGCTCTGGACAGTATTCTTCTGGCTCTGTTCCTTTGACAAAGTAGGTTAAACGGGAATTGGAACAGCGCTCGGACGCGATCTTTCCGCTTTTTGGATCAATATGGAGACCGATGACGTTGCTTGTTTCTTTAAAATATTTTACTGGTTTATCTTTAAGACTTGCTTCCATGAAGGTAGCCCAAATTTTCTTGGCGTATACCTTTTCGGCTGGATTTTCAATTTTTTTTGCTTGATCATATCCTGTCCATACACCTGTAACAAGCTGTGGCGTGTAGCCAATCATCCAACTGTCTGTAGAAGTGGAACCGGATTTTCCGGCATACACGTGCGTTAATTGTTTACTAATCGTGCTGCCTGTTACTTTGGTATAACCGTTAAGCGTTTCATCAAAGACGCCTGTTAGCATCTGTGTCATGACAAAAGTTTGATCAGGGTCCAGCACTTGTTCGTTTTCTTTTTTATATTGAAATAAAACATCGCCTTGGTGATTCTCTACTTTTGTAATGAAAACGGGTTTTACCTTTTTCCCGCCATTAGCAAATAAGCTGTATGCATTGACCATTTCTATGATACGTGCTCCCGATGTTCCTAATGCAAGCGATGGTACGACCTCCATCTTTGATGTTAGTCCAAAACGTTTAGCGGTATCGCGAAGTACTTTTTGTCCAAGAAACAAATGTGTTTTCACTGCATAAATGTTGTCTGATAAGGCAATGGCTTGAGCAAGTGTAATTTCCGAGTCAGCGTACTGATGGTTGTAATTACTTGGTGAATACGAGGATTGGCCCTCGTCAAATTTAAATGTCGTTTTTTCACTCATTAAAGTAGTCGAAGGTGTGAATCCATTTTCTAATGCAGCATAGTAGAGAAGCGGCTTAATCGTAGAGCCCGGTTGACGAATCGCTTGTGTAGCTCGGTTGAAAGGTGATTGTTGATAATCTCTTCCTCCTACAAGCGCTGTTACTTCTCCCGTTTTTGGTTTCATCGCCACGAGCGCTCCTTGAATGTTGGAGGACTTGGTGATGATTTTCTCAAATGCTTCTTCTGCTAATGCTTGCTGTTTTTCATCCAATGTTGTATACACACGTAAACCGCCAAGCTCAATGGTTCGCTCATCGATTCCTAGCTCCTTTTGCAGCGTCTGCTTGACGGCGTCCTGAAAATACGGAGCCATTTTATTTGTAACAATTGTATGTTCACCTTTTAAGGATAAAGGAGCTTGGAGAGCTTGTTTTTGTTCTGCTTCAGAAATGTAGTTTTTTTGTACCATTGAATGTAAAACAATGTTTTGGCGAGTTTTTGCTTTCTCTAGATTTACAATCGGAGAGTAGCTGCTTGGCCCTTTTGGAATGCCAGCCAGAATACTAGCCTCAGCAAGAGTGAGTTCTTTTGCTGTTTTTCCAAAATAATATTGACTGGCTGCCTCGGCCCCGTAAGCCCCATGGCCATAATAAATTGTATTTAAGTAGCCTTCGAGAATTTCTTCTTTTGAATAATTCATTTCCAGCCGAATCGTATATAAAGCTTCATTCCATTTTCGCTTCCATGTTTTATCGTGATCGAGAAAAAGATTTCGAGCATATTGCTGAGTAATCGTACTTGCTCCCTGGACTTTTGCTTTTGCTTTTAAATCTGCTATAATGGCGCCGCCAATCCGCTTTACATCAAAGCCTTTATGCGTATAAAACTGTCGATCCTCCACGGCGATAGTCGCGTTAACAAGCTCTGGTGAAATGGCGTCAATCGATACCCAATAGCGTTTTTGGCCGTTATGGGTTTCTCCGATGACTGTCCCGCTTTCGCTGTAATAAAGGGTAGACTCCGGGACGGCCAATGGAGGCGGGCCAAGGATTTTTGCATAAATGAGCAGAGACAGAAGCATGATAAATAGAAGGATTATTCCGAGTGTTGCTAGGATTAGAAATGCTCGCACATACTTTCCAGCCCGTTTAAATCGCTGAAGTGGTATCACTTCCATTGCTTTGCCTCCTTATTAAAAAGTTTGCTAAGTAAGGTGAATCATCTATCTATTATTTATTATGGAAAAAAAAGTATTTTTTAAACATGGTAATTGTAAACAGCAAAGATTTATCTTGCAATTTTGCTAGATTCGTCTATACTTTTTCTAGCTAAAGCCAACAGCAACCGGTTCATTTCAATAAATAGATGCGGAAAGGAAGCGAATAAATGAGCATTTGGTTTACCGAGAAACAAACTGAGAACTTTGGTATTACGATGAAAGTGAATCGTACTTTACATACAGAACAAACCGATTTTCAAAAGTTAGACATGATTGAGACTGAAGAATGGGGCAACATGCTTTTGCTTGATGATATGGTTATGACTTCACAACGTGATGAGTTTGTGTACCATGAGATGGTAGCCCATGTGCCATTATTTACGCATCCAAACCCGGAAACCGTATTAGTTGTAGGAGGTGGAGACGGCGGGGTAATCCGCGAAGTATTAAAGCACCCAAGTGTGAAAGAAGCAACACTTGTGGATATTGACGGGAAAGTAATTGAATACTCTAAGAAGTATTTACCGGAAATCGCTGGCATGTTAGAGGATCCTCGTGTGGATGTACAAGTAGGGGACGGCTTTCTGCATATTGCCGAAAGTGAAAACGAATATGACGTTATTATGGTAGATTCTACTGAGCCTGTTGGACCAGCTGTAAACCTATTTACAAAAGGTTTCTATGCCGGTATTTCAAAAGCATTGAAAGAAGACGGTATTTTCGTGGCTCAGTCTGATAACCCCTGGTTTAAAGCGGACTTAATTCGTAACGTACAACATGACGTAAAAGGAATTTTTCCCATTACAAACTTGTACGTAGCGAACATCCCAACCTATCCAAGTGGTCTATGGGCATTTACAATCGGTTCGAAAAAATACAACCCGCTGGAAGTGGCGGATGAGCGTTTCCATGAAATTGAAACAAAATATTATACAAAAGAACTTCATAAAGCAGCTTTTGTATTACCTAAATTTGTTCAAGATTTAGTAAAATAAACGAGAGTTTTTTTAGAAACTTCTATAGATATCATATTTAAAGAACGAAGTCGGGGCGGACGAAGCAGAGCTTTGCTCATTTTTAAAGCTCAATCTGGTTTTTAGTAAATCCGATGTTCAGCTAGCTAACTTGGCAAAGTTCCGCCCTTTATTCGTTGAGGAGGCCGCAAAGATGCGTTTTGATGAAGCTTATTCAGGCAATGTATTTATTAAAAGTCACCCTAGTTATGAAGAATCGGAAGCAGTCCTTTATGGAATGCCAATGGACTGGACTGTTAGCTTTCGTCCTGGTTCTCGTTTTGGTCCAGCACGTATTCGTGAAGTATCAATCGGTTTAGAAGAATACAGCCCTTATCTAGATCGAGAATTAGAAGAAGTGAGATTTTTTGACGCAGGGGATATTCCGTTACCGTTTGGAAATCCGCAAAAAAGCATTGATATGATTGAAAGCTATATCGACGGATTACTTGAAGATGGTAAATTCCCGCTTGGAATGGGCGGTGAGCATCTTGTGTCTTGGCCGGTCATTAAAGCAATGCATAAAAAGTATCCGGACATGGCGGTTATTCATATGGATGCACATACGGATTTACGCGAAGATTATGAAGGTGAGCCGCTTTCACATGCAGCAATCATCCGTAAAGCAGCTGATTTAATCGGTCCAAAGAATGTGTATTCTTTCGGCATTCGTTCCGGCTTAAAGGAAGAGTTTGAATGGGCGAAAGAGCAAGGTATGCACATTTCGAAATTTGAAGTTCTAGAGCCATTGAAAGAAGTATTACCGAAGCTTGCAGGTCGTCCTGTCTATGTAACCATTGACATTGATGTATTAGACCCTGCACACGCGCCAGGTACAGGTACAGTTGATTGCGGCGGCATTACGTCGAAAGAATTATTAGCGGCGATTCACGCAATTGCTGGTTCAGACATTAAGGTGGTAGGCTGCGACTTAGTCGAAGTAGCACCTGTTTATGATCCCTCTGAGCAAACAGCTAACACAGCAAGTAAGCTGATTCGTGAAATGATTTTAGGATGGGTTCAAAAAAAATAATCATGATGTGTATCAAAACTCTACAAAGACTTTTGTTTCTCTGTAGAGTTTTTTTATATAAGGCTCGTTTATTTCACATGAAATCGAAGTTGAAACTTCGCTTCAGAATCTTTATACTTAAAAAGTTAAGGATGACGCCATGAAGGAAGTGTTTTTTTGTCTCTTCATCATATAAATAAACAAAAAGTTAAAGTAACTCTCCAAACGAAAATCACGTTTGGTCAAGATACAGAAACGTATGAACTCATTACCTTTGGGACAAGTGTGTACAAAGGAGATACGTTATACATTCAATATACCGAAGAAAACGAAGCGGGTTCGACAAATACAACGGTTAAGCATAAAGAAAATGAAACATTGCTGCTTAGAAGCGGTGTGTTTAAAATGCGTCAAGTATTTCGTTTAAACGAATTAACAGACGGCTACTATGAAAGTATATACGGCCGGCTTGGAACGCAGACGAAAACGAAAGTACGCAGTTATCATTGGGATGAACAAGCAAGAGAAGGGAAGCTTATGTTGCGTTATACATTACAGATGCAAGGAAGCGAGCCTGGGCAATATGAGATGAAGATTTCTTATAAGGAGGAAACAGCGAAATGAACGTTGTAGAACAAGTGCAAGCAAAGTTAAAAGAAGAAATTAAAGCAGCTGTCTTAAAAGCTGGCCTAGCAACAGAAGAACAACTACCAGATGTTATTTTAGAATTGCCAAAAGATAAAGCAAATGGTGATTATTCAACCAATATGGCGATGCGCCTAACAAAGACTGCAAAAAAGGCACCAAAAATGATTGCGGAAGAATTAATTGCGAACTTCGATCAATCTAAAGCATCGATTGAAAAAATTGAAATTGCGGGCCCAGGTTTTATTAACTTTTATATGAATAATTCATATTTAACGGAGCTTATTCCGGTTATTCTTGAAGCGAAGGATGCTTACGGTGCAACCGATTTTGGAAAGGGCGAGAAAATTCAGGTAGAATTTGTTTCGGCAAACCCAACTGGTGATCTACACCTAGGACATGCTCGCGGGGCAGCTGTAGGGGATTCATTATGTAATGTGTTAGCGAAAGCAGGCTATGATGTATCTCGTGAATACTACATTAATGATGCTGGGAATCAAATTAATAACTTAGCTCTTTCAGTAGAAGCGCGTTATTTCCAAGCGTTAGGCATCGATAAAGAAATGCCTGCCGATGGTTACCATGGGGAGGATATTATCGGGATTGGGAAAAAGCTTGCTGAGGAGTTTGGCGACAAGTATGTGAATGTGGATGAACAAGAACGTTTCGATTTCTTCCGTGAGTACGGTTTAAAATATGAAATGGCTAAATTAAAGCAGGACCTTGAAAACTTCCGTGTCGGTTTTGATGTATGGTATTCAGAAACATCTCTTTACCAAGATGGAAAAATCGATGCTGCACTAGCTGTCCTAAAAGAAAATGGTCATATTTATGAGCAAGACGGAGCAACTTGGTTCCGTTCAACGGAGCTTGGTGACGATAAAGACCGCGTGTTAATTAAACAAGATGGTTCTTATACGTATTTAACACCAGATATTGCTTACCACCGCAATAAATTAGAGCGCGGTTTTGAAACATTAATTAATATTTGGGGAGCGGACCATCACGGATATATCCCGCGTATGAAAGCGGCTATTGAAGCGCTAGGATACAATCGCGAGCAGCTTGAAGTGGAAATTATTCAGCTTGTACATTTATATAAAAACGGCGAGAAAATGAAAATGAGTAAACGTACAGGTAAAGCTGTGACGATGCGTGATTTAATTGATGAAGTCGGTTTAGATGCAACGCGCTACTTCTTTGCAATGAGAAGTGCCGATACGCATATGGATTTTGACTTGGATCTAGCTGTTTCTCAATCAAATGACAACCCAGTATACTATGCACAATATGCGCATGCTCGTATTTCAAGTATTTTGCGTTCAGGTGCTGAACAAGGCATTAGCTTTGAAGGAGTTACGGATTTCACTGCGGTTTCTTCTGAAAAAGAAATTGAACTGTTGAAAAAGCTAGGAGAATTCCCTCAAGCTATTGCAGAAGCAGCGGATAAACGGATGCCGCACCGCATCACGAACTATATTTTTGACTTAGCATCTACATTCCACAGTTTCTATAATGCGGAGAAAGTATTAGATGCAGATCAGTTGGACAGAAGTAAAGCACGCTTAGCGCTTGTTAAATCTGTTCAAATTACATTGAAAAATGCCCTAGCACTAATCGGCGTATCTGCACCAGAGAAGATGTAAAAAGAAAAGCGAGCTAGCCGCAGGAGCTGGACAAAAAGAAAAGCAGAAGCGGCTCGACCAGCTAGCAAAGAAAAACGGACAAACGATTTCGATGTTTGTCCGTTTTTCTATTTCCATATAACACTGCCGCCACTTACTCTTTTAACACCGCGAACTTTGGCTATATCTTCGATTAATTTTAGCATCGCTTGATCCTTCATTTTAGCCTCAATCATGAAATCCACATCTTGTCCAAGTTCTTGTAAAGCTTTGAATAAGGGTTTAAGAAACTCAATATCCACAAAATCAGCATGTGAGCGAAAGGTTGTTTCTGATTTTGGAGAAGAAATATGAATTTTCGGTACTACATTCGTATGCTTCCAAGTGCAAAAAACATCATAAAGTAAGTCTGTAAGCGGCACCTCACATAAATTGGCCATATGATGATGATAGTCAAATACAAGTGGAATTTGTTCCTTCTGACAAATATGGAACGTTTCGAGTGCGGTATATGTTTTATCGTCATTTTCTAATGTCATCTGCGCTTTTACTTGTTGGGGAAGCTGTTTTAGATTTTCATGAAAACGAGCAGTAGCTGCAATCTTATCCCCATAGGCGCCGCCGACATGAATATTGATATAGGACTGCTTTTCTATGCCCATTGCTTCAAGCATTCGATAATGAAAGGTCATATCTTTTACTGCATTTTTTGTTATGTGGGGCTGCGGGCTTGTAAATAGCGTAAATTGATTAGGGTGGAAGCTAACACGCAAAGCATGCTGTGTAATCCAATCGCCGAGCTCCTTCCATTCTTGTTCAAACGGAGTGACAAAATCCCACTCAATATCAGGATGTGTCGCTAATGGAACAATTGAACTCGAAAGACGATAGAGTTCGATTTGATGAGCGGTATTGTAATATAAAATACGCCGTGTATTTTCGATATTTTGCTTCGTCACGTTAAGCAGTTTTGCCAGCCCTTCTTCTTCACCTAGAGTTGTGAATCGCTTAAAGGTCAAAGTTTTAGCAGGGGAGGCCTCCCATAAACAAGTAGCATTAGCCACATAACCGAAGCGGATTTTCATCTATGGTTCTCTCCCTTTGTTAGGTTATGCTAAAAGGTGAGGCTGTTCCAAAGGTCATGAAAATGGCTTTCGGGACAGCCTTCCCGTTTAGTTGAATAATCATTCTTCTTATATAATTTTTTTACTGTTCTCAAAAAGTGTGTGTAAGGATAAAATTCTAGAAATCTGGCCAGGGAATGTCCTTCATAGGAGCCATGAAGGACAAAATTCAGGAATCTGGCCAGAAAAATGTCTTTCATCAAAGTCATGAAGGACAAAATTCGATAACTAGATCAGGGGAATGTCCTTCATCAGAGCCATGAAGAACAAAATCCAGCAATTAGACAAGGGAAGTGTCCTTCATCAGAGCCATGAAGAACAAAATCCGGCAATTAGACAAGGAAGATGTCCTTCATTAGAATCATAAAGGAACCCCCCACTGATGGAAGTTCCAATTTAGCGGAAAATTGTTTAATAAAGCGATTTATAAAAAGGGTGATAAGCAAAAAGCGATTGCTTCTTTTAACTTGTGAAGTGCATTAGGTTTTTTATAAGCTTTCTCGTTAATTGGAGCGGATTCAGTAATGTCGACTTCTACATACTTTTTGGTCTGTTCAATCGATATGGAATCGAATAGTAAAGCATTAATTTCACTATTTAAAAATAAACTTCGCTTATCGAAATTGGATGTTCCGATATCGCTGATTTGATCGTCAATCAGCATCACTTTTGCATGATAGAAACCTCTATGAAATTGTAAAATGGTCGCTCCTTCTTTTTCTAATACACGAAAATACCGATAGGAGGCTTCTTTAACCAAAATATGGTCCGATGTTTTCGGAACAATAATCGTTAAAGCAACGCCTTTATGAAGCGCTTGTCTTAGTTTATTAAATAATCTTTCACTTGGAATAAAGTAAGGTGTACCAATTACGATTTTTTCTTCTGCCTGGTCAATAAGATCCAGGAATGTTCCTTCTACTCCCCAGCCATCTGTTACGATTAGCTGCTGTTTTTGGGTACCAGGCGAAAGTGGCGGAAAATAATGTGGATGTATGCGTAAATCCTCTTTTGTAGCCATGTACCAATCGGTTAAAAATGTACTTTGCAAATCCTGAACAGCTTCACCTTTTATTTTTATATGATAATCTCGCCAAGGATTTAGCTTGTTATCTTGATTGACATATTCTTTTGCGATATTTAATCCACCTAGATATCCAATTTTTCCATCAATTATGGTAATTTTTCTATGGTTCCGTTTTTGTAATGTATAAAAAAAGAACGGAAACCGCGGTTTGAAGCAATAGGAAAAATGTACGCCGCTTTGTTTTAATTCCCGAATGAGTTGTTTAGACAGCTTATGGGCACCTACCCAGTCTACTAACAAACGAACTTCCACATTGCTTTCGGCCTTTTGTTTTAAAAGCGCAACGAATTGCTGACTGAACTGATCATTTTTAATAATATAAAACAAAATATGAATATGTTTTTGGGCATGTTCGATTTCTGTAAATAAGTCATAGAATAGCTTTGGTCCTGAATTGAAAATTTTGATATTGCTTCGACGTAGCGGATACGTCTTTTTCTTCGTTTTTTTTCGATGTTGTGCTTGGCCCCACTTATAATCAATCCACAATAGAATGAGTATGATGAAGATGATGAAGGCTATCGTTCTAGCGATTTCCAACGATATTTCCCCTTTTTAACCAATTTTTATGTGCCAGTAATCCTTTAAGTTAGGTGAAGTGCAAAGTATGAAGGGCACAGAGTAACTTTCTTATTTATTGATTTTTTCCAAAAAATCCATTTCATAACCAAAGAAGAAAATGTAAAAAATTCAAAAAAGTGATTGACTGAATGCTCATTCATTATATAATAGAGGTAACAGTTAATTTCTTGAAAATACCATTTATACAAAAAAACAGAATATATGGTATTTTTAAATTGTGTAAAATATGCAAAAGGGGGCGGAGTGTAGAAATGAATGGCTTACTGTGGATTAACTTAATTGCTACTCTACTTGTAACCGCTTACGGGGTAAGTTTGTTTGTCTACTTGTTAAAGACACGAACGGCTTATGTGAAGCTCGGTAAGAAAGTAGAATTTGACAATCGTGTAAAAGAACGACTCGAAAAAGTTAAAATCAACGTTTTCGGGCAAAAAAAGCTATTCAAGGATAAAAAGAGTGGTATCATTCATCTTTTTCTTTTCTATGGATTTATTCTTGTTCAATTTGGCGCGATTGATTTCATTATTAAAGGAATTAAGCCAGGGGCTCATTTGCCATTGGGGCCTGTGTATCCAATCTTCACTTTCTTTGAAGAGATTGTTACGCTAGCAGTGCTTATCGCTATTTTTGCTGCTTTTTATCGTCGTTATATTGAAAAGCTAGTTCGTTTAAAACGAGGGTTCAAATCAGGCTTAGTTGTTATTTTTATCATGGGGATTATGATTACAGTTTTACTAGGAAATGGAATGGCAATGATCTGGCATGGGCATGAAGCTGCATGGTCAGAACCTGTTGCTTCCAGTATTGCTTTTTTGTTTGGCTGGATGGGTGAAACGGCGGCTATTACAGTTTTCTACATAGCTTGGTGGTTGCATCTGCTTATTATTTTAACGTTCCTAGTATATATTCCACAATCTAAGCACTTCCATTTGATTGCTGGACCGTTGAATGTATATTTGAATCGTTTAGATAATCCAGGAAAGTTGAAAGCGATTAATTTTGAGGAAGAACCAGAAGATGAAGAAGCGGAAGTGTACTACGGTGCGAAACGCATTGAAGATTTTACGCAACTTCAACTTGTTGATTTATATGCTTGTGTAGAATGCGGGCGCTGTACAAATATGTGTCCAGCAACAGGAACAGGAAAAATGCTGTCTCCGATGGATATCATTGTTAAAATGCGTGATCATTTAACGAATACAGGAGCTGTTGTAACAGGTAAACAGCCGTGGGTTCCAACTTTTGTTTTTGGAAACGCGGAAGGAAACCAATTGGCTGCAGCAGCAGCAAATTCAATTGGTGCTCAAGAATCAGCTGCAGCAGCAGAAGTATATTCGAGGAGCTTAATTGGTGAGGTTATTACAGAAGAAGAGCTTTGGTCATGTACAACATGCCGAAACTGTGAGGACCAATGTCCTGTTATGAATGAGCATGTAGATAAAATCATTGATATGCGCCGTTATCTAGTGTTAACGGAAGGTAAGTTAGATCCAGATGCACAGCGTGCGATGACGAACATCGAGCGTCAAGGGAATCCGTGGGGCTTAAACCGTAAGGAAAAAGAAGACTGGAGAGAGCTGCGTGACGATGTTCATGTACCGACTGTGAAAGAAGCGAAGAAAGCTGGCGAAGAATTTGAGTATTTATTCTGGGTTGGCTCTATGGGCTCTTACGATAGCCGCAGTCAAAAGATTGCCCTTTCTTTTGCAAAACTACTAAATGAAGCGGGAGTAAAGTTTGCTATTTTAGGAAATAAAGAGAAAAACTCAGGTGATACTCCACGCCGTTTAGGAAACGAGTTCTTATTCCAAGAACTTGCAAGCAATAATATTGCTGAGTTTGAGAAGAATGAAGTGAAGAAAATCGTAACGATTGATCCTCACGCTTTTAATATTTTCAAAAATGAGTACCCGGATTTCGGTTTAGAGGCAGAAGTCTATCATCATACTGAACTATTAGCGAAGCTTGTTCAAGAAGGGAAACTTGTACCGAAGTATGAAGTAAACGAGAAGATTACATTCCATGATTCTTGTTACTTAGGTCGTTACAATGAGGTCTATGACCCGCCAAGGGAGATTTTAAAATCGATTCCAGGTGTTACGCTTGTTGAAATGGAGCGGAAACGTGAAACAGGTATGTGCTGTGGTGCAGGCGGCGGCTTAATGTGGATGGAAGAAGAAACAGGACACCGTATTAATGTTGCTCGTACTGAGCAGGCTTTAGCGGTTAATCCATCAGTTATTAGTTCTGGATGTCCATTCTGTTTAACAATGTTGTCTGATGGAACAAAAGCAAAAGAAGTCGAAGAAAATGTAAAAACGTATGATGTAGCAGAATTATTAGAAAAATCCATCATTGGTGAATCCACAACTTTAGTGTCTTAAACAGTGGAATACCTGCTTCAATGGTCTATTGAAGCAGGTATCCACCAACTACTAACAATCTATCAGATTGCAATGTATGTTGAAAGTGTAATGAAAAACGTATAGGCCCATTTTTTATGATGTCATTTTGAGCGAGCGTTCAGTCAGTTAATTTTTCGGAATCTTTATAATATTTCGGAGGGGAATGATTTTAATGGGTAAAACAGTCATTGTGAGTGGAGTTCGAACACCAATTGGAAAGTTTAACGGTGGATTAGGCAGTTTAAAAGCGTCAGAACTTGGCGGAATTGTAATTAAAGAAGCGCTTGAGAGATCAGGTGTACCGTTTGATCAAGTAGATGAAGTCATTATGGGAAATGTATTACAGGCAGGGCAAGGTCAAATTCCGTCCCGTCAAGCTGCTCGTGCTGCGGGCCTTCCTTGGGATATTAAAACAGAGACGATTAATAAAGTGTGTGCTTCGGGCCTTCGAAGTGTTACACTAGCCGATCAAATTATTCGCTCTGGGGATGAGGAAGTGATTGTGGCAGGTGGTATGGAATCGATGAGCAATGCTCCGTACTTTATTCCAAAAGCGAGATGGGGTTTACGCATGGGCGATGCTGAATTAAAAGATTCAATGACTCATGACGGATTAAGCTGCAGCTTTACGGGTGTATCTATGGGGACATATGGAGACCAATCGGCAGAGGAATTCAAGCTATCCCGCGAGGCGCAGGATGAATGGGCATATCGCAGCCATCAAAAATCGATTGAGGCTATAGAAGGCGGCATCTTTAGAGAAGAGATTGTACCTGTTGAAGTTCCGGTCCGCAAAGGCCAACCGATTTTGATTGAAAAGGATGAGTCACCTAGAAAGGATACTTCACTTGAAGTTTTAGCTAAATTAGCACCGGCGTTTAATAAAGAAGGAACGATTACAGCAGGGAACGCTCCAAGTGTGAATGATGGAGCAGGTGCTCTTGTATTGATGAGTGAAGAACGGGCAATGAAAGAAGGGAAAACGCCTTTTGCTTATATTGTTGGTCATGCTGAGTTATCAATGGAAGCGAAGGATTTCCCAAAAGCACCGGGCCTTGTCATCAATAAGTTGTTAGAGAAAACAGGAAAATCTTTAGAGGAAATTGACTTGTTTGAGATCAATGAAGCCTTTGCAGCAGTGGCACTTATTACTGAGGAGATTGCAAAGGTTGATCCAGAGAAAGTGAATGTCAATGGAGGGGCCGTTGCACTAGGTCATCCGATTGGAGCAAGTGGCGCCAGAATTATTATCACCCTGATGCATGAACTAAAGCGTCGTGGCGGCGGGTTAGGAATTGCAGCGATTTGTAGCGGTGGCGGTCAAGGGGATGCTGTTTTAATTGAAGTACCAAAACAAGATTAATAGATTATTAATAATGGAGGCATACAGTCATGGCAATTAAAAGAATAATGGTCATTGGAGCGGGGCAAATGGGTTCAGGTATTGCCCAAGTATGTGCAATGGGTGGCTATCAGGTTATTCTACACGACTTACAAGAAGCTTTTGTAGAAAAAGGTCTAGCTACTATCACAAAAAATCTAGCTCGCCAAGTAGAAAAGGAAAAGATTACTGCAGAATTGCGAGATGCGACTTTATCAAGATTAACGCCATCAACTGATCTGCAAAATGCAGCAAATGTTGATTTAGTTATTGAAGCAGCTGTGGAAAATATGGAAATTAAGTCAAAGTTGTTTGCGGAGTTAGATCAAATTGCTCCAGAACATGCTATTTTAGCAACGAATACATCATCATTACCAATTACAGAGATTGCAGCTGTAACAAAGCGTCCAACTCAAGTGATTGGCATGCATTTTATGAATCCAGTTCCAGTTATGAAGTTGGTAGAGATTATTCGCGGGCTGGCAACTGCTGATGAAGTATATGTGGCGATTGAAGAAATGGCTAAATCATTAGGGAAGACTCCGGTGGAAGTAAATGATGCTCCTGGATTTATATCGAACCGTATTTTGCTGCCAATGATTAATGAAGCGATTTATGCCTTATATGAAGGAGTAGCGACAAAAGAAGCTATTGATGATGTCATGAAACTTGGGATGAATCATCCAATGGGGCCGTTAACGCTTGCTGATTTTATTGGCTTAGATACATGTCTATACATTATGGAAACATTGCACGAAGGTTTCGGTGATGATAAATATCGCCCATGTCCACTGCTGCGCAAATATGTAAAAGCAGGTTGGTATGGCAAGAAATCAGGACGTGGCTTTTACGAGTATAACTAAGTCTTGCATTTGATTTTCAGTGGGAGGAATATTCATGAAACTGCAATTTACGGAAGAGCAGCAAATGATGCGGAATATGGTCCGTGATTTTGCTAGAGAACATATTTCTCCATTTATAGCAAACATGGAAAATGGTGAATTTCCGCGCGAGGTTTTGTACAAAATGGGGGAGCTTGGTTTGATGGGTATTCCCATCCCGGAGAAATACGGCGGGGCTGAAATGGATTTCATGTCCTATATTATTGCGATTCATGAGATTTCAAAAGTAAGCCCAACAATCGGCGTTATTCTCTCTGTACATACGTCAGTTGGTACAAATCCAATTGTTTATTTTGGTACGGAAGAGCAAAAGCAACACTATGTACCGAAGCTTGCTTCAGGTGAATGGCTTGGCGCTTTTTGTTTAACCGAACCGAGTGCAGGCTCAGATGCTGCAAGTTTGAAAACGAAAGCGGTAAAGGAGGGGGATTTTTACCGCATTAATGGTTCGAAAGTGTTTATCACAAACGGCGGAGAGGCTGATGTATACATTGTTTTTGCTTCGACTGATCCGGCCAAGGGCAGCAAGGGGATTTCGGCCTTTATTGTGGAAAAAGGGACACCTGGTCTAGTCTTTGGTAAAGATGAACACAAGATGGGACTTCATGGTTCAAGAACGCTGCAACTATCGTTTGAGGATATGCGAATTCCTAAAGCGAATTTACTTGGTCAAGAAGGAGAAGGGTTCAAAATTGCCATGGCGAACCTTGATGTCGGGCGAATTGGGATTGCTGCTCAGGCGCTTGGGATTGCTGAAGGAGCCTATCAACACGCTGTGCAATATGCAAAAGAGCGCATTCAATTTGGAAAACCAATTGCTATGCAGCAGGGCATTGGCTTTAAGCTAGCTGATATGGCGACAGCAATCGAAGCATCTAGACTACTAATCTATCAAGCTGCATCTCTGCGCGCACAAGGGCTGCCATGCAGCAAGCAAGCTTCGATGGCAAAGCTGTTTGCTTCTAAAACAGCGGTGGAAGTGACAACTGAAGCTATTCAAGTGTTTGGTGGTTATGGATATACGAAAGAATATCCTGTGGAACGTTATTTCCGTGATGCAAAAGTAACAGAGATTTATGAAGGAACAAGTGAAATTCAACGAATAGTTATTAGTAAACATCTATAAAAAATCACATTTATTGGGGGAAAAGATTATGCAATTTAAATTAACAGAAGAACATGAAATGATTAGAAAAATGGTTCGCGATTTTGCGTTAAATGAAGTAGCTCCAACAGCAGCTGAGCGTGATGAAGAAGAGCGTTTTGATCGTGAAATTTTTGATAAAATGGCGGAGCTTGGTTTAACAGGTATTCCTTGGCCAGAACAGTACGGCGGTATCGGCAGCGATTATTTAGCATACTGTATTGCAATTGAAGAACTATCAAGAGTATGTGCTTCTACAGGTGTTACACTATCTGCACATACATCACTTGCAGGTTGGCCGATTTATAAATTTGGCTCTGAAGAACAAAAACAAAAATATTTACGTCCAATGGCGCAAGGTGAAAAAATTGGTGGGTACGGTTTAACAGAACCAGGTTCAGGTTCAGATGCAGGCGGCATGAGAACAACAGCTAAACTAGTTGGCGATGAATATATTTTAAATGGCTCTAAAATCTTTATCACAAATGGTGGTATTGCAGATACATATGTAGTGTTTGCACTAACAGATCCAGAATCTAAACAAAAAGGAACAAGTGCATTTATCGTTGAAAAAGACTTCCCAGGCTTCAGCGTAGGGAAAAAAGAACAAAAATTAGGTATTCGTTCGTCTCCAACAACAGAAATCATTTTTGAAGATTGTCGTGTACCAAAAGAAAACTTACTAGGGCAAGAAGGAGAAGGGTTCAAAATTGCGATGATGACACTTGATGGCGGTCGTAATGGAATTGCTGCTCAAGCAGTTGGAATCGCACAAGGAGCAATGGATGCTGCAACGGATTACGCGAAAGAGCGTGTTCAATTTGGAAAGCCAATTGCTCTTCAACAAGGAATTGGTTTCAAATTAGCAGAGATGGCAACAAACATTGAAGCAGCTAGACTATTAACATACCAAGCTGCATGGTTAGAATCTGAAGGTCTACCATACGGGAAAGAATCTGCGATGTCTAAACTGTTTGCAGGTGACACAGCAATGAAAGTAACAACAGAGGCTGTTCAAGTATTCGGCGGCTATGGTTATACAAAAGATTATCCAGTAGAGCGCTATATGCGTGATGCGAAAATCACTCAAATTTATGAAGGAACACAAGAAATTCAAAAGCTTGTTATCTCTAGAATGGTTACAAAATAAATAGAATAAGTGAGCAGTTATCCGGCTTTAAGCATAGCGCCGGGTAACTCCCTTTATAAAGGAGAGGGAGGATGGAGAAGAGAGAGGTTCATGCATCTGTTAAGGATGAGCAGCTTGTCGAGAAGCGGCGGAAGCAAATGATTAAGGGTGCTGTAACTCTTTTTCGCGAAAAGGGCTTCCATCGAACAACTACTCGAGAAATTGCTAAAGCGGCTGGGTTTAGTATTGGCACTCTTTATGAATATATTCGCTCAAAGGAAGATGTCCTATATCTCGTGTGCGATTATATTTATGAACAATTTCAAGAAAATTTACAAGAAGAATTTCATAAAAGTGACGGCACACTTGAAGGGTTAAAGCGATCGATTGCTTACTTCTATCAATCTATTGATGAAAGACAGGATGAAGTGCTTGTCATGTATCAAGAAGTGAAAGCACTGACAAAAGATGCTTTATCCTATGTATTAAAGAAGGAGCTCGAAATGGTCTCCATATTTGAGCAACTGATTCAACAATGTGTCGACAAAGGTGAAATTGAATTAAATGAAAAAGAAGTATATCTCATGGCTCATAACATTTTTGTACATGGGCAAATGTGGAGTTTTCGCAGATGGGCATTGAATAAAACGTACTCTTTAAAAGAGTATATTGAGCTTCAGACGGAATTAATGTTAAAAGGTATATCGAACAAGGAAAGTATCGAATCTAAAACATTTTAATGAGGGGGAGTCCCATGAGTGAGATAGAAGTATATAAACCAAAGCACCATATTCGTTTTGTTACAGCATCTAGTTTATTTGATGGTCATGATGCATCGATTAATATTATGAGACGTATTTTACAATCGAGCGGAGTAGAAGTTATTCATCTAGGTCATAACCGTTCTGTTGAGGAAGTAGTCAATGCGGCAATTCAAGAGGATGTACAAGGAATTGCGATGTCCTCTTACCAAGGCGGACATGTTGAGTATTTTAAATATATGTATGATTTGTTGAAGGAAAAGGGAGCATCGCATATTCGGATTTATGCGGGTGGCGGAGGCGTTATTATCCCTCGTGAAATTAAAGAACTGCATGACTATGGAATTGCAAGAATTTTTTCTCCTGATGATGGGCGAGATTACGGCCTTCAAGGGATGATTAATTTAATGCTTCAGGAATGTGATTATTCAACAGTTCAATCGTCATTGCAAAATCGTTTTGATCAGCTTTTGGCTGGCGATGTAAAAGCAGTTGCGCAATTTATTACCTTTGCTGAGAATAAGCTGGATGCGGTTTGCGAATCAGCGGCTACAACAGAAAGCCTCCTTGAACAAATTAAGACATCTGAGCAAGCGGTTCCAGTTCTCGGTATTACAGGAACAGGCGGTGCAGGAAAAAGCTCCTTAACAGATGAATTAATTCGTCGTTTCCTTAATGAAGTACCTGATCGACAAGTTGCTGTTCTTTCGGTTGACCCGACAAAGCAAAAAACAGGCGGGGCTTTACTTGGTGACCGAATTCGAATGAATGCCATTTTCTCAGATCGCGTTTATATGAGAAGTTTAGCTACGCGAAACTCCAGAACAGAGCTTTCCTTAGCTATTAAGGATGCCATTTCAGTTACAAAGGCAGCTGGCTTTGACTTAATCGTTGTAGAAACGAGCGGTATTGGTCAAGGTGATGCTGAAATTGCAGAGATTTGTGATGTAGCAATGTATGTGATGACGAGCGAATTTGGAGCCCCTTCACAGTTAGAGAAAATTGATATGATTGATTATGCTGATTTAATTGTTATTAACAAGTTCGAGCGCAAAGGTTCAGAGGATGCGCGCAACCAAGTTCGTAAGCAATATCAAAGAAGCCGTCAGGAGTTTGACCGTGATTTAGCTGATATGCCTGTCTATGGTACAATTGCCTCTCAATTTAATGATGAAGGAACAAATGCCTTATTCGCTGCATTAATTGAAAAATTAAATGAGAAAACAGGTGTACAATGGAGCACTCGCTTTACAAAGAAAGCGGAAGTTCATAAGCAAGACGTGATTATTCCAACAGATCGTCGTTACTATTTACGAGAAATTAGTGAAACGGTTCGTTCATATCATAATCAATCAGAAGAGCAAGCTAGAATTGCCCGAAAAGTATTCCAACTAGAAGGTGCAATAGCAGCTGTTCAAGACCGTGAGAACAATGAAGGGGTAATCGCAGCTCTTGAAGCATTAAAAGAAGAAGCGGTCTCTCAATTAACTAACGAATCTAGGAAAATTTTAGCGGGTTGGCAAGCGCTTAAAGAACAGTATGCAGGCGAGAAATTAATCACGAAGGTCCGTGATAAAGAAATTGTTACACAATTGCAAACGAAAAGTCTTTCAGGTCTGTCCATTCCAAAGGTTTCGCTTCCAAAGTATGAAGATTATGGTGAAATCTTGCGCTGGGTTTATCGTGAAAATGTACCAGGTGCTTTCCCTTATACGGCTGGGGTTTTCCCGTTCAAACGTGAAGGGGAAGATCCGAAGCGTCAATTTGCTGGAGAAGGGCCGCCTGAACGAACAAATCGCCGTTTCCATTACTTATCGAAGGATGATGATGCGAAGCGATTGAGTACGGCTTTTGACTCCGTGACTCTTTATGGCGAAGATCCAGATTATCGTCCGGATATCTTTGGGAAAATCGGGGAAAGCGGTGTTAACGTTTGTACGTTAGATGATATGAAAAAATTGTATGATGGCTTTGATCTTTGTCACCCGTCTACATCCGTGTCGATGACAATTAACGGGCCTGCACCAATTATTTTAGCGCTATACATGAATACAGCCATTCACCAACAAGTAGAGAAAAAGGAGCAAGAACTAGGTCGTAAGTTGACGGAGCAAGAATATGCAGAAGTAAAGGCATATACATTGCAAACGGTGCGTGGAACGGTTCAAGCGGATATTCTAAAAGAAGATCAAGGACAAAACACATGTATCTTCTCTACAGAGTTTGCATTGAAATTGATGGGTGATATTCAAGAGTACTTTATTAATAATAAAGTGAGAAATTACTACTCTGTATCCATTTCTGGGTATCATATTGCAGAAGCTGGAGCGAATCCAATTTCTCAGCTTGCATTCACGCTTGCGAACGGTTTGACATATGTCGAGTATTACTTGAGCAGAGGCATGAATATTGATGACTTTGCACCAAACTTATCGTTCTTCTTCTCTAACGGGCTTGATCCGGAGTATACAGTAATTGGGCGTGTGGCACGCCGAATTTGGGCAACGGTAATGCGCAATAAGTATGGAGCAAATGAACGAAGCCAAAAGCTGAAGTACCATGTTCAAACGTCTGGTCGCTCACTGCATGCTCAAGAAATTGACTTCAATGACATTCGAACGACTTTACAAGCGTTAATGGCTCTTCAAGACAACTGTAACTCATTGCATACAAATGCCTATGATGAAGCGATTACAACGCCAACGGAAGAATCCGTTAGACGTGCTATGGCTATTCAAATGATTATTACGAAAGAACATGGTCTTTCTAAAAATGAAAATCCGCTGCAAGGAGCATTTATTGTAGATGAATTAACGGACCTAGTGGAAGAGGCTGTTCTTCAGGAGTTCGATCGAATTAACGATCGTGGTGGTGTGCTAGGAGCAATGGAAACACAGTATCAACGTGGGAAAATTCAAGAAGAGTCAATGACCTATGAAATGAAAAAACATAGTGGAGAGTTACCAATCATTGGCGTTAATACGTATTTAAACCCAAATCCTCCTTCTCTTGAAGAAATTGACAGCATGGAGATTGCTCGAGCAACGTACGAAGAAAAAGAAGGTCAAATCTTAAACCTTCGAGCTTTCCAAGAAAGAAATCAACCTCTATACGATGAGGCAATCAACCGTCTAAAAGTAGCAGCGTTAAATGGAGAAAATCTTTTCGCAGAGCTTATGGAAACGGTTAAAGTTGCAAGCCTTGGCCAAATTACTCATGCTTTATATGAAGTTGGCGGAAAATATAGAAGAAATACGTAAAAGGGAAGAAGGTTGTCGAATATGTTCGACAACCTTCTTTATTGTTGATTCATCAATCCTGTCCATCACATGGTCTTAAGAAAAGGCGTGTGAAACCGCGGTTTCGTACGAAATGAGCCAAAAATCAACAGCGCTCTATAACAAAGTAAAGAAAAGAACAAGATGGTGTTTCACTATATATCATTTGTTTTGCAGCCTTTTCGATTATAATAGAGGATAAAATAGGGAATACCCCATTTGGGAGTTGAGAGATGTAATGAGACTGCTTATGATGATCATCGGCTGTGTGTTTACTTTGGTTGTTTGTATCACATTATATGAACATCAATTAGGAGCAATTGCCTTTCTAATTTTATCGATTATTTGTTTTGCAGCAGCTTATCGTCAAAGGAAAGTAAAGTAAGAGGAGTAAAATAGGGAAAAACTGTGAAAGTATTTAGATTGAACTAGCATAAACCTCTGCAATTTGTTTATAATGGTTTATATGTTTAGCTGGAGCTGTGCCTATCAAGTTCTAGTTAAATAGTTGATTAAAAGGCTAATTAATACTATTATTCAAAAGGCAACAATGTCATATAACAGAGCCTATCAAAAATAGAATGGTTAAGTGAAGCTGTTTAAATAGAGAAGGGAAGTGTGTCATTTGAGTTTACAACAATGCTCAAAAGAACAATTAGCAGAAATGTCGTTAATTGAATTAGCATACGATTTATTAGTAGAGAAAAATGAGCCAATCTTTTTTAATGATTTAGTGGCAGAAATGGCTGCATTAAAAGGTGTATCAAAAGAAGAACTTGCGGCTAAAATTGCTCAGTTCTATACAGATTTGAATGTAGATGGTCGCTTTACTTCACTTGGGGAGAATCGTTGGGGATTAAAAATCTGGTATCCAGTGGATCAAGTGGAAGAAGAAGTTGTACATACAGATAAACCGAAAAAGAAAAAGAAATCGAAGAAGGCTGCAGCTGCTGTGGTTGACGGTTTCGATGAATTGGATGATGAAGATTTAGAATTTGATGAAGATCTTGAGGATTTAGCAGAAGATCTTGATGATAGTGAAGATGACGATCTTCTTGATGATGATGATGATGACTTAGATGATGATCTTCTTGATGACGTAGACGAAGAAGAAGATTTGGATGAAGATTTATTAAAAGATGAAGAATTTGAGTTGGACGAAGAAGACGAAGAAGAGGAAGAAGAAGAATTATTTGAAGATGAGGAAGATAAAAAGTAAAATAATCGGACTTGACTTTTGATGACGAAATTTGTAGAATCATTTTTGGGCTCCTTAAAAAGGACACAATGATGAATGATATCGCTCCCTTACAATAGTAGGTGGAGCGTTTTTATTTTTGGGTGTATTTTTTATGAGACTTTCGTTTGTTATGCCTTTTCACTAAATGAAATAGGTTAAAAAATGAATGGCGCTATATAACACAGTGTAATTGTCTTGTACTGCTTGGCTTGTAATGGGCTGAGTAAGTTAGTATAGGTAAAACAAGAGCTGCTAGTATATGTACAGCTTTTAATCGGTAATGGACTACAGATGATGGAATGAACAATGACATCATTTTTTTATTTTTTCAAATGAATTTTTTAAAGAAGTAGAAACTAGGTAGGAAGCCGAGTGGAAGTTGTAGGATGAACAGAGGATGTGCGCGTTGCTGGGTAAGCATCTGAGCAGTAATTAAATCAACAGCATTGGTTGATAACTTTAAGAGGAGGACATATCATGACCAAATATATTTTTGTAACAGGTGGAGTAGTTTCTTCCCTAGGTAAAGGGATTACAGCTTCTTCTTTAGGGAGACTTTTAAAAAATAGAGGATTAAATGTAACTATTCAAAAATTTGATCCATACATTAACTTGGATCCAGGTACTATGAGTCCGTATCAGCACGGAGAAGTATTCGTAACAGATGATGGAGCAGAAACAGATTTAGACTTAGGCCACTATGAGCGTTTTATCGATATTAACCTAGGTAAACATAGTAACGTAACAACAGGTAAAATTTACTCAACTGTGTTGAAAAAGGAACGTCGCGGTGATTATTTAGGTGGAACAGTTCAAGTTATTCCACATATTACAAATGAAATTAAAGATCGTGTTTTCCGTTCTGGAAAAGAAACGAATGCTGATGTTGTTATTACAGAAATTGGAGGAACTGTAGGGGATATCGAGTCTCTTCCATTCCTAGAAGCGATCCGTCAAATTAAGAGTGATATTGGTCGTGATAATGTAATGTACATTCACTGTACGCTTGTTCCATATATCAAAGCAGCGGGTGAATTAAAAACAAAACCAACTCAGCATAGTGTAAAAGAACTTCGTAGTTTAGGTATTCAACCAAACATTATTGTTGTGCGTACCGAGCAACCTATTTCACAAGATATGAAAGATAAATTAGCGTTATTCTGTGATATTGACAAAGATTCTGTTATTGAATGTCAAGATGCAGATACGCTATACTCGATTCCACTTTCATTGCAAGAACAAAACATGGACCAAATCGTCTGTGACCATTTGAAATTAGATTGTGGTCAAGCGGATATGGAAGATTGGAAAGAGCTTGTAGCAAAAGTAACATCTCTTACAAAGAAAACAAAAATTGCTCTTGTTGGGAAATATGTTGAATTACAAGATGCTTACCTTTCTGTTGTAGAAGCATTAAAACATGCCGGCTATTCTTTCGATGCGGATATTGAAATCGATTGGATTAACTCTGAACATGTTACGAAAGAAAATGCGGCAGAATTGCTTCAAAGTGCAGATGGTATTCTTGTTCCAGGTGGCTTCGGTGACCGTGGAATTGAAGGGAAAATTGTGGCGATTGAATATGCACGTGTCAATAAAGTTCCGTTCCTTGGCATTTGCTTAGGTATGCAGCTAGCATCTATTGAGTATGCGCGCAACGTATTAAACTTACCGGATGCACATTCAGCGGAAATTAAGCCAGAGACAAAAAATCCAATTATCGACTTGCTTCCTGAACAAAAAGATGTGGAAGATTTAGGTGGAACGCTTCGTCTTGGATTATACCCATGTAAATTGACAGAAGGAACAAAAGCGTTTGAAGCATATAAAGAAGCTGTTGTTTACGAACGTCACCGTCATCGCTATGAATTCAATAATGAATATCGTCCACAGATGGAGAAAGCTGGTTTTGTCTTCTCTGGTACAAGCCCAGACGGACGTCTAGTAGAAATCGTAGAGTTGACAGATCATCCTTGGTTCGTAGCATCACAATTCCATCCAGAGTTTATTTCACGTCCAAATCGCCCGCAGCCGCTATTCCGTGACTTTGTTGGCACGGCATTACAACGCAGCGAAAACGCGTAAAAAAATAACAAGAGGCTGTCCAATTGGACAGCCTCTTTATCTGTTTGTTCTCAGGAGGAATTCCGTCAATTCACTGATACTCCTGTAAAATTTCCTCTATGGTGAATTTAATGCCATAGTAAGCGAATAAAGCGATTAATAAAGTAGGGTAGCCGACTCGATTGCCTAATTCATCTGGAATTAATCCTCGTTGTACGCGTAAATCAATATGCACATCAGCGAGTGTAGCGAGAGAATCGCCTTCTGCTTCAACAACGGTCGATACAGCAACAAAAGGGATGTCCGCTTGTTGTAATCGTTGTGCTAATCGAATGGCTTCCGGGTCGTTAGAGAATCGACTGAACAATAAGAAACGATCTTCAGAGCCGAGTGTTAGTGCTTCATCAAGATGATAGACCTTTGCTGCAGGTAAAGGTTCAACGCCACTTAAGGCCTCCCTCGTTACACCGTCCATTTCTTCAAATCCATATATATAAATGGATCCCTCACCGATAACGGCTTGAGCTAGGAGCCGAGCGGCATCTTCTATATTAAATTCTTCATGGTCCATCATTTTTTTAAATAACCCATTAATTTGAGTAGAAAATATTTTCAACATGGAGTATATAAGCTTCCTTTCATTTTTTCTTTTCATACTATCAGAAATTGCAGTTTTTCACGAATTGAATGATTTTGTCTGTACATTATGGAGAAAAAGGATAAAATAGTGATAAATGTTAATGTATATTACTAATGTGCTAATGCAGGAATTTTATTATTATTAGCGAATTATGAAGCGAGAGAATAGTTTGTACGAAAAATCAGGAGATAAAGAAGAGGTGGTAGTATGGCGGCGAAAATCTTAATTGTCGACGATCAATTTGGAATTAGGATTTTGTTAAATGAAGTTATGGTTCGAGAAGGGTATGAAACTTATCAAGCAGCAAACGGTGTACAGGCACTCGAAATCGTTCACCAACATGATCCTGATTTAGTTTTATTAGATATGAAAATTCCAGGTATGGATGGCATTGAAATTTTAAAACGAGTAAAGAAAATTAAACCTGAGATTCGAGTGATTATTATGACAGCTTATGGAGAACTCGATATGATTCAGGAAGCGAAAGAATTAGGAGCCATTACTCATTTTGCTAAACCATTTGATATTGATGATATAAGAAAAGCTGTCCGGGATTATTTACCAATTCAATCTAATTAATTCGACAATGTTCAATAAGTGTTTCCCATGAGGATGAAACGGTATATGGACATGCTTTTAGCTCTTTCTAACCATAACAACACGGCTGTCCTTATGAAAAAGAACAGCCGTGTTGCTATGAAAAGCAGTTTCTCACGTCTTTCAAGATGCCGGAGCGAGAATAAGCAATAATAAAATATAGCCTAAAAGTAAGTAAATAAACATGGGGTATTTGTTGCTGTTTTTTTCATGTATTGATATGCTAAAAGAGAAAAAACATGAACTCTAAGCGATTGACCAGAGTCATTTAAGGGTATAGCTAGAGATTGGATACATGTTGTAAAAAACACTTAGATTTTTATTTACATAGGAGGAACAAACATGCCTTTAGTTTCAATGAAAGAAATGTTGAACAAAGCACTTGCAGAAAAATATGCAGTGGGGCAATTCAACATTAATAATTTAGAATGGACACAAGCCATTTTAGCTGCGGCAGAAGAAGAAAAGTCCCCGGTTATTCTAGGAGTATCTGAGGGAGCTGCCCGCTACATGGGTGGATTTAAAACGACTGTAATGCTTGTTAAAGGTTTACTAGAAGATATGAATATTACAGTTCCTGTTGCGATTCATTTAGATCATGGATCAAGCTTTGAGAAGTGTAAAGAAGCAATCGATGCTGGTTTCACATCTGTCATGATTGATGCGTCTCATCATCCGATTGAAGAAAATATTAGTACAACAAAGCAAGTGGTGGAATATGCACATGCACGTAACGTATCTGTAGAAGCGGAAGTAGGAACAGTTGGCGGACAAGAAGATGACGTTGTGGCTGAAGGTGTTATTTATGCCGATCCAAAAGAGTGTGAACAATTAGTAAAAGAAACAAATGTAGACTGCTTTGCTCCAGCACTTGGGTCTGTTCACGGCCCTTATAAAGGTGAACCAAACCTTGGATATAAAGAAATGGAAGAGGTTCGTGATTTAACGAAAATTCCATTAGTGCTGCACGGTGGTACGGGCATTCCTACGAAAGATATCCAAAAAGCAATCTCACTTGGAACATCTAAGATCAATGTAAATACAGAAAATCAAATCGTCTTTACGAAAGTAGTTCGTGATATTTTGAATAAGGATGCAAAAGTATACGATCCTCGTAAATTTATCGGACCTGGACGTGAAGCGATTAAAGAAACTGTTATTGGAAAGATTCGTGAATTTGGTTCAAACGGAAAAGCGTAATCTTTTTTAATAACCTATCTTATGTCCTTTCATGCAGGAGTTACGTTCATTTAGCATGAAAGGACTTTGTTATCAATTACTTACTTATTGGAGGCTTACTCATGAAATTTTTTATTGATACAGCAAATATTGAAGAAATTCGTGAAGCACATGCTTTAGGGGTTTTAGCAGGTGTAACAACGAATCCATCACTAGTAGCAAAGGAAAAAGGCGTTTCGTTTCATGATCGTTTAAAAGAAATTACAAGCTTAGTGAAAGATTCTGTATCTGCAGAGGTTATTGCTCTTGATTTTGAAGGAATGATGAAGGAAGCAGAAGAGCTAACGGCCATCGCTCCAAATATCACGATTAAAGTGCCGATGACTCCAGATGGTTTAAAAACGGTAGCGGCTCTTTCGAAAAAAGGAGTTAAGACAAATGTTACGCTTATTTTCAGTGCCAACCAAGCGCTGTTAGCGGCTAGAGCAGGGGCTACTTATGTGTCACCATTCCTTGGTCGTTTAGATGATATCGGGCAAAATGGCTTACAACTCATTTCAGATATTGCAGATATTTTTGCTATTCATGATATTCAAACGGAAATTATCGCAGCATCTATTCGTCATCCAATGCATATTACAGAAGCTGCTTTAAAAGGTGCGCATATTGCAACAGTTCCTTATAAAGTTATTCTACAATTATTCAATCACCCATTAACCGACAAAGGGATTGAAGCATTTCTTAAGGACTGGAGCTCACGTACAGAACAATAAGAATCTTTCTCGCTAAGCCATGGTATTTTGTGCGATTTTTATATAATCGTATAGAAGTCATTTTGACGTAGTCGCTTAGTTTAGGAAATCGTATACGGGCAACTACGCTTCAGGTTACCTAAAAGCGAGCCAATCGACGAGTTTTCTTTTTATTTTTTCTTAATTTCTTACATGAATTTGCCATTTTTGTGCACACTAATAAAATGAAAAAATAAATTTGTCGATTTTTGCACATGTCAATTGGAAAAAATAACTATTTAAAATATCTTCTTCAGTGCTTAGCGTAGAAGGGAGTTTAATATGGAAAAATTAAAAATAGCTGGCGGTTATCCTTTGAAAGGAAGCATTCGTGTAAGCGGTGCTAAAAACAGCGCAGTTGCTCTAATACCTGCAACTATTTTAGCGGATTCTCCTGTGACGATTGAAGGGTTACCAGATATTTCGGATGTGCAAACATTACAAGCGTTAATGGAAGAAATCGGTGGACAAGTTCGTTTTGAAGATGGAGAAATGACGGTAGATCCTAGACAGATGGTTTCTATGCCATTACCAAACGGGCGTGTGAAAAAGCTTCGTGCCTCTTACTATTTAATGGGGGCTATGCTTGGGAAATTTAAAAAGGCTGTTATCGGTCTCCCTGGCGGCTGTCATTTAGGTCCTCGCCCAATCGATCAGCACATTAAGGGATTTGAAGCACTAGGGGCTAAAGTAACAAATGAACAAGGTGCCATTTATTTGCGAGCAGATGAATTACAAGGAGCTCGTATTTACCTTGATGTCGTAAGTGTTGGGGCTACGATTAATATTATGTTGGCTGCTGTTTTGGCAAAAGGAAGAACCGTGATTGAAAATGCAGCAAAAGAGCCGGAAATCATTGATGTTGCTACGTTACTAACGAACATGGGTGCCAAAATTAAAGGAGCGGGAACGGATATTATTCGCATTGACGGAGTAGAGCATCTGCATGGTTGCCGCCATACGATTATTCCAGACCGAATTGAAGCGGGGACGTTTATGATTTTGGCAGCAGCCGTAGGGGAAGGGATTTTAATCGATAATGTGATTCCGCAGCATCTCGAATCTGTTACAGCTAAACTTCGTGAAGCAGGTGTTCAGATTGAAGTGGCAGATGATCAAATGTTTGTTTCACGAGGAGAGGGATTGAAAGCTGTTGATATTAAGACGCTTGTATATCCTGGTTTTCCAACGGACTTACAGCAGCCATTTACCTCTTTATTAACGAGGGCTAACGGTTCAAGCATTGTCACAGATACGATTTATGGTGCTCGCTTTAAGCATATTGATGAACTTCGTCGAATGAATGGAAAGATTAAAGTCGAAGGAAGATCCGCGATTATTGACGGTTCTGTTCAGTTGCAAGGTGCGAAGGTCAAAGCGAGCGATTTACGAGCAGGTGCTGCTCTTGTTATTGCAGGTCTTATGGCCGAAGGGGTGACTGAAGTAACAGGACTTGAGCATATTGATCGTGGATATAGTCATTTAGTAGAGAAGCTTTCGGGACTTGGGGCGACTATTTGGCGTGAAAAAATGACGCAAGAAGAAGTAGAACAGCTAAAAAGCTGAATTCTTCTCTTATTGTGTTATCGTATATGATATAATGTGTTATACTATTGTTGGTATAGAAATATAAAAAGTCATATATGTTAGTGAACACTGAGGAGGAACCAGTAATGGAAAGAAGCTTATCAATGGAGCTTGTTCGCGTTACAGAAGCAGCAGCTTTATCTTCTGCACGTTGGATGGGACGCGGAAAGAAAAACGAAGCAGATGATGCTGCCACTACAGCAATGCGTGATGTATTTAATACGATTCCTATGCAAGGAACGGTCGTTATCGGAGAAGGTGAAATGGACGAAGCTCCTATGTTATATATCGGCGAGAAATTAGGGACGGGAATTGGCCCTTTAGTTGATATAGCTGTAGATCCTTTAGAAGGAACGAATATCGTTGCATCTGGTAGTTGGAATGCATTAGCCGTGCTAGCTGTCGCTGATCAAGGCAATCTTCTTCATGCTCCTGATATGTATATGGATAAAATCGCTGTTGGGCCGGAAGCGGTTGGGCAGATTGATATAAATGCATCTGTTTTGGATAACTTGAAAGCTGTTGCCAAAGCAAAAAATAAAGACATTCAAGATGTAGTAGCGACTGTTTTAAATCGCGATCGTCATGCTAAAATTATTCATGAACTGCGCGAAGCGGGAGCGCGGATTAAGCTCATTAATGATGGTGATGTAGCTGCGGCGATTAATACAGCTTTTGATCAAACAGGTGTCGATATTTTATTCGGTTCAGGCGGAGCTCCAGAAGGTGTTATTTCTGCCGTTGCATTAAAATGCTTAGGTGGAGAACTCCAAGGGAAATTACTTCCGCAGAGTGATGAAGAATTAATTCGTTGCGGGAAAATGGGCCTTGATGTAAATAAAGTTCTCCGTATGGAAGATCTTGTTCGCGGTGATGATGCTATTTTCGCAGCAACAGGGGTAACGGATGGAGAATTGTTACGCGGTGTTCAATTTAAAGGACATTACGGTTCAACTCATTCAGTTGTTATGCGTGCAAAATCAGGTACTGTTCGTTTTGTTGAAGGACGTCACAGCATTGCGATTAAACCAAACGGTTTTGTGGGATAATTGAATCATTAAAATATTTGCATGTTATTTATGAAAAAGCGGGCGATGATGATCGCTCGCTTTCCCTATAAAAATTTTTTAAGTTGAATATTTAATTTAAAGGAAGTACAATAAAACTTAATTTCCTATGATATAAAAAAATATTCTACCTTTAACTCCTAACTTCAAGAAGCCTTCCATTTATTTCTTCATTAAAGTGAGAGTGTATCATCCTTTCTAAAAGAGAAAAGCCGATTCAGGTACAAGATTGTGGTTTTTCTTTCTATCCATTAATCATTTCTTTTTTCAGTATGGGTGAAATATGTCTAATTAACTAAAGTGTGGTGTCAGAATGAATTTAACTATTTCTAATTTAGAAAACATGAAACTAAAAGATCTATATGAGCACGCACGTCAGTATAAAGTGTCTTATTACAGCAAGCTCTCGAAGAAGGAACTGATTTTTGCTATTTTGAAGGCTCAAGCTGAACAAGACGGACTGCTGTTTATGGAGGGTGTATTAGAAATTATTCCTTCAGAGGGATTTGGCTTCTTACGTCCGATTAATTATTCTCCTAGTTCGGAAGATATTTATATTTCTGCGTCGCAAATTCGTAGATTTGATTTACGTAATGGGGATAAAGTATCGGGAAAAGTACGTCCACCGAAGGAAAACGAGCGTTATTATGGGCTCTTGCACGTGGAGGCGGTTAATGGAGATAATCCGGAGTCCGCTAAAGAGCGTGTGCATTTCCCTGGCTTAACGCCGTTATATCCAAATCGTCAAATTAAGTTGGAAACGACTCCTAGAAACTTATCAACAAGAATTATGGATGTGTTAGCTCCTGTTGGATTTGGTCAACGTGGTTTAATTGTTGCCCCCCCAAAAGCAGGGAAAACGATGCTCATTAAAGAAATTGCTAATTCCATTACAACGAACCATCCTGATGCGGAATTGATTGTTTTACTTATTGATGAGCGTCCGGAAGAGGTAACGGATATTGAGCGTTCAGTAGCGGGCGATGTTGTAAGTTCAACGTTTGATGAAGTGCCTGAAAATCATATTAAAGTAGCTGAACTTGTGCTGGAACGTGCGATGCGTTTAGTGGAGCATAAACGCGATGTTATTATTTTAATGGATAGTATTACGCGTTTGGCTCGTGCCTATAACCTTGTGATTCCACCAAGTGGCCGTACATTGTCCGGAGGGATTGATCCAGCAGCTTTCCATCGACCAAAACGATTCTTTGGTGCTGCGCGTAATATTGAAGAGGGCGGCAGTCTAACGATTTTAGCTACGGCATTAGTCGATACAGGTTCGCGTATGGATGATGTTATTTATGAAGAATTTAAAGGGACAGGTAACATGGAGCTTCATCTAGATCGTTCATTGGCAGAAAGACGTATTTTCCCAGCGATTGATATTAGACGTTCTGGAACAAGGAAGGAAGAGCTTCTGATTCCGAAAGAACATTTAGACAAGCTGTGGGCTATCCGTAAAACGATGTCTGATTCGCCTGATTTTGCTGAGAAGTTCTTGCGTCGCTTAAGACAAACGAAGAGCAATGAAGAATTTTTTAGCAAGTTAGATGAAGAAATGAAAAAGGGAGTTGCGAGTGCAAAACGCTCTTAGTCGAGAGCATTCATGAAACTACTTGCACAACGCCCATAGACTTGTTATAATAGATTCATGTGTTTTTACAATAAATGTGTGGTTATTGCAATCACATCTTGGTTAATATAACTCTGTTTCGCAAGATTCAGGGCAGAAGGAGCTGAAAAGAATGAAAGCTGGAATCCATCCAAATTATAAAGCTGCAAAAGTTATTTGCTCTTGTGGTAACACATTTGAAACAGGTTCAGTAAAAGAAGAGATCCGAGTTGAGACTTGTTCTGAATGTCATCCATTCTACACTGGACGTCAAAAATTCGCTGAAGCTGGCGGACGTGTTGACCGTTTCAACAAAAAATACGGCCTTAAATCATAAGGTGAAGTTAAAAAACAGGCAAGTGCATTATCTTGCCTGTTTTTTTATGGCCTTAAACGGATAAATGAAAAGGGATTTTTGTATTTGGCTCGGTAAAATGGATAGAAAGCGAATAATTCGGTATGCTGTGAAGTAAGTGAGCAAGGAGGATTCGAATGGCACAATTATTTTTTAAATACGGGGCTATGAACAGCGGGAAGTCTATTGAAATTTTAAAAGTAGCGTACAATTATGAAGAACAAAATAAGCCGGTCTTAATGTTTACTTCTGGTATTGATACAAGGGATGAAGTAGGGCATGTTTCGAGTAGAATAGGACTAAAAAGAAAAGCGATTCCTATTTTTGATGAAACGAATATTGTTAATATCGTTAAAGAGCATGCTGAAAAGCCGTATTGTGTATTAGTAGATGAGGTGCAGTTCTTAAAAAAAGAGCATGTTCTGCAATTAACAGAAATCGTCGATGAGTTAGATATTCCTGTTATGGGATTTGGTCTTAAAAATGATTTCCAAAATGAGTTATTTGAAGGAAGTCGCTATTTATTGATATACGCTGATAAAATTGAAGAAATGAAAACCATATGCTGGTTCTGCCATAGAAAAGCTATTATGAATTTAAGAGTAGACGAACAAGGAAAACCGGTTTACGTAGGGGACCAAATACAAATTGGCGGGAATGATACCTATTATCCAGTTTGTAGGAAGTGTCATGCTAATCCACCGCTATAACTTTGAAAATAAGCGAGAAATAAAGAATATTCCACGATAAAGCTGATTTTTCCTGCGCTAAGGGAGATCAGCTTTTTATATATGGGAAGGACATGTTCTGGATGCTCGTTTCGTTTTTCAGGATTGTTTGCAGTTCATTTGAATCTCTTTGACGTTCATTATTTGCATATACTATAATGAAAGAAGTGTGATTACAAAGTCGAGTTCTTGGTGTATGGCAGAGAACATAATGAGGTGAATAAGCGTGTTTGATCGATTACAAGCAGTGGAAGATAGATATGAACGGTTAAATGAATTATTAAGTGATCCGGAAGTGATTAATGATTCGAAAAAACTTCGTGAATATTCGAAAGAGCAATCAGATATTCAAGAAACGGTTATGACATATAAAGAATATAAATCAGTAAAAGAACAAATCCAAGATGCGAAGGCGATGCTTGAAGAGAAGCTGGATGCAGATATGCGAGACATGGTAAAGGAAGAGCTTAGTGAGCTAGAGGAAGCAGAAGAACAGCTTCAAGGGAAATTGAAAATCTTGCTGATTCCAAAAGACCCAAATGATGATAAAAACGTTATTATGGAAATTCGCGGTGCAGCTGGTGGGGATGAGGCTGCTTTATTCGCTGGGAACTTATACCGCATGTACAGCCGTTATGCCGAAATGCAAGGTTGGAAAACGGAAGTCATTGAGACGAATGCAACAGGTTTAGGCGGCTTTAAGGAAATTATCTTTATGATTAATGGTCAAGGGGCATACTCGAAGCTGAAGTTTGAAAATGGCGCTCATCGAGTTCAACGTGTTCCTGAAACAGAGTCAGGCGGCCGTATTCATACGTCTACCGCAACAGTAGTCGTTTTACCTGAAACAGAAGAAGTAGAAATTGAAATTCATGATAAAGATATCCGTTTTGATACATATGCATCTTCTGGTGCAGGTGGTCAAAGCGTTAATACGACGATGTCAGCTGTTCGGTTAACCCACATTCCTACAGGCGTCGTTGTTACGTGTCAAGATGAAAAATCGCAGCATAAAAACAGAGAGAAAGCGATGAAAGTATTGCGTGCTCGTGTGTATGATAAGTTTCAAAGAGAAGCTCAAGCGGAATACGATCAAAATCGAAAGCTCGCGGTTGGTACCGGAGATCGTTCGGAACGTATTCGTACGTACAATTTCCCGCAAAATCGCGTAACCGACCATCGTATTGGTTTAACGATTCAAAAGTTAGATCAAATTATGGAAGGGAAACTAGATGAAGTGATTGACGCATTAATTTTAGAAGATCAATCTTCGAAATTGGAGCAAGCTAATGAGTAGTTCCGTGCGTAAAGTATACGAAGCCCTCAATTGGGCTTCTTCTTTTTTAAAGGAATACAGTCGTGATGCAAATGCTGGGGAGTTGTTATTGCAGCATATTTTACAAATGAGTCGCTCGCAGCTATTTGCAAGCTTGCGTGATGAATTATCGGGCGATGCATTCACTGCTTTTGAAAAAGCTGTCAAACAACATGCAGAAGGAATGCCGATTCAATATATTATAGGAAGCGAAGAGTTTTATGGACGAACGTTTTTGGTTAATGAAGAGGTACTCATTCCAAGGCCGGAAACAGAAGAGTTAGTGTATCATACGCTGCGCAAAATTCAATCGATGTTCCCTAAAGATAAAGAGGTACATGTAGTGGATGTAGGTACTGGCAGCGGAGCGATTGCCATTACCATGAAGCTTGAAGAACCGCGTCTACGAGTCACAGCAACGGATATCGCTAGTCCTTCCCTGCAAGTAGCGAAGCAGAATGCTCAAGCTTTAGAAGCGGATGTCCAGTTCGTTCAGGGAGATTTATTGCAGCCCTTTATAGAAGCAGGTCAAAAATTTGATGTGTTATTGTCCAACCCGCCTTATATTCCAGATGCTGATAGGATGGAGATGTCTGAAGTGGTGACGGAGCATGAACCGCATCGTGCGCTATTTGCAGGTGTGGATGGCCTCGATTTTTATCGACGGTTTATGGAAGAACTGCCGTCTGTAATGCGTATCCCTGGATTAATTGGCTTTGAGGTTGGTGCGGGTCAAGGCGAACGTGTAGCCGAGCTTTTACGCGGTGCGTTTAGCCAGGCTGAAGTATCGGTGGAATATGATATAAACGGAAAAGATCGTATGGTATTTGCGAGGCTGGTCTAGACTCCTTAGGCAGCCTTTTTTATCCTGCACTGTAAGACCCTGCTGACGTAAGTTTCATTTTATGAGAGAGCCTCTTTGAACTAAGCTGTCTACACAGCCGGTCTATATGAGGAAGTTTTTCAAGCCCCTTTCCCATCTCGCCATTTAGAAAATATATTAATTTACTAGTTTAAGATATGGAAAAATTGGTGAGACTGTGGGTACAAGGGGGCGAGAGGAATGAAGAAACGAAACTTAGCTATTATATATCTATTAATCTTAACAATAGGAACAATTATTAGTTTATATATACCGAAGCAGGAAACGGCACAAGCGGATACGATGGTTATTCCGGATGAGGCGATTCGTTTAAGAATACTAGCTAATAGTGATCGGGAAGCAGATCAGGCTGTTAAACGCTTAATTCGGGATGAAGTGAATAAAGATATTACAGAATGGGTGGCGGAATTAACGTCATTAGAGGAAGCAAGGAAAGTGATCACGTCACATTTAGATGATATTCAGGCAACGGCTGAGCGTGTAGTGGCTGAGGAAGGATTGAATCAATCGGTACAAGTAGATTTTGGCCAAGCAGAATTTCCAACAAAACTGTATGGTCAATATCTATATCCAGCAGGTGATTATGAGGCTGTTATTATTACATTAGGTGAAGGGGACGGAGCGAATTGGTGGTGCGTGTTATTTCCACCGTTATGTTTTCTTGATTTTTCAAATGGGACAGCAGTAAGTCAAACTCCATTTGAAGAGGAAGAAGTACCTGCTGAATCTGTGTCTGTGCAACCGACTGAGACAGAAAATAGTCAAGTGGAAGAAAATAAGACCGATGCCAATGTTGAGGAAATTGTTGAAGAGCAAGAAGAACAACAGCAAATCGCGCCAAAAACGGCTGCCGAAAGTCAACCTGTACACGATCAGGAAGAACCACAACAAGAAGAACCAGCACAAAAAGTGGTTACGGCTAATCAACCTGTATATGATGAGGAAGAACCACAACAAAAAGAACCGGCACAAAAAGTAGTGGCCGCCAGTCAATCTGTATATGATGGAGAAGAAGAGCCAAAAATCGTAGAAAAGTCGTTATTTGCAGAAATCTTTTCTAAAGTGTTTTAAGTGATTTATACACAAATTTATCCACAGTATATACACAGCTGTTAAAGTCACTGTGACATATTTATCCACAGTATATACACAGTTTGTGGATAATATTTGTATTATAGGGTGTATTCTTCTATACTTTCTAAGTGTATGAGCGGATAATTGTTGATAATTTATGTCGATATTTGTTGTTTTGATAACAATTTGAAGTAAGATGAAATGTGAAGATGAAATGAAGGTGTTAGTTGTGGAAACAAAGCTTTGGATAGTGGATAAAACTGTGGATAATACACAGCCTTATCCACAGATAATAGAAGCTGCTCATTTATTAACTAAAAATGAAGTAGTGGCCTTTCCGACAGAGACGGTATATGGATTGGGAGCAAATGCGAGAAGTGAAGAAGCTGTCAAAAAAGTGTTTGAGGCAAAAGGGCGCCCGAGTGATAATCCGTTAATTGTCCACATTGCATCTCAATCTCAGCTTGAAGAGATTGTCGTGGATATTCCGCCTGTTGCGAAACAATTAATGGCTGCATTTTGGCCGGGGCCTTTAACGCTTATTTTGAAGCAAAAGCCTGGAACACTAGCTGCAGCGGTTACAGCTGGACTAGATACAGTAGCTGTTCGTATGCCTGATCATGCTGTAGCTCATCAATTAATTGAGGCAAGTGGTCTTCCTATTGCTGCCCCAAGCGCTAATACATCTGGAAAGCCTAGTCCTACTTTAGCGAAACATGTTCAAGATGATTTATATGGTCGTATAGCCGGTATTGTGGATGGTGGTCCGACGGGAGTAGGCGTGGAATCGACGGTATTAGATTGTACAGAAGATATTCCAATCATTCTTCGTCCGGGTGGTGTGACGAAAGAACAATTAGAAACGATTATCGGGCAGGTAAAAGAAGACCGAGCGTTCGTAAAAAAAGACGAGGCTCCAAAGGCACCGGGGATGAAATATACTCACTATGCCCCAAAGGCACCACTTACATTAGTAAAAGGTGAGCGTGCTTTTATACAGCAATTGATTAATGAGAAACGAGCAGAGGGAATGAAAGTAGGTCTACTTGCGGCTAGCGAGCATCAAGCGTTGTATGAAGCAGACTATATTGTAGCTCCAGGATCTTTAGCAGAGTTATCCACAGTTGCGAGTGGTCTATATGATGCACTGCGGCAATTTGATGATGTACATGTGGATATTATTTATAGTGAAGTGTTCCCGCAGGCAGGCATTGGTCAAGCGATTATGAATCGTTTGTTTAAAGCGGCAGGGCAACAAGTTATTGAGCAATAATCGGTTTTATTTTAAAGTGAAGCGCCCATCATTAGCTGGGTGCTTCACTTTTTTATGGTTTCATTTTTAATTCTAACTTTTCTCCAGTGTACATAGCTTGTATAAGTACAAGCATATTCGAGGAGGAATCGTATGCAGCCTGTTATGAGTGAACTGATTACATTAATCATTATGGCATTTGCGTTAGGGATGGATGCCTTTTCTATAGGATTAGGTATGGGGATGTTTAAATTACGTCTAAAACAAATATTCAAGATTGGGCTGACAGTTGGGTTCTTTCATATCTGGATGCCCCTGTTAGGTATGATATGCGGTCGGTTTTTATCGGAACAATTTGGTACATTTGCTGCTTATGCGGGGGGGATACTGCTTATTCTTCTTGGAATTCAGATGTTGTTTTCGGGGATAAAAGGCGGGGAAAGTGCTACGCTTGCACCGGTCGGCAAAGGGTTGCTAGTATTTGCTTTAAGTGTGAGTTTAGATAGCTTTTCCGTTGGTCTAACACTCGGAATTTATGGAGCGAGGACCATTTTAGCACTTACATGCTTTGGTTTGGCGGCGATGATTTTAACATGGAGCGGGCTATTAATTGGAAGGAAGATTCAAGGTCTTTTAGGGTTATACAGTGAAATATTAGGTGGAAGTATTCTTTGTGCCTTCGGACTAAAATTGTTACTGTTTAACTAAAACGATGAATGAAAGTTGTAAAAAAGTTCATAAAAATTTAATAGTGCGTGAATTGTTTCTGCTCTTGATATACGTTACGATTAAAGGTGTAGGTAATTATCCCTATGAAACCAAGCTTTTGATGTAGTTGTCCCAATCGCTGATGCAATAGTAGAGCGATATACATAAAGAAACCTCATAAGCTCTGGGATTTTGAAGTTTGTTGAATAAAGGGTTATGTCGGAAATGTGAAATTACTGTAAAAATTACAGGGTAAATCTAGTTTTTTACAGTAATAATATGTTACATTTTAATAATAAGTAGGTCAAAAGTATCGATAACACTCATAGGGCTGTCATGTATAATTATAAAAATAAAGGAGGTCCAACAAAATGATTAAAATACTTTTCGTTTGTACAGGGAATACATGTAGAAGTCCTATGGCAGAAGCGATTTTAAAAGGCAAGAATATTCCGGGAGTTAAGGTGAAATCAGCAGGTGTATATGCAGCTGCAGGTCAAGGAGCCTCCGTATATGCCGAAAAAACATTACGTGAGCATAATATTATACATCATCATTCCTCTATGTCGTTGTCAGAAGAAGAATTGGAGTGGGCTACTCATATTCTTACGATGACAGAAGGACATAAATCCACCATTATTAATTCTTTCCCAAAAACTTTGGATAAGGTTTTCACTTTAAAAGAGTATGTAAATGACGATATAACCAATATGGATGTTATGGATCCCTATGGTGGTTCGCAAGATGTATATCGAGAAACATTTAGGGAGCTTGAGTCCTTAATTACTAAACTAATTAAGAAGTTAGGAGTATAGGCGCGTGTACAAGGGGGAAAAGCAATGGCAGAGAGAAAGCATTTTAAGTTCGGCTTACGAAAACAAATGGCCATTTTTATTACATTGGTAGCCTTAGTTACTTATACAACGTCAGGTTTGTTTATTTTTGTTCTACAACCATTATTTTTTCCAGAATGGAATTTAGTTGCTTTTATTATTATTACATTATCATTAGGGATTATTTGGTCAGGTATACTTGCCTTTTTTGCAGCAGGCGTGATTATCAATCCATTGCGCAAATTAGAGGCAGTAGCATTAGATGCGGCGAATGGAAATATTACAGAAGAAGTGGAATTAGCGAAGGCCGATGATGAAATTCGTTCTCTAGGTGTTGCTTTCAATCATATGCTGTTTAACTTAAGAGAAATGGTTCAAAGCATTGAGGAGAATTTTCAAGAAACGAATCGTAAAGTCATCCATATTTCAGAGGAAGCGAAGAAGGCTTCTCAGCAAGCGGAAACTATTGCAGCTACAATTGATGATATTTCAAAAGGTGCGGATACTTCAGCTGTCTCTATTATGAGTACGGCTCAGTCTATGGAAGATGTCACCATGATTGCACATCAAGTACAAAGTAAGGCGAAAGCATCCGTTGCTTCTTCAAGTGAAATGATGAATGAACTGATGAAGAGTAAAGAAGTGATTGCTTCCCTCGTACAAGGAATTGAGAGTTTAGCCGAAGAAAATCGAGCATCATTAAATTCGGTCAAGCGTTTAGAGGAAAATGCAAATAAGATTGGCCAAATTATCGAGCTTGTTGGCGATATTGCAGCACAGACGAATTTGCTTGCTTTAAATGCCTCCATTGAAGCTGCTCGTGCTGGAGAGCATGGGAGAGGCTTTGCGGTCGTAGCGGAGGAAGTTCGTTTATTAGCTGACGAAAGTGCGAAAGCGGTTCAGGGCATCACTGGCTTTATTCAAAATATTCAGCATGAAGTTCAAGTTGTTGTTAGACAAATTACAGAGCAAGTGGCAGCTGCCAATGAAGGTGCGCAAAAAGGGGCCGAAACCGATGTGGTCATTGCAGATATGACGAAAAAGGTTCACAATGTGGTAGCGGAAGTTCAAGACATTACTGAGCTTGTCGATCGTCAAATGGAGAGCATTGAGCATACGTCTCAGCAAACGGAGGAAGTGGCAGCTATTGCAGAAGAAACGTCAGCAGGAGCAGAGGAAGTAACGACAACTACACATGATCAAGCTTTAATTATGGAGAATGTAGATGGTTTAGCTTCAGATTTAAAAGAGCAAGCAGAGAAATTGAAGCAAACTATTACTCGATTTCGGATTTAATAGTTGAGCAAGAAATCATGATAAGATTTCTTGCTTTTCTTTATCTTTTTATACTTTTGTGACACAATACATATATCAAATATCTAGGGGGATAAGGATGAAAGTAGCAATTGCATCAGATCATGGAGGAATTAAAATCCGTGAAGAAATTAAACAATTAATGGATGAATTACAAATTCCATATGAAGATTTTGGCTGTGAATGTTCAACATCAGTGGACTATCCAGATTATGCACTGCCGGTTGCCGAGAAGGTAGCTCAAGGAGAATTTGACCGTGGTATTCTTATTTGCGGCACAGGGATTGGAATGAGTATTGCTGCGAATAAAGTAAAGGGTGTTCGCTGTGCGCTTGTGCATGATGTGTATAGTGCAAAACTAACACGTCAGCATAATGACAGCAATGTATTAGCTATGGGAGAGCGTGTTATTGGACCTGGATTAGCGCGTGAAATTGCACAAGCTTGGCTGACAAATGAATTTGAAGGCGGGCGCCATGCAAATCGTATCGGTAAGATTGCTGATTATGAAGGGAAATAATTAAGTAAGCATTTTTGAAAGGATGCGCATGTTAGATGATGGATGAGGCTTCTTTTTCAATAGAATTGAACAAGTGGAGAGAGCAACTTCGTACGATTTTAACAGAATTTCAAAACGCTGCTCATTTAAATGACAAGCATTTGTTTGTGATTGGATGCAGTACAAGTGAAGTCATCGGTAAGCGAATTGGCACAGAGGGAACACTTGCCGTAGCTGAAATGGTTTACAGTGAGTTGCAGGCCTTTCAACTACAAGCGGGGGTTGGGCTTGCGTTTCAATGTTGTGAACATTTGAACCGTGCGCTCGTTTTACCGCGTGAAATCGCTGAGCAGCGGGGATATGAAGAAGTATCTGTCGTTCCTGTTCGTAAAGCGGGCGGCTCCATGGCTACGTATGCTTATCAGCAGTTAAATAATCCTGTTGTTGTAGAGCATATTACAGCCGAAGCGGGTATCGATATTGGGGATACATTTATTGGAATGCATGTAAAACATGTTGCTGTTCCAATTCGAACATCGATCAAAGAGGTTGGACACGCTCATGTAACGCTCGCTAAAACGCGTCCGAAACTAATTGGCGGCGAAAGAGCGGTTTATACGAATGATGTCATGAATACTAGTTGTTAAATAAAGCTGAGGCAAGGGGTTGTAGCAGACAATCGTTTGCATCAGCTTTTTTCTGTTTTATTTTATCAGCTTTGTTAAACAATATTATTGACCATACGATTTTTGGCTCGTTTGTCTTTACGTAAATGAGCAGAAGTCAACAACGCCCCATTTTTATAATTCACGTTGTAAAATAACGGTATAAGGAAGGATTATAACGGTGGAAGATGGAAAAAACGAACGATTTTTTCTTGTTAAATTTAAATGTTCGCAAAAAAGAGACTATCGTTTCCAAAAAAGACGTGTTAAAATGGAGTAGAATTTTCGAAATAATTAAGCAGTAGGCTTTTTCATGCCTATTTTGAGGGCATGTTGTCCATAAATAAAAAAGCGAAGATACCCGCAACAATAACTTAGGAGGCTTTACGTAATGAGTATTTTAGAAAAACAAGATGAACAAGTGTTTAAGGCGATTCAACTTGAATTAGGTCGTCAAAGAAGTAAAATCGAGCTAATCGCTTCTGAGAACTTCGTAAGCGAAGCGGTAATGGAAGCACAAGGATCTGTATTAACAAATAAATATGCAGAAGGCTATCCTGGTAAACGTTATTATGGTGGCTGTGAGTATGTTGATATCGTGGAAGATTTAGCTCGCGACCGTGCGAAACAAATCTTTGGAGCGGAGTATGTAAACGTACAACCTCACTCTGGAGCACAAGCGAATATGGCGGTTTACTTTACAGTTCTTAAAACGGGAGATACAGTTCTTGGAATGAACCTTTCTCATGGTGGTCACTTAACGCACGGAAGCCATGTAAACTTCAGTGGTGTAAACTACAACTTTGTTGAGTATGGTGTAGATGAAAAAGATCACCGCATTGACTATAACGATGTATTAGAAAAAGCACGTGAACATAAACCAAAATTAATCGTAGCTGGTGCAAGTGCTTACCCACGTCAAATCGATTTCAAGCGTTTCCGTGAAATCGCGGATGAAGTAGGTGCGTACTTAATGGTTGATATGGCGCATATCGCAGGTCTTGTTGCAACAGGCTTACATCCAAGTCCAGTGCCGCATGCACATTTCGTAACAACAACAACGCACAAAACACTTCGTGGACCACGTGGTGGAATGATTCTTTGTAAAGAAGAGTTTGGTAAGCAAATTGATAAATCAGTTTTCCCTGGTATTCAAGGTGGTCCATTAATGCACGTTATCTCTGCGAAAGCTGTAGCATTTGGTGAAACACTTCAAGACGATTTTAAAGAGTACGGAAAACAAATTATTGCAAATGCAAAACGTCTTGGCGAAGGCTTGAAAAAAGAAGGCTTTACACTTGTTTCTGACGGAACAGATAACCACCTTCTTCTAGTAGATGTTCGTTCGGTTAACTTAACAGGTAAAGTAGCTGAGATTGTGTTGGATGAAGTAGGGGTTACGGTTAATAAAAATGCGATTCCATTTGATCCGGAAAAACCATTCGTTACAAGCGGAATTCGTATCGGTACAGCTGCGGTTACTTCTCGTGGCTTTGTAGAAGAAGATATGGACGAAATTGCGTCTATCATTGGTCTTGTATTGAAAAACCATGAAGATGAAGCGAAACTAGAAGAAGCAAGACAACGTGTAGCAGCTCTTTCTGGTAAATATCAATTATATCCATCACTTTAATCAAATAAGAGAGTGACGTAAAGGGACTAGCTTCCACAACATGATCATATCAACATGGTCTTGTGGAGGCTGGTCCTTTTTCTTTTTGAAAAATCAGACTTTTAAACCTTTATTGAAGATTGATAGGTTTTTCTGTACAATGAGTTGATGTGAATATTAGAAGTGAAAAACATACGTCCATATTTTATCAATATTTAATATTTGCTTAGTAAAATGTTAATAATGGAGTAGTAACATAAATGAAGGAGAGATGCAAAATGGGAAAAGTATATGTATTTGATCACCCGTTAATCCAACATAAATTAGCTTACATACGCGATGTAAATACAGGAACAAAGGAATTTCGCGAACTTGTTGATGAAGTAGCCTCTTTAATGGCTTTTGAAATTACAAGAGATATGCCGTTAGAAGAAGTAGAAATTCAAACACCTGTTAGTAAAGCAAAAGTAAAAATGCTTTCAGGAAAAAAATTAGGCATTGTTCCGATTTTGCGTGCAGGTATTGGAATGGTTGACGGGATTATTAAGCTCATTCCAGCTGCAAAAGTAGGTCATGTTGGTTTATACCGCGATCCACAAACATTAAAGCCGGTTGAATATTATGTGAAAATGCCAAGTGATTTAGAAGAAAGAGAATGCATCGTTGTAGACCCAATGCTTGCAACAGGCGGATCAGCGATTGAAGCCATTCATTCTATTAAAAAACGCGGTGCGGTCAATATTAAATTCATGTGCTTAATTGCAGCTCCAGAAGGCGTAGATGCACTGAAAGAAGCGCATCCAGATGTTGATATTTATATCGCAGGTCTTGATGAGAAATTAAATGACCATGGCTATATTGTACCGGGACTTGGTGATGCCGGAGATCGTTTGTTTGGTACAAAATAAGCTGAGCGAAGAAAGCGACTGTACATTTTAAACAGTTGTTATTTTGTTTGACTATATGAAAAATGGGGTGTTTGATGTGATAAAACCAATTAAGGTTATGACCATTTTTGGGACAAGGCCAGAGGCTATTAAAATGGCACCGCTTGTTCTTGAATTTCAAAAGCACCCAGAATTTTTTACACCAATTGTGGCGGTAACGGCCCAACATAGACAAATGCTCGACCAAGTGCTTGATTTATTTTCTATCCAGCCTGATTATGACTTAAATATTATGAAAGACCGTCAAACACTGGCGGATATTACAACAAAAGCGCTGTCTGGCTTAGACCGTGTGATGAAAGAAGCTGAGCCGGATATTGTCCTTGTACATGGAGATACGACGACGACATTTGCGGCAAGTCTTGCTGCCTACTATAACCAAATTATTATTGGTCACGTTGAAGCTGGTTTACGAACGTGGAATAAATACTCTCCATATCCTGAAGAGATGAATCGCCAGTTAACGGGTACGCTGGCTGATCTTCATTTCGCTCCAACGCTCCAAGCCGAACAAAATTTAGTTCAAGAACATAAAACGAACCATATTTTTGTTACAGGTAATACCGCAACCGATGCGTTAAAAACAACCGTTCAAGCTGCCTATTCTCATCCAGTTTTATCGGCACTTGGAGAGGATCGTCTCGTTTTATTAACGGCACATCGTCGTGAGAACTTAGGGGAGCCGATGCGAAATATTTTTCGTGCGGTAAAGCGGATTGTGATGGAGCAAGAAGATGTTCAAGTCGTATACCCGGTTCATCTGAATCCAGCTGTTCGGGAATTGGCGGAGGAGATACTAGGTAATGATCCGCGCATTCATTTAATTGAACCATTAGATGTGTTAGATTTTCATAACTTTGCAGCAAGAGCGTATTTGATTTTGACAGACTCGGGCGGTATACAAGAAGAAGCCCCTTCACTTGGGGTACCGGTGCTTGTTTTGCGAGATACGACAGAGCGTCCAGAGGGGATTGCGGCTGGTACGTTACGCTTAGCTGGAACGGATGAGGAAACGGTTTATAAACTAACGCATGAATTGCTGACGAATCGTGATGAGCATGACAAGATGTCAAAAGCTTCGAATCCATATGGAGATGGACATGCTTCAGAGCGGATAGCAAAAGCCATTCGTTATTATTTTAAACAAATTGATATGCCGCCAAATCGATTTGAATCTGAGAAAGAGGTTGTCTAGCTTTAGACAGCTTCTTTTTTATGTGTATTATTTGGAAGTATCTTGATGAAATCTCGCTAATTATGAAGGAAATCCCGCCAAATTCTTCATAATCCCGCCAACTTTCTACGTATACTCTCTCTTTGTTGTGAAATTATAACCCTAAAGGGGGGAGGCGACTGCATGTGAAAAGGCTGATTTGGTTAATAAGCTTCTTGTTAGTTTTGGGAAGTAGTAGTGGATTTGCGGCGATTCATGTACCGCCATTACCAAAGGTTTCAGAATTAACACGTACAACAGCGGTTGTAATTCTTAAGGACACGATGAAGAAAGAGCAAATTGAGCAGGTGTTAAAAAAATATCCCTCACTAAAGCTAAGAACTATATATAAACATGCGATTACAGGCTTTTCTGTATCAGGGGAAAAGCGTGATGTAGCCAAATTACAACAAGAATCGTTTATTCAAGCGGTAACGGAAATAGCAGTTTATCATGCTGCGTTAGATGAGAGTGTCCCCTTTATTGGAGGCGACCAAGTAAGAGGGGTATATGATTCAAGGAAACAACGAATAACAGGAAAAGGAATTAAAGTGGGGGTTATTGATACAGGGATTGATTATACGCATCCGGACTTAAAGCATGCTTATAAAGGAGGCAAAGATCTTGTCGACCATGATAATGACCCAATGGAAACGAGGGGAAACCCTGAGTTGGCAACTATTCATGGGACACATGTTGCTGGAATTATTGCAGCAAACGGAAAGGTGAAAGGAGTTGCCCCTGAAGCTGAAATTTATGCTTACCGTGCTTTAGGACCAGGAGGATCGGGGGATACAGAGCAAGTGTTGTTAGCGATTGATGCCGCTATTGAAGATGGGGTCGATGTGTTAAATTTGTCACTTGGCAATGAAGTGAATGGTCCGGATTTACCAATATCTTTGGCTCTGAATAAAGCCGTAGATCAAGGTATTGTTGCGGTTACTTCAAACGGCAATTCAGGCCCAGCCGTTTGGACAGTCGGTTCTCCGGGAACATCAGAAAAGGCGATATCTGTTGGAGCCTCTACACCACCGATGAAAGTTCCATACCTTATATATGGGCTCGGAACAGAGAAACAAGAAGTAAGTCTGCTGCCTGTACAAGGGGCAAAAGAGTGGTCTATCGCTTCCTCAGAAAACATAGTAGATGGTGGACTTGGCGAACGAAAAGAATTAAAAGGTGTTCAAGGGAAAATTGTTCTTATTCAACGAGGGAAATTAAGTTTTTTGGATAAAGTGAAAAATGCAAAAAAAGCAGGAGCTAAGGCTGTCATTATTTTTAATAATACAAAAGGGTCTTTTACAGCTGGGTTAGGGAAAGATGTCAACTTTCCTGCAGCAACGATTCCAAAAAAGGATGGAGAGCGCATCAAAAGGATGATTTCTAATAAAGAAGGCCAGACCGTCCGCTTTGTTTATCGAAAGGAACAAGATAGACTAGCTGATTTTAGCTCAAGGGGGCCAGTGACCGTAAGCTGGGATATTAAACCTGATATTCTCGCTCCAGGTGTCGGGATTTATAGTACGATTCCTAATGGATATACGGAACTTGCTGGAACAAGTATGTCAGCTCCCCATGTTGCTGGAGCTTGTGCTCTATTGCTGCAAGCTCACCCTAATTGGACACCAAACCAAATTAAATCAGCTTTGATGACAACAGCCAAGCCTTTAAAGAATAAGAGTCGAGACTGGTATCATACGTTTGAACAAGGGGCAGGCCGGTTGCAGATTGCGGAAGCTCTTAAGGCAGATACTTTGTTGTATCCGAGTTCTCTTTCGTTTGGGATGTATACACGAAAAGAAGGGATTGACGAACATCAAGAAGAAATTGTGGTAGAAAATACGGGGCCTGCAGAGCAGCATTATTCGTTTCGTATGCCGTTAAAAGAACCAGGTATTACTTGGGATTTGCCAACGATCTTTACCGTTCAGCCGGGTGAAAAGAAAAAGTTGATGGTTGGATTACAAATAAACCCATCTGAAATGAAGAAAGGGGTCTATGACGGATATCTTATTTTAATGGAAGGAACTAGGAAAATCAACTTGCCATTCTTGTATGTAAAAGAAGAACCGGATTACCCTAGAATTATGGGATTTGAATTTGGTCAAGGAGATAAAATAGGCACGTATCGCTATGAAATGTATTTACCTCGTGGAGCAGATGAATTTGGCATTGCCCTGTATGATGCAGATAGCTTAGCCTTTGTTGGGTTTATGGACTGGAAAAAAACGGTCCCGCCAGGACTTATTAAACGAGAAGTAAAAGGAAAGAAACTACCGCCATCTGGGATATATAAAGCAATTATTTTTGCCAAAAGAGGCACAAGGGAAGATCGAATTGAAACGATGATACACATCGATTAAAAAGGTTGTCAAGTCAAAATTCGACAAAAGATGTGAACAATTCGTTAAAACTTACGAATCTGTGACAAATTTCACTAACCACTCATTGACATTGATTCTAGCCTATTGTATGCTAACTAAGGATATGAAATGAGAGGGTTTTCAAGTGCGAAAAATGTCGTTTGAATACCACTTTCTTCCTTGATTTATCCATCACCAAATTCAACCACGAGGATGCGATTATGAGTCAGAACAAGCGCCACCCATTTAAGGCCATGGCATTGATTTCAGTGATTCTTTCACAATTAGTCGGTCCAATCTTGATAGGTATTTTCTTTGGAAAATGGCTTGATAGCACATTTAATACCGAACCGCTGCTTTTAGTGGTAGGCCTTCTAATAGGACTTGCTACCGGCATTATTGCAATGCTCAGCACAGTTCGACAATATTTCTAGGGAGATTATATGACAACATGCCAGAATTAGATACTATGTTCATTAGGCAACGAAAGTACATTTTGTATTTATTGAGTATTTACATACTAGGAGCAGCATTTACTCCGTATGATACAATTTTCCAAGGACTTATGCTTGGAACAACGTGTAGCCTAATTAATTTCTGGTCAATGGTCAAAAAAAACAGAAAATTCACTGAGGCAGCAGCAGCAGGCAGAAAGATGAAGTCCCTTGGCAGCGTGACAAGAATGTCAGTAGGAGCCCTAGCTGCGGTGATCGCTTTACAGTATCCTGACAAGTTTCAAATAGCAAGTGTGGTTATGGGATTAATGACAGCCTATTTTGTCATTATGATAGATTATTTTATACAAATTTTACGTCGCTAGTAAAGAAGAGAGGTGAATACTGTTGAATCATGAAGCTCCTTTGTGGGAACTTATGGATACCGGGATATATTTTAATTTGGCCAACGTCCTTATGATTACTGTCGCAAGTCTTATAGTCTTTATTATCGCTGTAGCGGCAACTCGTCAACTTGCGATGAAGCCAACGGGAATCCAAAACTTCATTGAGTGGGTTATGGATTTTGTTAAAAATATCATCAACAGCAATATGGATTGGCGTACAGGTGGTCGTTTCCTTATGTTAGGGATGACATTAATCATGTACATCTTTGTATCCAATATGTTGGGGTTACCGTTTGCGGTTGTAGTCGGGCATGAATTATGGTGGAAATCACCTACAGCCGATCCAGCGATTACGTTAACATTAGCCGTAATGGTAATGGGATTAACTCATTATTATGGTATTAAAATGCGAGGCGGAAAAGCTTACGCGAAAACTTATGTTCAGCCAATGGGATTCTTATTCCCGTTAAAAGTAATTGAAGAGTTCTCTAACACGTTAACGTTAGGTCTGCGTCTTTACGGGAATATCTATGCGGGTGAGTTGCTATTAAGCTTACTTGTAGGATTAGGAACAAGTAGTGTGTTTGGTGCACTTGGTGCTGTTTTACCAATGTTAGCTTGGCAAGGATTCAGTGTCTTTGTCGGTTCCATTCAAGCGTTTATCTTCACTATGTTAACGATGGTTTATCTTTCTCATAAAGTAAGTGACGACCATTAATTATAAACTTTGTTCAATATTTGAACATTCTATTTAAAAACTAATAAACATTTTCAAGGAGGAAATTTATCATGACAGGTTCTTTAGGTCTTATCGCTGCTGCAATCGCAGTTGGTTTAGGTGCATTAGGTGCTGGTATTGGTAACGGTCTTATCGTTGGTCGTACAATCGAAGGGATGGCTCGTCAGCCAGAAGCTCGTGGTATGCTTCAAACTACAATGTTCGTTGGGGTTGCGTTAGTTGAGGCCCTTCCAATCATCGCGGTAGTTATCGCATTCATCGTTATGGGTCAATAAGATAATTTTAAGAAGTTTAATAATGGCGAAGAGCATTCCAGGAGAACCTTCGCCATTGCTTTATGTTAACTTGAAACTTTTCTAGAATGTTATTGTGAAATAGAAACTTAAAGCTTCAATAGTGAATCTCATGAAGGGAGTGAATCGAGCGTGTTAACAAGCAATTTTGTACTTGGTGCAGCAGCAGCGCACTTTAATGGTGGAGATATCATTTATCAGCTTGTCGTGTTTATTGTTTTGTTAGCTTTGCTTAAAAAGTTTGCGTGGGGTCCTTTAATGGGCATCATGAAAGAACGTGAACAGCATGTTGCTAATGAAATCGAAGCAGCAGAAGCTAGCAGAAAAGAAGCGCTTCAATATTTAGAAGAGCAACGTGAAATCGTGAAGCAATCACGCACGGAAGCAACTCAACTGATCGAAAACGCGAAGAAACAAGGCGAGGCACAACGCGAAGATATTATTAATCAAGCTCGTGCAGAAGCTGAGCGTGTGAAAGAATCAGCAAAACGTGAAATCGTACAAGAGAAGGAAAAAGCAGTTGCAGCGTTACGTGAGCAAGTGGCATCCTTATCTGTTATGATTGCGTCGAAAGTGATTGAAAAAGAACTTTCAGTAGCGGATCAAGAGAAATTAATTAATGAATACATTCAAGAGGTAGGAGAAGAGCGATGAGCGATTTAGCAGTAGCCAAACGTTATGCTGTAGCTCTTTTCCAAATTGCGAAAGAGCAAAATCTTCTTGACCAAATTGAAGAAGAGCTTCGCACCGTTAAAGAAGTATTCTCAAATGATACGGACTTATTAGGCTTTTTAACGCATCCAAAATTAACAAGTGATGCAAAAAGAGACATTATCTCTAGTGCTTTTTCTAGTCTGTCAACATATGTTCAAAACACATTAAAGCTAATGGTTGAGCGTCATCGTTCTGATATGATTGCGCCAATGGCAGATGAGTTTGTTGAATTAGCAAATGAAGAAAAATCAGTAGCGGATGCAACTGTATATACAGTACGCCCACTAACTGAAGCAGAAACAGAAGCGGTTTCAACTTCATTCGCAAAGAAAATCGGTAAGAAAACTTTACGTATTACGAACATTACAGATAGCAATCTGTTAGGCGGAATCAAGCTGCAAATTGGCAACCGTATTTATGACGGTTCAGTGAGCGGAAAGCTTGATCGTTTAAGCAAACAACTATTAGGTTAGTATTCACAAGATAGGGGTGAAATTCATGAGCATCAAAGCTGAAGAAATCAGTGCACTGATTAAAAAACAGATTGAAAATTATCAATCTGAAATTAAAGTGAGCGATGTTGGTACGGTAATCTCTGTTGGTGACGGTATCGCACGTGTTCACGGTTTAGATAATGCGATGGCGGGAGAGCTTCTTGAATTTTCAAATGGTACAATGGGTCTAGCGCAAAACCTTGAGGAAAATAACGTAGGTATCGTTATTCTTGGACCATTCAGAGACATTCAAGAGGGCAGCGAAGTACGTCGTACAGGTAAAATCATGGAAGTACCAGTTGGGGAAGAATTAATTGGTCGTGTTGTAAACCCACTTGGACAACCATTAGATGGTCTTGGCCCAATTAATACAACAAAAACTCGTCCAATTGAGAGCCTTGCAACAGGTGTTATGGATCGTAAATCTGTTCATGAGCCACTACAAACAGGAATTAAAGCGATCGATGCTCTTGTACCAATCGGACGCGGACAACGTGAGTTAATCATCGGGGACCGTCAAACAGGTAAAACATCTGTCGCAATCGATACAATCCTTAACCAAGCAGACCAAGATATGATCTGTATCTATGTTGCTATTGGTCAAAAAGAATCAACAGTTCGTGGAACAGTTGAAACTTTACGTAAAAATGGTGCATTAGATTACACAATCGTTGTATCTGCATCTGCATCACAACCATCTCCAATGTTATACTTAGCTCCTTATGCTGGTGTATCAATGGCTGAGGAATTCATGTTCAGCGGTAAGCACGTTTTAATCGTATATGATGATCTTTCTAAACAAGCATCTGCATACCGTGAACTTTCCCTACTACTTCGTCGTCCTCCAGGTCGTGAAGCATTCCCAGGGGATGTATTCTACTTGCACTCACGCCTACTTGAGCGTGCTGCGAAATTGAACGATACATTAGGTGCTGGTTCAATCACAGCTCTTCCATTTGTTGAAACACAAGCAGGCGATATCTCTGCTTACATTCCAACAAACGTAATCTCCATCACAGATGGACAAATCTTCTTACAATCTGATTTGTTCTTCTCAGGTGTACGTCCTGCGATTAACGCTGGTCTTTCTGTATCACGTGTTGGTGGTTCAGCTCAAATCAAAGCAATGAAAAAAGTTGCTGGTACATTACGTCTTGACTTGGCTGCTTTCCGTGAGTTGGAAGCATTCGCTCAATTCGGTTCAGATCTTGATAAAGCGACAAAAGCGAAACTAGATCGCGGTGTTCGTACAGTTGAGGTTCTGAAACAAGACTTGAACAAGCCAATTAAAGTAGAGAAGCAAGTTATGATTCTTTTCGCTTTAACAAAAGGTCACTTAGATGATATTCCAGTAGCAGACATTCGTCGCTTTGAAGAAGAGTACTATGTATTCTTGGATAAAAATCATCCTGAATTATTAGATCATATTCGCACGACAAAAGGTCTTCCTGAAGATGCTGATATCGTAGCTGCGATTAACGAATTCAAAAAATCATTCGTAATCTCTGAATAATGAACTTTAAATAATTGAAAAGGGTGGTGAGAATCAATGGCCTCTTTGCGCGATATAAAGACTCGAATTAATTCGACTAAAAAGACAAGTCAAATTACGAAGGCGATGCAAATGGTATCTGCTTCGAAAATGAACCGTGCTGAAGCAAATGCAAAAGCATTTGTACCATACATGGAGAAAATTCAAGAAGTAGTAGCTAGTATCGCAAGCGGTAGTAATAATTCGTCGCACCCAATGTTAGTATCCCGTCCTGTAAAGAAAACTGGTTACCTTGTTATTACATCGGACCGTGGATTGGCAGGGGCATACAACAGTAGTGTGCTACGTCATGTGTATAAAACCATTCAAGAACGTCATACATCGAGTAATGAGTATGTCATTATCGCAATTGGAAGAATGGGTCGCGATTTCTTCGTCAACCGTGGTATCAATGTAGAGCTTGAAGTAACGGGAGTACCGGATCAGCCAAGTTTTGCTGATATCAACTCTTTAACGAAATCAACAGTGAATTTATACTTAAATGAACTGTGTGATGAGCTGTACATGTATTACAACCATTATGTCAGCCCAATCCAACAGGATGTAACGGAGAAGAAAGTTCTTCCGTTATCTGACATTAATTCTTCTGGCGGCAAATTGACTTCTTATGAGTTTGAACCGGATGAGGAAGCAATTCTTAAAGTATTACTGCCTCAATACGCGGAAAGCTTAATTTATGGTGCGTTGTTAGATGGTAAAGCAAGTGAGCACTCTGCACGTATGACAGCTATGAAAAATGCAACTGATAATGCGAAAGAGTTAATCTCAGCATTAGACTTGCAATATAACCGTGCTCGTCAAGCAGCAATTACGCAAGAAATTACGGAAATTGTTGGCGGAGCCGCTGCTTTAGAATAGAACATTTAGAAGGGACGGGTAGCTTCCGACGATTTGCTGCTCGTTCCATAATCTTGAATAGTCGTCACAGTAACGATAGGAGGGAAAACGATGAATTTAGGACGCGTTACCCAAATTATGGGTCCAGTTGTTGACGTTAAATTTGAAGATGGTCAACTTCCTAAGATCTATAACGCTTTAAGAATCGAAAAAACAGCGTCTGGCGAAGGTTTAACTCTTGAAGTAGCCCTTCAACTAGGTGATAATACTGTGCGTACAGTCGCAATGGCTTCTACTGACGGTCTAACTCGCGGTCAAGAAGTTGTAGATACAGGAGCCCCAATTTCTGTACCTGTAGGTGAAGTGACTCTAGGACGTGTATTCAACGTACTTGGAGAAGAAATTGACCTTGCAGAAGCAATCCCTGCTGATGCTCGTCGTGATCCAATTCACAGACAAGCTCCAGCATTTGATAAATTAACAACACAAGTTGAAATTCTTGAAACAGGTATTAAAGTAGTAGACCTTCTTGCTCCATATATCAAAGGTGGTAAAATCGGTCTATTCGGTGGTGCCGGTGTAGGTAAAACCGTACTAATCCAAGAATTAATCAACAATATCGCACAAGAACACGGCGGTATCTCTGTATTCGCCGGTGTTGGTGAGCGTACTCGTGAAGGAAATGACCTTTTCCACGAGATGAGCGATTCTGGCGTTATTAAGAAAACAGCGATGGTATTCGGTCAAATGAATGAGCCGCCTGGTGCACGTATGCGTGTTGCTTTATCTGGTCTAACAATGGCTGAATATTTCCGTGATGAACAAGGACAAGACGTTCTTTTCTTTATCGATAACATCTTCCGTTTCACACAAGCAGGTTCTGAGGTTTCAGCCCTTTTAGGTCGTATGCCTTCTGCGGTAGGTTACCAACCAACACTTGCTACTGAAATGGGTCAATTACAAGAACGTATTACATCTACTAGCGTTGGTTCTGTTACATCAATCCAAGCGATTTATGTACCAGCCGATGACTATACGGATCCAGCTCCAGCGACTACTTTTGCTCACTTGGATGCGACAACAAACCTTGAACGTAAATTATCTGAGATGGGTATTTACCCTGCGGTTGATCCATTAGCATCTTCTTCTCGCGCTCTTAGCCCTGAAGTTGTAGGTGCTGAGCACTATGAAGTTGCTCGTCGAGTTCAATCTACTCTACAAAAATATAGAGAACTTCAAGATATCATTGCGATCTTAGGTATGGATGAATTAAGCGAGGAAGACAAACTAACAGTTGCTCGTGCTCGTAGAATTCAATTCTTCTTATCGCAAAACTTCCACGTGGCTGAGCAGTTCACTGGACAAAAAGGTTCATACGTACCTGTTAAAGAAACAGTTAAAGGATTCAAAGAAATCCTTGAAGGTAAGTATGATGACCTTCCAGAAGATGCTTTCCGCTTAGTAGGAAGAATCGAAGAAGTTGTTGAACAAGCTAAAAAAATGGCTTAATTAAAGGGACCAAGGAGGGAATGAAATGAAGACAATTAAAGTCAGTGTAGTAACTCCCGATGGCCCAGTATATGATGCAGAAGTTGAAATGGTAAGTACAAAGGCAAAAAGCGGCGAGCTTGGAGTCATGGCTGGCCACGTTCCGATGGTCGCGCCTCTTGATATCGCAGCTGTACGTCTAAAAAAGGAGAATGGCACTGAGTATGTTGCCGTTAACGGTGGCTTCTTAGAAGTTCGTCCAGATGTCGTAACCATTTTAGCTCAATCTGCTGAAAGAGCTGAAACTATCGACGTTGCCCGCGCACAAGCTGCTAAAGCACGGGCTGAAAAAAGATTAGCAGACAATCAAGGAGCGATTGATGTGGAAAGAGCTGAATTAGCTTTAAAACGCGCAATTAATCGAATCCAGATTTCTGAAATGAAATAACAACTACCAAAGTACCTAGCTTTCTTTTATAAGAGGGTTAGGTGCTTTTTATTTTTCCCCTATATTATGTGAATGTGTTCTTTTATAGGTTAGGAATCTCATCAATTTCTGTCGAATACTGTCCATTTAGTTCTCCAATTGAATGTATACGCTTACATCCCTATTTCCTCAAGTCTTTTACTCATATCCCCTCTTTCTTGTGCATAATAATGAACCATAGCAAAATAGACAAGCCGATACTTTTTTTAAAAAGGAGCCCAACATGGATTCTCAATGGTATCTTTATCAAAATAATTATGTGATGGTGTTTGTTTTCCTTTGCCTTGGGATTTTATTACCCGTAATCGCTCTTTTTCTTGGTAAGCTGCTTCGACCACATAAACCGACTGAAGCAAAATATACAACTTATGAAAGTGGAGTCGAACCATTTCATGATTCTTGGGTTCAGTTTCATGTACGGTATTATTTATTTGGCTTACTATTTGTCATTTTTGATGTAGAAACAGTTTTTCTTTATCCATGGGCCGTTGCCTATGAAAAATTAGGAATCTTTGCTTTAGTAGAAATGCTCATTTTTGTGATGATGCTGCTCATTGGACTACTCTATGCTTGGAAGAAGAGGGTGTTGACATGGAAATGAATGTGCCAGGTGTTACGGATGCTGAATTACATGAGCTTCGCCAAAGTGTTTTTTTATCTACGCTTGAACAGCTTAAAGGCTGGGCAAGAAGCAACTCCTTGTGGCCGATGACGTTTGGGTTAGCGTGCTGTGCTATTGAAATGATGGGTGTTGGTTCATCGCACTATGATCTGGATCGCTTCGGTTCTTTCTTTCGTACCTCGCCTCGTCAATCAGATGTCATGATTGTGTCAGGGACGGTAACGAAAAAAATGGCTCCCATTTTAAGAAGGTTGTATGATCAAATGCCTGAGCCGAAATGGGTCATTGCGATGGGCTCCTGTGCAACAGCTGGCGGACCTTATGTATATTCCTACTCCGTCGTCAAAGGCGTCGATCAAATTGTTCCGGTGGATGTGTACATTCCAGGTTGCCCACCGAATCCAGCAGCACTCATTTATGGTATCCATAAGCTAAAAGAAAAGATTCGCTATGAAGCCAAAACGGGGAAGCGAGTGATGTAAATGGATGAGAACGAACTAACCCGATTAAAAAAAGAAGCTGCAGAAAAAGCGAAAGCAGCAGCTATCAAAAGAAGGCAAGAGAAAGAAAGGCAAGCATCAGAAAGCGGGCAGGATTTAGAACTGGCTAAGAAGAAAGCCGCTGCCGCCGCCAAAGCGAAGGCTGCCGCTGCTGCAAAGGCTAAAGCAAAAGCCGCTTCAACTGAGACAAAAGAAGAAGAAGCAAGTGTTGAACCATCACCGAATGAGCCGTTTCTTCAACACTATATACAGGTGATTGAAAGACAGGTAGGTGCAGATTCATTTGAAGAATACTATATTAATAGATTATCAAAAGACGTGCCAACCATTTTAGCCAAACCACACACCTATATGGATATCGCACAAGTGTTGAAACAGCACTTACACTTTGACTTTCTAGCTGAACTACATGGAACGGATTTCGAAACACATATGGAAGTGTATGTTTATTTATGCTCTTTACAGAATGGACAGTCTGTCGTTTTAAAGGTAAAGCTTGATCGAGACAATCCAATCATTTCATCGTTAGTTCCATTATGGAAAGGAGCTGATTGGCCAGAATGTGAGACATACGATTTACTCGGAATTCAATTTAGCGGGCATCCGAATTTAAAACGAATTCTCCTTGGTGAAGACTGGATTGGGTACCCGCTTCGAAAAGATTACAAGCCGCATGATGAGGAGGTGTAGTCGCATGTTACGTACAGAGGAAATGCTTCTGAATGTAGGTCCGCAGCACCCTAGTACGCATGGCGTGTTTCGACTTGTGATTAAAATTGAAGGAGAAATCATTAAAGAAGCAACACCTGTCATTGGTTATCTTCATCGCGGTACGGAAAAACTCGCAGAGAATTTACAATATACGCAAATTATTCCTTATACCGATCGTATGGATTATTTAGCAGCCATGACTAATAATTATGTACTGTGTCATGCAGTGGAAACGATGGCGAGCATTACAGTGCCAGACCGTGCCGAATACTTACGAGTCATCACCATGGAACTTGGGCGAATCGCCAGTCATCTTGTATGGTGGGGAACGTATTTATTAGATTTAGGGGCAACAAGTCCTTTTTTATACGCATTCCGTGAACGAGAAATGATTATTAATCTATTAAATGAACTATGCGGTGCCAGACTTACCTTCAACTATATGCGCGTCGGCGGGGTGAAATGGGATGCACCGGACGGGTGGATCGAGAAAGTTGAGGAGTTTATTCCATATATGAGAGAGCAGCTTCAAGGGTATCATCAACTTGTAACTGGCAATGAAATTTTTCTAAATCGAGTGAAAGGAGTCGGTACGTATACGCGAGAAGAGGCAATTGCTTATTCTTTAAGCGGTGCTAACTTACGGTGTACAGGAGTGAAAAGGGACTTACGTAAAGATGAACCGTATTCGATTTATGATCGCTTTTCCTTTGAGGTTCCTACACGTGAAGCGGGTGATGCGTGGTCACGCTATGAGTGTCGCATGGAAGAAATAGAAGAATCACTGAAAATCCTAGAGCAAGCGGTTGCTCAATTTCCGAGTGACGGTCCTATTTTAGCTAAAGTTCCGAAAATCATTAAACCACCAAAGGGAGAAGCCTTTATCAGAATTGAATCGCCGCGTGGTGAAATTGGCTGTTATATTGCGAGCGATGGGAAAAAGGAGCCCTATCGGCTTAAATTTCGTCGCCCTTCCTTTTATAATTTGCAAATTCTCTCGAAGTTGCTGGAAGGAGAAAATATGGCGAATTTAATTGCTATTTTAGGCGCGATTGATATTGTGCTCGGGGAGGTCGATGGATAATGATGCAAGAGTTGCTGCAATCAGCTCCAAGCTGGACGAATCTTGGCATCTTCTTCGGTTTAGCGGTCCTCTTTTTGTTTGTTGTACTAGGGTTTGTCACGTTTGCGATTTTATCGGAGCGGAAGATTATGGGGTTTATGCAGATGCGGATTGGACCTAATCAGGTTGGGGGAAGCTGGGGGCTTTTGCAGACAGTATCCGATGTGCTAAAGCTGCTGTTAAAGGAAGATACGATTCCGAAGAAAGCCGACCGGCCGCTTTATATATTAGCTCCTGTCCTTGCCTTTGCTCCTGCTTTTATGGTGCTGGCGACGCTCCCGTTTACGAATCAATTTCAGTTTGCAGATATCGGTGTAGGTCTTCTTTATTATATAGCGATTTCAGGGATTACGACCATCGGGGTTGTAACAGCAGGATGGGCTTCTAACAATAAGTATTCATTAATGGGCGGAATGCGTGCGGCTGCTCAAATGATTTCTTATGAAATTCCTCTTGTAATGTCGCTTGTAGGCGTGGTGCTGTTAGCAGGCAGTTTGAATTTAAGAGAAATCGTAGCGGCTCAGGAAGATATTTGGTTTATCTTTTTACAACCAGTCGGATTTATTGTGTTCTTTATCGCAGCGATTGCTGAATTAAATCGTGTCCCATTTGATCTTCCAGAAGCAGAGTCAGAACTTGTGGCAGGATTTCATGTAGAATATTCCGGTTTCCGCTGGGCATTTTTTATGCTAGCGGAATATGTGTATATGTTTGCGATGGCAACTTTAACAACGCTGCTCTTTTTAGGCGGGTGGCATTCACTTCCGTTTTTAGACTTTATTCCAGGCGCTGTTTCATTTGCGCTAAAATTTAGCGTTGTTATTTATGTCCTCATTTGGATTCGAGTTTCTTTTCCGCGTCTACGTGCAGACCAGCTTATGGAATTCGCTTGGAAGGTATTATTACCGATTGCTTTAGCGAATATCTTCTTAACGGCTCTTTTGAAAGAGTTATTTTAAAAAAGTGAAGGGAGGTCCCGCTCATGTTCGGATTAGCAAAAGGATTAGCGTATACATTAAAAAACTTATCGCGGAAAAAAGTGACCTATTCATATCCTGATGAACCATTGCCGCTTCCTGATCGGTTTCGTGGCATCCAAAAGTTTTATCCAGACAAATGCATCGTCTGCAATATGTGTGTAAACATTTGTCCAACGGATTGCATTCAATTAACAGGTGTGAAAAATCCAGATCCTACGAAGAAGGGAAAAGTGATTTCCACCTATGATATTAACTTTGAAATTTGCATTTTATGTGATCTTTGCACAGAGGTCTGTCCAACTGAAGCGATTGTGATGACAAATAAATTTGAGTTAGCGGAATATAGCCGGGATGAACTATTTAAAGACTTACAATGGCTTGATGAAAATGACCAGCATGTTCGAAAGGAGAATAAAGTATGAGTGTTTCCGGTGAAATGCTCGCTTTTCTGGGGTTAGCCTTTGTTGCTGTTTTAGGAGGCATTTTACTGATTCAGCTAACGAAAGTCGTTCATATGGTCCTTGCGCTTGTGTTTACTTTTGTCAGTATTGCGGGGATTTACTTGTTGTTATCAGCTGAGTTTGTGGCCGTTGTTCAAATTTTACTGTATTCAGGAGCGATTACGATTGTGATGCTGTTTGGGATTATGCTCACAAACAATCAAAAGCAGGAGGAAGAAAAGGGAAACGGGTGGCGTAAAATTCTTTTGCTGCTTGGGATTCTCGGCTTTGCCTTTGCTGTGTATATCGGGATTTATAACTTAGATATCCCTGTTCAACCGACAACGTTACATGAAGCAAATACAGAGCAGATTGGGATTGCGTTATTTTCAAAGTTTATGATTCCATTTGAGCTGATGTCGGTGTTGCTGCTCGTTGCTTTAGTAGGAGCGATTGTATTAGCCAAAAAAGATGATGAGGGGGCATAAGTGATGACATCAGTCCCGTTGTCTGCGTATCTTGTTTTAGCGCTTATTTTATTTTGTATTGGGTTATACGGTGCCTTAACGAAGAGAAATACGGTTATTGTACTCATTTCGATTGAGCTGATGTTAAATGCCGTTAATATTAATCTCGTTGCTTTTAGTAAATTTGGAATGACGCCAGCCATTACAGGGCAAGTCTTTTCTTTATTTACGATGACCATTGCAGCAGCAGAGGCAGCGGTGGGCCTAGCGATTTTAATGGCATTGTATCGTAATCGTAAAACGGTTCATATCGACGAAATGAATACGATGAAGCATTAATCGTATCCGTGTCAAACAAGCCTGTTGAAAAAGGAGTTGGATAGTCATGGTCGACAATGCTTGGCTGATACCGCTTTTTCCGCTCGCCTCATTTTTCCTATTGCTTCTATTTGGCAAGCGTTTGGGCTCGCGAAGTGCAGAGGTTGGCAGTCTACTTACGTTTGTGTCCTTTATATGTGCAGCTGTTGTTTTCACTAAGAGTTTACACGATTCAAGCTATAAACAAACGTTCAATTGGCTGACAGTTGGAGATACGCAGATTACAGTTGGTTTTGAACTGAACCCATTGAATGTTCTCATGCTCGTACTTGTTTCGTTTATTAGTTTTCTCGTTCATATGTATTCAAAAGGGTATATGAACGGAGAAAAACGAATCTCCACTTTTTATGCTTACTTAGGGCTTTTCACGTTTGCGATGCTAGCTCTTGTTATGTCTCCTAATTTGCTTCAATTATATGTTTTTTGGGAGCTTGTTGGTTTAGGCTCGTTCTTGTTAATCGGCTTTTATTTTCATAAACAAGAAGCCAAACGAGCGGCGAAAAAGGCCTTTATTATGACAAGAATTGGGGATATGGGCCTCCTCATTGGGATGATTCTTTTATTCTGGCAAACACGCAGCTTTGAATATAGCGCTATTTTTCAAGCGGTGAAAGCGGGAGACATATCGCAATCATTACTCACGTTTATTGCGATTATGATCTTTGTCGGTGCGGTCGGTAAGTCTGGACAATTTCCTTTACACACCTGGCTTCCGGATGCGATGGAAGGGCCCACTCCTGTATCTGCCCTTATTCATGCAGCAACAATGGTTGCAGCGGGTGTGTATTTAGTCGCTGCCATGTATCCTTTATTTCAAGCCAGTGAAATAGCCCTCTTAGTCGTAGCGGTGACAGGTGGTCTGACCGCTTTGTTTGCCGCAAGCATCGCGGTTTTCCAAACAGATGTGAAGCGGATTCTTGCTTATTCAACGATGAGTCAGCTTGGGTTTATGTTTCTTGCACTTGGTACGGCAGGGTATGTTGCGGCGGTCTTTCATTTAGTAACACATGCTTTTTTTAAAGCCCTCCTTTTTCTTGCAGCTGGAAGTGTCATTCATGCTGTGCATACACAAAATATCGAGAAAATGGGCGGGCTTTGGAAGAAGTTGCGATGGACAGGACCTTTATTCTTAATCGGGACGTTGGCCATTTCAGGAGTCCCGCTATTATCAGGGTTTTTTAGTAAAGAGGAAATTCTTCTTTCTGTTTGGGAGAACGGGAATTATTTCTTATTTACGCTGGCGCTCCTTACTTCGCTTTTAACAGCCTTTTATATGTTTCGTTTATTTTTTTCCATCTTTGGCGGGGAAGAGAGGACACCCCTCCATGCTGTGAAGGAATCACCTATGATCATGTGGCTGCCAATGACCATTCTCGCCGTTTTTTCGATTGGCATTGGCTATGTTCAAACACCGTGGTTCGGCACATTTCTTGGAGATTGGCTGACAAATGCAAACAGTCATCATGAATCCTCGCTTTGGCTCATGCTTATTGCGACCATTGTTTCGGGAATCGGTATAGGGATTGCTTATATGCTGCACCGAAGAGGCAGCTTGCTTACAGGAGGTAAGTCGATTGCCTATCGAATAGTTGTCAATAAATATTATATCGATGAATTGTATGAACGAACCATAATTGTATCAACAAAAGCCATTAGCCGTAGTTTTTTTTATATAGAACGATATGTAATAGATGGTTTTCTATTGGTTGTGATCCGGATTACTCGTATTTTTGCGAAGAAGGCAACAAAGCTGCAATCGGGACAAGTACAGCAGTATGGCGCAATTGCCTTTCTTAGCTTAGCTGTCTTAGTGGTCGTATATTTGGTTGCAGGGGGGTACTTGCGATGAATGACTATTTGCTTCCCTTATTAGTATTCTCACCAGTCATCGGGATGATTATGATTTGGTTGATGCCAAAAACAGAGGAAAAAACACTAAAGCAATTTGGGTGGATTGGTACATTAATGCCGCTGTTGATCTCATTATTTCTTTATCAACAATGGCTGACGGGTGTTTCACTATCTTCTTATCAGATTAAATGGAAGTGGATTCAGTTTGGTAATTTAGCGATGTATGATGACACCTTGTATACAGTTGATTTTGAATTAAGCCTTGATGGATTTAGCCTGGTGTTTATCCTATTAACAACGGTTTTGTCGATGCTTGCAGCACTGGCTTCCTTTTATATTAAAACAGAATGGAAAGGCTACTTTTTGTTGTTCTTGCTGCTCGAAATCGGGATGTTAGGTGTGTTTATGGCAGATAATTTACTTTTATTCTTCCTCTTCTTTGAAGTGACATTTGTTTCTCTTTTCTTCTTAATCGGAAGATGGGGGTATCTAAATAAGGAGAAGGCGGCCTATCATTTTCTCGTCTATAACGGCATTGGCTCTGTCTTATTGTTATTTGTAATTGCAACGTTATTTGTTCGAGTAGGAACAACGAATATTGATGCGTTAACGCATATTTTAAATGTGGGTGATGTAGCGCTATTAGCACCGATCTCTCCTTTCTTGACGGACGTGCTTTGTATCCTGCTCTTTATCGCTTTTGCAATTAAATTGCCGGTCTTTCCGTTTCATAGTTGGATGGTTCGTGTACATCGTGAAGCAGCGCCGCCTGTTGTCATGCTTCATGCAGGCGTACTGTTGAAAATTGGGGCTTACGGCATGATTCGTTTTGGCCTTGGAATCTTTCCAGAACAGGTGGAAAAGCTCGCGCTGCTGTTTATGATTGTCGGGGTTATCAGCTTTTTATATGGAGCGTTTTTGGCGCTCATTCAAACGGATTTAAAGCTTGTTTGGGCGTATTCCTCCGTATCACATATGGGCATTGTTTTATTCGGGTTTGGAACGCTTAATGACGCAGGTCTTCAAGGTGCTGTTTTTCAAGTCGTCTCTCATGGTGCGATTGCCGCGCTTCTGTTTTTCTTAATTGCGCTATTATATGAGCGGACAGGAACAACAGAATTGAATGAACTGGGAGGCTTGGCTGCACATATGCCTATTTTCTCAGGTGTGCTTCTGACGGCAGGGCTAGCGGCGCTTGGTTTACCTGGGATGTCAGGATTTATTAGTGAATTTATGGCCTTTTTGGGGCTCTTTAAAGAACAAATGCTGTTAGCCATCATCGCTGTAATCGGGCTTATTTTAACAGCAGCTTATACGCTGAGAGCGGTTTTAAAAATAACGTTTGGAAAAAAGACATACTCCGTGACTTGGAGGGATGTGCAGGGCATCGAGTATGTGCCCATTATCATTTTGTTTACGGTTATTGTAGCGATTGGGGTTTATCCGATGTGGCTTGGTCAACTAGTGCAAGAGGATATTACGACATGGCTGTTAAGGATCGGAGGATGATGAAATGGATATGAAAACCGTGCTCTCATATGAATGGGGCGCCATGATGCCAGAATTTATAATCCTTGGGACAGCGATTCTTTTATCCTTATTTGACTTATTTGCACCGAAGCGATTCAACCGGAGGCCGCTCGCTTGGTTTGCGCTAATAGGCATTGCGCTTGCTTTCGTATCACTTATCAGTTTGCTGCCGTTAGCAGAAACGAGTATTTTAGCAGATACATTTCGTCTGGATTCTTTTGCAAAGGCCAGTAAGCTTCTTTTATTAATAGGAGCAGGTCTTGTGATTGTATTGGCGGCAAGTCATTCAGCTAATGATGGTTTACGAGACTATCAAGGAGAGTTTTATTATTTATTTTTAGCTGCTTTACTTGGTGCTATGATGATGACATCGAGCGGTGACTTAATTACGTTAGTTGTTGGGTTAGAGTTGCTGTCTATTTCTTCTTATATATTGGCAGGGATGAAGAAGAAAAATCTGAAGTCTAATGAAGCGGCATTAAAATATGTAGTGATGGGCGGCATTTCAACAGCGATTACATTGTTTGGCATGAGTTATTTATATGGATTAACCGGTTCGACGAATTTAGGAGAGATGAGTGAAACGATGGCGAGAGTAAGTGATAGCCAAGTGCTCTATTTACTCGGTCTAGCTTTCTTTATGGTTCTTGTCGGGTTGTCCTTTAAGCTGGCAACAGCACCGTTTCATATGTGGGCACCAGATGTGTATGAAGGCGCCCCTACGCCAGTAACAGCATTTTTAAGTGTGATTTCTAAAATAGCGGGCTTTGTCATTTTGTTACGCTTGTTATTATCGCTCTTCCTTACAGCATCGGGTGACACGCTCGGAACGGTGACGTTTTTAGAGCAAAATCGCGTGTTTATTGCCGTTTTAGCTGGGGCGACGATGATTATTGGGAATGTATTAGCGTTAAGGCAGCAAAATGTGAAGAGATTACTGGCTTATTCAGGCATCGCTCATGCAGGCTACTTGTTAGTAGCAGTAGCCACATTAGGGGGCGGCTACTTTTTATTAGATACGGTTTGGTTTTACTTTCTTGCCTATTTATTGATGAATATCGGAGCCTTTGCTGTGTTTCAATGGTTAGCAGATGCAAATGGTTCGGAACAAAGGCTTATTTTTGCAGGATTAGCGAAACGGTCTCCCGCAGCAGCGGTCGCTATGACCATTTTTCTTCTTTCATTAGCAGGCATTCCAGGAACGGCAGGGTTTATTGGAAAGTTTCATATTTTTCTAGGGGCGCTGTTAGGAAGTACGCCAACGGATTATATTCTAGCTAGCATTCTATTAGCGACGACGATTCTTTCCTATGTGTATTATTTTAGTTTACTCGTTCAAATCTTTTTTCGCCCAGCTGCAACAAAAGAAGCGGTGCGGTTCCCTGTTAGCTTGATGATTGTACTTCTTGTTTGTGTAGTGGGTACAATGATTTTTGGACTTGCTCCAAATATGGCATTAGATTTTCTTCATCAACATTTTGGTGACTTTACGGACTTTATCTCCATGGAGTAATCGAATGATATAGAAGAAGGGGCTTGCACGTGTAGAAGGCAAGCCTTTTTATCCTGTCGAAAAATATTTTTGCGTAATTGAGATGATTAATTCCAAATTAAAGGGTGTTTTGTGATAGAATGAACATTGTATGTATATAGGAGGGTTTATATGTTTTCAGCAATTGGCCAACAAGCCTTACTCAGTATGATTGTACATCTATGTTTTATTGCAGTAACTTGGTGGGCTTTGCAAGCGTTAAACTTTCAGAAGCTTTTACGATCGAACGCGGTCTTACAAGCGAGAGTATTATATATTTTATTAACGATTGCGATTGGATCAGTTGTGAGTAATTTCTTCCTTGATTACCTAGTTTTTGCGAAACAGCTGCCATATATATTCAATCAGTAAGCAACATGTACTGTGTATAACTATCTATTTCTAGTTACTTAACGAGCATGTCATCAATTGGCGAAAAAAATGGAGTATGAACTCCCTTCCACTGGCAAGAATGATAGGAGGGAGGGGATTTAACATGTATAAATGGAACAATAAAATGTTAACATACATATTATTTAGCAGCCTGTTGGTGATGGTGTGGGGGAACAGTACAACTGTGGCGAAGGATCAATTAGATATTGTTACAATCGCTGAACATCTAGAAAAAGAAGAGAATGTAAGCATAGAAGAGTGGTCTGTATTTGCGAGAGAAGTAAATAACGAGATTGCTACAAAAGAAGAGTTTGAGAGAAAAGTGCATACTTTAAAACAAAAGTATCCGGACTTTCAATGGAGCTTTTTCGATGAGGGTGATGCTTGGAAGGCAGAAGCAACATTCAGCCACGGATCTCATCTGACAGAATCAATCAGAATGGTTACAACAAAGGAACATGCGAACATCGTTACCTATATCATATATGAAGTAAAGGGGTACAAATGGGACAAAGGATATCCCCATTTCTTAATTACAACCCTTGAACACAGGATGAATGGCATATTTATGGATACTCCTTCAGTTTTTGCTTGTATGGAAGGGTATATCAGTGATAATATGAATTCGGCTTTACCTGCACAAATGGAAAAATTGTTACAAAGATTTAATGCAAGCGAAATAGAGGGTGTAGAGGATGAGAACTTTGTTTCTACTTCTGCTCATTCTACCTTATTTACACAAAGTTTAAAGAATACTAAAATCAATATGCAACTTGGTTTACGGACAGATGGATTGGGCGCAAGGACAAGTTTTGTTATTGGCACACCCATCATTACGTTTGAATATTAATATAGAGAAAATGGACGCGGAGGGGAATACTTTTGGAAAAAATCATTGTCCGCGGCGGAAAACGGCTTAGCGGAACAGTTAAAGTAGAAGGGGCTAAGAACGCTGTTTTGCCGGTGCTCGCTGCAACCTTATTAGCAAGCGATGGAAAAAGTATCATTCATGATGTTCCAACGCTCTCCGATGTATATACAATTAACGAAGTTTTGCGCAACTTGAATGCAGAGGTTGCCTTTCACAATAATCAAGTAACTGTAGATGCATCAAAGGAGCTTTTAGAAGAAGCGCCATTTGAATATGTACGTAAAATGCGCGCGTCTGTATTAGTAATGGGTTCACTACTTGCAAGAACTGGCCGGGCTCGTGTAGCATTGCCTGGCGGCTGTGCGATTGGTTCACGTCCAATTGATCAGCATTTAAAAGGCTTTGAAGCAATGGGAGCAAAGGTGAAGGTCGGGAACGGCTTCATTGATGCGGAAGTAGAAGGCGGATTAAAAGGTGCAAGAGTTTACCTTGACTTTCCAAGTGTAGGTGCTACAGAAAATATTATGATGGCTGCTACATTGGCTGAAGGTACAACAATTTTAGAAAACGTTGCAAAGGAACCGGAAATTGTTGATTTAGCGAACCTTTTGAATAAAATGGGAGCTAAGGTCAAAGGAGCTGGAACGGCAACGATAAAAATTGAAGGTGTCAAGAAATTATATGGTGCCGAGCATACGATTATTCCTGATCGTATTGAGGCAGGTACATTTATGACAGCGGCTGCGATTACAGGTGGAAACGTACTTGTTAAAGGAGCCGTTCCTGAACATCTAACTTCTTTGATTGCAAAGATGGTAGAAATGGGTGTTGAGATTACGGAAGAAGAGGACGGCTTACGTGTAATTGGGCCAGAAAAGTTAAAAGCTGTCGATATTAAAACGATGCCGCATCCAGGTTTTCCAACAGATATGCAATCACAAATGATGGCCTTGCTTCTTCGTGCAGAAGGAACAGGGATGATTACAGAAACAGTGTTCGAAAACCGTTTTATGCATGTAGAAGAATTCCGTAGAATGAATGCAAACATCAAGATTGAAGGGCGTTCTGTTATTACAAATGGTCCATCTGATTTACAAGGTGCTGAAGTAGCAGCAACTGATTTACGAGCGGCTGCAGCGTTAATTTTAACAGGTCTTGTTGCAGATGGCATTACACGTGTAACAGAATTGAAGCATTTAGATCGAGGCTATGTGAATTTCCATGGCAAGTTAGCTGCACTCGGAGCTGAAATCGAACGTGTGACAGAGGTAACGCCAACGGAAACGGTTGCTTTGGATATTAATGCGTAATAGATAGAGAGACTGCGATGAATCGCAGTCTTTTTTCTGTTTTTCGATAAGGAATCCCGCCAAATCCTCTGATAATCCCGCTAAATTTGCAAAAAATCCCGCCAATTTTCGAGATAATCCCGCCAAATTCGTGAAAAATCATGCCAATTGATTATTTTAGTTCTACTTGCTTGTCCACTTCCATACATTTATGAGGAGAGTAGAAAATGTGTAGGGAGGCCAAGGAACTTTGAAAGCACTTAAACCGATGTTCATGCTAGTAGTCGTTGTAATCGTCGTGATCATCCTCCTTCCAGCTATGCTTGTGCTTCCGTTTTCCAATGATACAACGTTTGGGAAATTAACGGAAAATATTGAACAAAAGGCAACGAATGAACAAAGTAAGGAGAAGATGAAAGAGCCGGCTGTCGAAGTAGCTGTGCTTCGAACAACGTCTAAGCAAGTTCAAAAACTACCGCTTGAATCGTATTTAATTGGTGTCGTTGCAGCTGAAATGCCCGTTCACTTTGAAAAAGAAGCGTTGAAAGCTCAAGCATTAACAGCTAGAACGTATATTGTCAACCAGCTTATTCAAGGAGACCGAACAGGGTTACCAGCTAATGCAGATGTAAGTGACGGTGAAAACCACCAGGTATATAAAAGCGATCAAGAGCTAAAAGAGTTATGGGGCTCTCAGTATAAACAGAACCTTCAAAAGATAAAGGGAGCTGTGCAGGAGACAGCGGGGCAGATTTTAACATATGATGGTGATCCTATTACAGCTACTTTTTTTTCCACGAGTAACGGATATACGGAAAACTCTGAAGAATATTGGAAAGCTGCTTATCCTTATTTAAAAAGTGTTTCAAGCCCTTGGGATACAGAGTCTCCGAAATTTTATAACAAAGTCGCGATGACAGTGGCAGATTTTGAACAAAAATTAGGTGTGAATGTTCCGAGTGGGACAGAAGTTGGAACGGTTGTTGAACGGACAGCAGGGAAAAGAGTAGGAGTTGTAAGAATTAACGGAAAAGAATTAACAGGGAAGCAAATTCGGGAAAAACTACATTTAATGTCCTCTGATTTTAGCTGGGAACGTCAAGGTAATCAAATTATCATTACGACAAAAGGGTATGGCCACGGAGTAGGAATGAGCCAATATGGAGCGAACGGCATGGCTCAGGAGGGAAAAAGCTATAAAGACATCGTAAAGTATTATTATAAAGGTATTACGATTCAGTCATCAAACAAGTGGGTGAATACGCTAACAGTAAAAAAATAAGAGCTGGGATTCCAGCTCTTATTTTTTGTCGGTTAATTTTTCAATAATTGTTAAGAAGCCTCGCTTACGCTTGAAATAGTGATATTGAACGTGGAAATAAGCAGCAAGCACTCCGATGATATCTTTAACGACATCAATCAGTGTAGCAGAACGCGCTGGCACAAATGATTGATGGATTTCATCAACAATTCCATACAGGCTAGCGGCAATCGCAGCCAGGAGGCTCAAACTAGCTGTTAGCTTGTGGTTGGCAGCAAAAGCGGCCACAAACAGCATATACAAAATGGCAAAGGCCACTAAGTGAAGTGCTTCTTTTACGAAGCGATCTGTTGCCGATGAAGGCAACTCAATAAACGTATCATCCGGCATGCTCGACATGACCCAAATGGCAATCATATAAAGGAGCGGTAATAGCGTCAACGTAACGCGAAAAGCTTTCTGCATCTACAAAACATCCTTTGTTATCTATACTATTAGTCATTTTAACAGGAAATACAGCAGAGTGGAATGAACAAGCGAGATTATCTCAGCAAATGTCGTCATAATTTTACCATTTCAAATTTCTTTGCATAAAAGGAATACCTTTGTCACAAAATAAATCTAAAAATATTTTTCAGGATATGTATATTATTTTAGCAATCTGTTCAGAATGATTGCTGAGGTGATAATTATGAGAGAGGAAGAAAAGAAATCTACTTCCAAATTCCGACGTATTCTGAAAAAACGTTGGGCGTTACCAGCAATCTACATTTCAAGTGCAGCTCTTATCCTAGCCTTGGTATTTATCGTTCAAAATAGCTTCAACAACTCAGCTAGTCCTGATAAGGTAGAGGATTCAGCACAATCAGGTGAAAATTACGATGAGCCTGCAGTTGAAGTAAACAGCAGTCTTGAATCGATTCAAATGCCAGTGAAAGATGTTGCGAGTACTGTCGTAAAGAAGCCATTCTATGATGTGAATGCTGATGAAAAAGCACAGGAAGAAGCATTGGTTTCTTATGATAACCGCTATGAGCCAAACAAAGGAATTGATATCGCACAAAAAGATGGAAAAGCCTTTGATGTAGTAGCTGCTTTAAGTGGCGTCGTAACAAAAGTGCAAGAAGATGCTTTATTAGGAAATGTCATTGAAGTAGAGCATGAAGATGGTGTTGTAACACGTTATCAAGCTGTTACAGACATTCAAGTTGCGGTTGGAGATCAAGTGAAGCAAGGACAAGCAATTGCTACTGCAGGAAAAAGTCAAATCAATGAAGACGCAGGTACACATGTTCACTTTGAAATCCGCAAAGATAAAGTTGCAGTAAATCCAAGTGATTATGAAGGCAAGCAAGCTTCTTCTATTCAAACAGAATCCGTATCTTCAGATGATGAAGAAGTAGAGGCAGAACCAAAAGAAGATACAAAAGAAGAGCCAAGTCAAGAAGAGAACAGCAATTCAAACGAAGCAGACGAACAACCAGTACAATAAAAGCATTCGTCAACCCATGTTATGATGCGACAACTGAACAATTTGGTGCAGGAAACCCGTCCACAGGCGGGTTTCTTTTGCTATAGACAAAATGAAAAACTCGACGATAAATTAAAAATTTCGATAGAAGATAAACAGCTATTTATTTAAAAAGCCCAATATCGCCAATTTTTTGAAAAAAACACTTGTCCTATGGTATATATCCTTACCCAAGCTAATACACTGTTAGAAACCGTACAAAGAGAGTGTTTGAGGTGAGGACTCGTCTATTATAATTGAAGGAAAATGTTAGCACCATTAGATTCGACAAACGAATCTCATTTCACACTTCTCACATCCAACTTGGGGAGGTCGAGTGGTGTGCACGATTACATCAAAGAAAGAACTATCAAGATAGGAAAGTATATCGTGGAAACAAGGAAAACAGTGCGTGTCATTGCAAAAGAGTTTGGTGTATCCAAAAGTACCGTTCACAAAGATTTAACCGAAAGACTTCCAGAAATCAATCCTGAATTGGCTAATGAAGTGAAGGATATATTGGATTATCATAAATCCATTCGTCACCTTAGAGGAGGCGAAGCAACCAAGCTCAAATATAAGCGCTCTGAGAGAGAGGAAGAAATTGTGAAGTAATAACCGAAGCCACTTACAAATGTTGTAGGTGGTTTTTTTTAGGTATTTTAGGTAGGAATATGGTACCTTATAAAGGTCGTGATTTTTAACTAGACATGAAAACAATCGGTACGTTTTGATGTTTAGTTTGTCGTGAAAAGATAAGAGTCGCCTATGTATTTCTTACTGTAAGAGACATAATTCGACAGGATTTCTGTTTTGACTCTTACTTGTCATAAGACAATATGATAAAATATAAAATTAGGATAGTTTCGGTTTCATGTGAGGATAATCAAGGAGGATATAAACAAATGTTTGCTAGAGATATTGGGATTGATCTTGGAACAGCAAATGTTCTAATACATGTTAAAGGCAAAGGAATCGTTTTAAATGAGCCGTCTGTTGTGGCCATTGATAAAAATACAAATCGTGTGTTGGCTGTCGGTGAAGAAGCAAGAAAAATGGTCGGACGTACACCTGGAAATATTATGGCTATTCGTCCGTTAAAAGATGGAGTAATTGCAGATTTTGATGTTACAGAAGCGATGCTTAAACATTTTATTAATAAATTGAATGTGAAAGGTTTCCTTTCCAAGCCAAGAATTTTAATCTGTTGTCCAACAAATATTACAAGCGTTGAACAAAAAGCGATTAAAGAAGCAGCAGAAAAAAGCGGCGGTAAAAAGGTGTATTTAGAAGAGGAACCAAAGGTAGCTGCAATTGGAGCAGGAATGGATATTTTCCAACCGAGCGGAAACATGGTCGTTGATATCGGTGGTGGAACGACAGACATCGCGGTTCTTTCTATGGGGGATATTGTTACATCTTCTTCGATTAAAATGGCTGGGGATAAATTTGACAATGAGATTTTACACTATGTTAAACGTCAATATAAGCTGCTTATTGGGGAGCGCACAGCAGAAAATATTAAAATTCAAGTAGCGACTGTTTTCCCTGGTTCACGTAAAGAAGAAATTGAAATTCGCGGGCGTGATATGGTTTCGGGTCTACCGAGAACGATTACGGTGAATTCAGAGGAAATTGAAGAAGCTCTTCGCGAACAAGTATCGATCATTGTTCAAGCGGCGAAAAGTGTGCTTGAAAGAACACCGCCAGAACTTTCAGCGGATATTATCGATCGTGGTGTTATTTTAACAGGCGGCGGTGCATTGTTGCACGGTATTGACTTACTTCTTGCAGAAGAGTTAAAAGTACCGGTATTAGTAGCGGAAAATCCAATGGATTGTGTGGCAGTCGGAACAGGTGTCATGCTTGATAATATGGACAAGTTGCCAAAACGTAAATTTAATTAAATGATGTGAAAGAAGGATCTAACGTTCAGATAAGTAGGGGATGAAACAGGAGCCCGTTGAGCAATAGATCCTTTTTTGTATAGCCTTTAAGAGAGTTCCTTGATACTTCATGCCAATATTCTCCTGCATTTTTCACTTCAAATATAGATAGAAACAGCCGATAATGTACATATACAGTCAAAAATGGAACGGTACATATGAGAAGGAGCGATAAGGATGCTAAGAGGATTTTATACAGCAGCTTCAGGGATGCTAACTCAGCAAAGACGGACAGAAATGTTAACAAACAATATGGCGAATGCGAATACCCCGGGCTATAAAGCTGATCAATCGAGCGTACGCTCTTTTCCAGAAATGCTGCTGAATCGAATCGCAGATGAAACAATCCCAAATGGGAATGAAAAGAAAATGCCTTCTTTTGCACAGGTCGGCAGCTTGAATACAGGCGTATATATACAAGAAACGAATCCTCTATTTAAACAAGGTGATATTAAACAAACAGATTTGAAAACAGATCTTGCCTTAGTGCATGGCGAAATGCCCATTGATGAAGAGACGGGTGTAGCGGGTGCGTTGTTTTTTACTGTTCAAAATGGGAATGGTGATGTACGGTACACACGCAATGGGAACTTTACCTTGGACGGTCAAGGGTATTTAACAACGTCCGGCGGCTATTATGTGTTAGATGAGAATGATGAGCGGATTCAACTAGATAATGATCAGTTTACAGTATCGGATAATGGCGTTATTTTACAAGATGCTGCACAAGTCGCTCAAATTGGCATTGCTTATTCCAATGACCCTGCTGGGCAGCTTGTAAAAGAAGGCGATGGTCTTTTTAGTGCCGATGCAGAACTTACGAATGCGTACGATGAGGACGACGTATTTTTTACAATCAAGCAAGGGTATATTGAAAACTCCAATGTAGATGCAGCGCAGACAATGACGGAAATGTTGTCTGTATATCGTTCTTTTGAAGCCAATCAAAAAGTGCTGCAGGCTTATGATCAAAGCTTAAATAAAACGGTGAATGAAGTAGGTAAAATTGGCTAATTTCAAGAAATCAGCGTAAATGAAGGAGGATAGCGATGAATCGAACGATGATAGCAGCAAGCAATACGCTAGGCCAATTGCAAAAACAAATCGATGTTATTAGCAATAATATGGCCAATGTTGAAACAACTGGTTTTAAGCGAGGCGAAGCAAGCTTTACAGATTTACTTGTTCAGCAATTGAATAATCAACCAAATCAAGCAGCTGAAGTGGGCCGTTTAACACCGCTTGGGATTCGTCAAGGAAACGGAGCAAAGATTGGTCAAATTCAAAATGTCCAGGCTCAAGGTTCCCTAAAGGCGACAAATCGGAATTTAGATGTAGCTTTTACAAAGGAAAACTTATACTTTATGATTGGTGTAGAAGAAGGGAATGTCGTTCGTTTATCAAGAGACGGTGCGTTTTATCTATCGCCTAATGGAAATGAAAACATGCTTGTAACAGCAGACGGGCATACCGTGCTTGATGAAAACGGTAACGATATTGTCATTGAAGGTGACATTAAAGAAATCCAGATTTCTGATGAAGGCACAGTAAAAGCAATCACAACAGATGGAGGGGAACAAACCTTCAATCTAGGTGTTGTATCGGTTCAAAAGCCGCAATTCCTTGAAAAGCTAGGCGATAATTTATATGGCCTTCCGGATAACTATGATGGCCTAGGTGTAACGGCTGATGATGTATTGACTGAACTAACAGGTGCTTTACGCACAGATATTTCGGTGAAACAAGGTGTACTTGAATCATCTAATGTCGATCTTTCAAAGGAAATGACAGATTTAATTACAGCTCAAAGAATGTATCAATTCCAATCGCGTTCCATCACGATGGCAGATCAAATGTTAGGCTTAGTAAATTCGATTCGTTAAACATTTCATAAATGGACATAGTCTTGCCAAAGGTTGGGACTCGTACTGTTTATGAAAACGTGATAAAGTTAAAGCGAATCTCTAAAAAGGAGCTTACATGATATAAAATGGAGCAAAGAAGTTTAACAAAACAACAGTGGGAAGAAGAACCAAAACAGGAAGTAAGACAAAATGAGAAAATTAAAATTCGACTGTTACCAATTTGGCTTCGGTTGTTGATTGTTGCTGCTTTAATCGTCCTTATGGTTATCATAGGGGCATTAATTGGTTATAGTGTCATTGGAAGCGGAAATGCAGTAGATGTATTTAAAATCTCAACGTGGACTCATATTGTTGACATCGTCAATGAAGGTGCATGATGCGGTTGTTTTTAAATCAAGGAGGTATAATCTATGTTAGATATTACGCAAATTAAAGAAATTATTCCACATCGTTATCCTTTTTTATTAGTGGATCGAATCATTGAAATCGAAGAGGGAAAACGAGCGGTTGGATTGAAAAACGTAACAGCGAATGAAGAGTTTTTTAATGGTCATTTTCCAGATTACCCGGTAATGCCTGGGGTGTTAATTGTCGAAGCATTGGCTCAAGTGGGTGCTGTTGCGGTGTTAAAGCAAGAGGAACATAAAGGACGCTTAGCTTTTTTTGCGGGCATTGATAACTGCCGCTTCAAACGCCAAGTGAAGCCAGGGGACCAACTTCGCCTAGAAGTGGAAATTTTACGTTTAAGAGGATCTGTTGGTAAAGGAAAAGCAGTAGCAACGGTTGATGGTGAGGTAGCCTGTGAAACCGAGATTATGTTTGCTTTTAGTGATAAGGAATAAGAAGAGAGAGGAGATGAGATAAACATCTCCTCTCTTTTTTTTGAAAAACACGCAAGTAAATGTCGAATTCGGGCAACATATTTACTGTCGAGGAAAGAAGGGAGGTTACACATAATGAAAAAGCGACTACTAGCACTACTTGGTGGCTCATTCCTATCAGCGATGTTTTTAGTTGGTTGCGGGACAAATGACGATAATGATCCAGCACCAGAAAATGATAACAACATCATGGATGAAGATAACAACGATGTGAATGAACCGAATGTAAATGATGATGTAAATGATAACAACGTAAATGATGATGTAAATGACGATGTAAATGATGTACAAGAAGATGTTAAACAAGGCGCGGATGACGTAGAAGACGCCTTAGATCCAAATGATAATGATGACACATTAACAGATCAAGACGACAATGACAACAAATAACAATGGCTAAGAAAAGACTGTTTCTTACGGGAAACAGTCTTTTTCTTTTTGGTTAGTGGTTGAATCCAACTATTTTTTAGAGCCAATGTCCCACTTATTCTAGGTGTGGGATAACAGAGAAATGGAGTTATTTATGAGTGGCAAGCTTGGGTTTAGAGCGGATCTTTTCTTTGAATTCTTTGATGAGTAAATCACCGGTGAAGCCTTTGTGGACTAAATCTTCAAGAAGTAGTTCTGCATATTTGCTGCGTGTATTTTGAAGGTGGCCAACGAAAAGAAGACTAACGTGACCATCGGTAAGTTTATGCGTTTTTAAAACCGTTTTAAACATGGCCGGGTCGTTTTCTTTTTTCGTAATCACTGCTTGGATAAGCGCATTTTCATGTTCACGTGGTAGGGAATGTTTTAATTCATCATAATGTTCAGGGGGGACGATTGCTTCAAGAAGCCATGTATTTGCACGGTCTTCTTTATTAATAATGAGCCCATCGACTAGATGAATATCAATAAGCTGCAGTTTTTCATTCACAATTTGTAATGAAATAAGTTTAAATGACTTCATATGCTTCCTCCTACTTCTTAATTTCGTAAAAAAATGTAAATATCCCAATTTATTATAACACACTCAAAAATAACGAAGAAATAGAAAGAATGCGACACGTTTGTCTAAAATATGAACAAAGGAAAAATTTTTAAGAAAAGCAACAAAATGGCATATTTCCTCCACTTTCACTATAAATATAGCCTGAAAATAGCAGTTTTAAACGAGAAAATGCCATTTTAGCACGAAAATGGGTGGAAAAAATGGAATTTTGTCGATTTGGTAATTTGAGCAAGCTTCAGTATGATAAAAGCATCTTAACAAGAAAGGAGCTGAGATGTTGATTAACCAAGTAACCCTGGTTGGACGCTTGACGAAAGATCCTGAGTTGCGGTACACAGCAGATGGAAAAGCTGTTTCGAATGTAACGATTGCGGTGAATCGCCCTTTTCGAAATCAAGCTGGTGAATATGATGCTGATTTTGTGCAATGCACGCTATGGAGGAAAACGGCTGAAAATACGGTCCAATATTGTCGGCGCTGCTCAATGATTGGGATTACTGGAAGAATCCAGACACGTCGTTATGAGAATCAAGAGGGTAAGCAGGTATATGTAACAGAAGTAGTGGCTGAAATGGTTCAGTTTGTTGGACCGAGGAAGTTAGACGTTCCAAAGCAAGCATATGAGTCTATTGGCTTGTAGTGTGTAGGAGGTGAGATATATTTGAAAGGAAATCATTCATTTCACTCATTTCAAGACGTCGAACGAACAGAGAAGCTGATTGAAAACTTGATTCGATTCATTGCGAATACGCAAGTGAAAACAGTCACAAACGAAGCAGCGCTAGCCAATTTTGAGCGAAAGCTACAGCTCGTCGAAGCACGTTGCGAAGCTTTGGAACAAAGGTTAACAGAACTCCAAAACTAGAAAGTAGAATTCAGCGCTGAGCAACATACATCTTAGTCCCCTCCGAATTTTGAATCACGGCATGGTGATTCACCACGTAAGATCCACCCCGAACGTTCCTTCTACTGAATCAATAATAATTGATTCCCCTCATTTTTGAATGGCTGCTTCTGCAGTCATTTTTTTTATCGTTGGCTCTGCTATGGGATGTTGTTTTCCAAACAGCATTATGGTGAAGGATCAACAGAAAAGAAAAAAGTCTATGTGTTATACTCTAATAAAAGAGCGTGGAGTGAATTGAAATGGAGGCAATCTTAAAACAAATTCTAAGTGAGATTAAAGATTTAAAAGAAGGTGTAACGGATTTAAAGAAGGGTGTAGTCGGTTTAAAGGAAGACGTAACAGGTTTAAAAAAGGATGTAGTCGGTTTAAAGGAAGATGTAACAGGTTTAAAAAAGGATGTAGTCGGTTTAACAGAAGACGTAACGGGTTTAAAAAAGGGTGTAGTAGATTTAACAGAAGACGTAACAGATTTAAAGAAGGATGTAGTAGGCTTAAAAGAAGATGTAACGAATTTAACAGAGGGCCAAGGGAGAATTGAAACAAAGGTTGAAAATCTTTCCTCCGAGCTAAGTAGCAATTTCAAATATACGAACGATAAGTTAGATGAACATCGTAAAGTCTTTGGAGTTGTTTCTGATGAGATGAAAGGTATGAAAGTAGATATTGACTATCTAAGTTCAAAGACAGGTAAGCACGATACTGAGCTTAATAATATCATGAACAGACTTAAAGGTTAGAGTTTATTGGAAGATGTCTTTAGATTTTTCACGGGGCTGTCCCAAAAGTCATGAAAAATGGCTTTCGGGGCAGCCTCTTCGTTTAGTTGAAGGACAAAATGAGGGAAGTCATCCAGGAAAAAGTCCATCATAAGGGTGCTGAAGGACAAAATGGGAGAAATCGTCCAGGGAAAAGTCCGTCATAAGGGGCTTGAAGGACAAAATGAGGGGAATCATCAAGGAAAATGTCCGTCATAAGGGGCTTGAAGGACAAAATGAGGGGAATCATCAAGGAAAAAGTCCGTCATAAGGGGCTTGAAGGACAAAATCGGGGAACCCAGCAAGGAAAATGTCGGTCATCAGAGCTTTGAAGAAATGAAAGCTAAGGGCAATCGGTCGTTCCGCAGATTTTCTTTGCGGGGCCTTGACAAAGTACAGGTCACGTTGGGCATTAGCCCATAACAGACCGAAAGTAGCAGGTGGATGCCTGCTACTTTCGGTCTGTTATTCCGTATTCTTTCAATGCAGTGCCACTAGTTCTTTAATTTCCTCTGTTGAAAGCTCAGTAATCCAATTATCGCCGCTAATAATTTCATCGTTTAAGGCTTGTTTCTTATCGAGCATTTCATCGATTTTCTCTTCTAATGTGCCGGTACAGATGAGCTTATGGACATGGACAAAACGTTTTTGACCGATACGGTAGGCGCGGTCGGTCGCTTGGTTCTCTACAGCGGGGTTCCACCAGCGATCGTAATGAATCACGTGGTTGGCGGCTGTTAAGTTAAGTCCTGTTCCACCTGCTTTTAAAGACAGAATAAAAATCGGGAACTCACCTTCTTGGAATTTCGTAATCATCTCATCGCGTTGCTTCTTGTTGGCGCTGCCGTTTAAAAACGGTACATCAATCCCATAGCGTTTTTCTAGTAATTCCTTCATCATATTCCCCATGCCAATATATTGCGTGAAGATTAGGCAGCTTTCATCCTGTTCACGCACTGCATCGACGAGCTCTGTTAACTTCTCGAGCTTACCTGAACGCTGACTCGTTTGAAGACTATCATCCTCTTCCTTAAGATACAGAGCTGGATGATTACATAGCTGCTTAAGCTTGTTGAGCATTTGTAAAATCATCCCTTTGCGCTCAAAAGCGGAGAGCTGTTCAAGGTTAGAAAACGTATCTTGAATAAGCTGCTCGTAAAGGGAAGCTTGCTCGGTCGTAAGCGGTACGAATTCCTTTTGCTCTTGCTTATCCGGTAAGTTCAAGGCCACATCGTGGTCACGTTTTGTGCGTCGTAATAGGAACGGTTGAATGAGACGCTGCAACTCTTTAATTTTGTCTTTTTGCTCTTCACGTTCAATGGTGGCGACATATTTTTCTTGGAACTGTCCAAGAGAGCCAAGATAGCCTTTGTTAATAAAATCAAAAATCGCCCACAGTTCGCTTAAACGGTTTTCCATCGGTGTTCCCGTTAATGCGACGTGATGCTGTCCTTGCAGCTTACGAACAGCTCGCGATTGCTTCGTTTGCGCATTTTTTATATTTTGTGCTTCATCTAGAATAATGCTGCTCCAATGAACGCTTGCAAGCTCTTCCTCGTCTTGATGCGTTAATCCGTAAGACGTTAACACAACATCATAATCTGCGATTTTCGCCGCAAAGTCTTCTCCCTTTGTACGGTTCGCCCCGTAATGAAGATGAACATGCAGGCTTGGGGCAAACTTTTCAAGCTCACGCTGCCAGTTGCCAAGTACAGAAGTAGGGCAAACAATAAGTGAAGTCTTTGCAGGCTTTGCTTCTGTCTCTGCTATTTCTGCTGTTTGAGAAGTCTCTTTTACATGCAACAAGTAAGTAATCATTTGCACCGTTTTTCCGAGTCCCATATCATCAGCTAAACAAGCGCCAAATCCATGCTCACGAAGGAATAACAGCCAGCTCATCCCAAGCTTCTGATAGGGGCGTAAATCCCCGTGTAATGTCTTCGGCACAGGCAGCAAGGGAATATTCTTCGTTTCACGTAAATGGCTTATCATTTTGCGAAGCTCTTGGTTCAGTTCGAATTGAATTCGCAGCAAGTCATCTTGTTCGTCGTCGTTTTCTTCCGCATCCTCTTGCAATAATTCCTGCTGCAAGAGGTCGGACAGTTGAAGCCCTTTTTCATTCGCCGTTTCCATCAGCTCTTGGATTTGCTTAATAAAAGCAGGGTCGAGCTTTACCCATTGTCCCCGAATGTAAATAAGTCGCCTTTTTTCATTTACAAGGGCTTCAAACTCGGATTCTGTTAAATCCTCTCCATTGAGGGAAAAACGCCAATCAAAGTCCATCAGCGCTTTCAAACCAACATAGGACGGCCCACGATTTTGTTGGCTTTTTACTTTGGCCTTCACTTTGAGAGAAGATTCTTTTAGTGTCAACCACCATGAAGGGAGCAAAATTTCCGCTCCGAGAAACAGTAATTTTTCACTCGCATCAGTGAGGAATTCCCACGCCTCGAGTTCAGATAGCTCTTGTTTAAACTGCCCATTTTCAGTCAGCCAAGGGACAATCTTGGACCAGCGGGCAATCACTTTATCAATGGCTTCACGATATTTACTCCAGCCGCGCGGCAGCCGTTTTTTTGTATATACTTCCGTAATGTCGGCGTCTTTTTTCGAACGAAGGATAACGTCAAGCGTCCACGTTCCTTCTCCGCCTAGAGGCTCGCTTAAACGAAGCCCAATCGTAAAGGGCTTCTCATCCGTTGCTAGACCGAGCCATTCTGCCCAGCTTTCTTGGTCAAAGAATGTTTGCAGTTCCTCTGGAGATAGCTGAGTGGTTTGTAAGGCTGTCATCGCCTCGCTCCATTTATGAGAAATAGGAGAGTATTTCTCCAAGTATAGATTCGCAGCTCCGTTATACCACTTCTCGATAAACGAGCGATTTGTCTCGGCTGTCAGTGTTTGCAAGTCAGGGGAAATCGTCTCTTCCCAAAAGGAAGGAACAAATTCTTCTTCCACCTCATCAGGGAGCTTCCAAGCTAATTCACTTGCTTGCAGACTTGCGAAATCAGGAATAGGCAGGCCTGCTTCAATTGCTTCGTGCAATACAGGTGCTGCAGATAAACAAAGAGAAGAAGCTTCTGACCATTCCCAATCAATGAAAGAATTAAAGCTTTCTCGGGCGAAGAAATTCAACAGTCCCCATGCATCCAGCGTATAGACAGGCTTGCCTTCCCACATATCGGTCGTAACCTGTGTCCCATAGAAGCTAGCATCATCCCAAGTGAACAACAATCTGCGGATATGGATTGTATCGAGAAATCGCTCCTCCTCATTGATGACAGCTAGACGATACAAGTCGTGGTCAAGCGGTGCCACTTTAATTTTTAACTTTCCTAGATTAACCATCGATTAGCTTACCCCTTTTTAATTCTTCTTGAAAAGCACGCAGCCGTTTTGTGGAGCTAGTGACATAGTTCATATAGCGTTCAAATGTCTCTTCCTGCTTCAACTTTTTATAAATCGTGCGCATTTTCTTTAAGTAGCGGACCGCTTGCTTATATGCTGAGCGATTTTTCAATGACACTTTCTCTTGAACAGCATGATAATACAGCGGCAAAATTAAGGCTGGTTCTTCAGATGTCACTTCTTTAATGAGCTCAGTACTAATTAAATCAATGCTAATGTCAGAATAAATATGCATCTCGACCCACTTCTTATACTGCTTTTGCTCGAATAAAAAGTTCGCATAATTCCAATAACTATGCGGCAATGTGACCCGGTAAAATTTCTCTAGCAGGTCGAGCCGCTTTGACTTATAACACCATTGGCTAATTGGCCGCGTAAACGTCCGCACGAAATCAACGCGCTCATAATAATCCTCGAGATTTGCTAAAAACGTTCGGACATGTGTAATCGCGAATTCAATAAATGGGAGCGGGCGCATCTGTTGAAGAGATTGAAGCCAGTAGAATAGGTAAGGACAGGCAGCGGCGTTTAATTCCTGCAGCCACGCTGTTGCCTGGTCATCATCGTTCTCCAGCACCGACAAATGAATAGCGGCAATCGTATACGTATTCCGTTCCTCTGTATCTCGTTCTAGCTGATTTAACTCTTGTGTAACACGCTCGAGCTCTTCCTTTCGCCATGTGCTATTGGAAAAAAGAAAGGCCCAAATTTCGCGATATAAATCAATCCGTTCATAGGTCAGCAATGGATGATTGTCAAGCAGCGTCACGACATCTGCTTTTAAACCTTCAATAAATGGATCAAAAGCAAACGGACGAGCTTGGCGACTAAGCGGTTGCACCATCTCATATAATTCCTCTGTTAAATCCGTAGCAAACGTATAGAAGGTGCGAACGACTTGCGTATTTTTACTATAGGAATTCAATAATGGCAGTGTATGTAAAAATGTACAAAAGAGCGTCGTAAAGTGATACAGCATTTTCCATTCGCTTTCAATTGGCGCCTTCGCTTTTAATTCCTGTAAATATTGTTGAATATGACCGTCTAGCAGGTAGGCAGGTGCATGAAGTTCGCTTTCAATCTTCTCATGAAAGGTGTGTGCAACAAACTCTTTATAAGCAAAATAGTCTTTCGCAAGTCCGCTAGCCTCTTGCGCTTTCTTTGCGAATACTTCACTAGCCTTTTGGATCGGTAAGGGACTGGGCTTCTTGCTCTGCTTCCACTCTTCAATCCATTCTGTGACGCTCGCTATTTCACTATAGTGGGAAAAGAAAACCGCGAGCTGATGCCGACAGATGAAGTCCGCTCCGCACGTACAGCGTCCGTTTTGTGGAAAGAGGAGCTCCAATTTTACTTGATGACGCTCTATGTCATAGACTTCAGCTTGAATCCACTCATCTCCCTGAGAAGAGGTTTCAACAACATTTTGTGTGTATAACGTAAGCCCTTCTCCAACGACAGCTGCATCATGCGCAGAATCGGGATTCAACAGTTTCTTCACTTGCTCGGCTGTATACTGTAACAATTGGCTTTCCATGAGTTTCTCCACATCGCTCTCTTACTTATTTAATATCGGCTAAATACCTATTATTCAAACTTTGTAATTTCAATCATCCTTTTATTATACCTTAATGTAGGGAAGGATTTGAAGTAGTGCAGACGTTCTCTCCTTCCTGAAGGGTGATTCACGCGGAAACTTCAAGGAATCCCGCCAAATTTGCTTATAATTCTGCCGACTTGTAGAAATTTGCCGAAATCAGTCACTCTATCACACAACTTTTGCCCCATTTTTGTTAAAATAATAGGGAGTAATGTTAAGAGGGGGAAGCTATGAAAAAGAGACCTTTCATCACCAGTATGATACTAACGAGTTTATTGCTGCTAACAGGTTGTACAGATGAGCCGAAACCGGAAGATCGTTTTGCCGATTATACGAAATTATGGAACAAACAGAACTTCGAGGGTATGTATGACTATTTGTCAGCGGACGCAAAAAAAGAGATGAGTGAAGAACAGTTTAGCGAACGCTATGAGAAGATTTACAAAGGCATTGAAATGGAAGACCTTAAAGTAGAATATAAGCTTCCAGAAGAGCTGCCGAAGCATAAAGATGAAGAAAAAGTAGAAGTAACGTATTCCGTTTCGATGGAGACGGTCGCAGGTCCAGTGGAATTTAAAAATGAAGCGACACTTGTGAAAGAAGGAAAAGATGAGAAAGAGAATTGGTATATTGAGTGGGGGCCAAACTATATCTTCCCAGAGCTTGAAGAGAACGAAAAAGTATCCGTTGAAACATACCCAGCTGTTCGCGGTGAAATCGTCGACCGCTATGAGCGTGGTCTTGCGGTCAATGGAACCGCGGCTCAAGTTGGAATTGTTCCAGAGAAGATGGGGGAAGAAAGCGCTGCTATCTCACAAGTCGCTAAGCTATTAAACATGTCAGTAGAAGAAATTGAAGCAGAACTGAACCAATCTTGGGTGCAGCCAAGCTATTTTGTTCCGATTAAGAAACTGCCGCAAAATGACGCAAAGATTGCTAAGCTCATTAGTATACCTGGCGTATCAGTAACGGAAGTAACAGAACGCGTTTATCCATATGGTGCAGCTACCGCTCATTTAATTGGCTATGTTGGTGAAGCATCAGCGGAGGATTTAGAAAAGTTAAAAGGAAAAGGCTATACAGCTAATGATGTTATCGGTAAGCGCGGCTTAGAACAGCTGCTAGAAGAACGACTTCGAGGCGAAGCTGGCGCCAAAATTTATATTAAAGCCGATAATGGTGCAGAAAAAGTAATTGCAGAGCGTAAAGGGAAAGAAGGAGAATTCATTGCGCTCACGATTGATGCGGAGCTGCAACAAGATATTTATAAGCAATATAACAATGAAGCGGGTACAGCCGCAGCCATCAATCCAAAGACAGGGGAAACATTGGCTCTTGTTTCGAGCCCATCGTTTGATCCGAATCAATATGTTCTTGGCATGAGTAGTGCTCAGCAAAAGGCGCTTGAAGAAAACAAAGACAAGCCATTGCTCAATCGTTTTAGCTCAACCTATGCACCAGGCTCAACGATTAAAGCGTTAACAGCCTCTGTTGCTTTGAAAAACGGCATTGATCCGAATAAAGCGCTCAGTATTCAAGGACTCACATGGAAAAAATCGAATTGGAAAGATCACTCGATTACGCGCGTAGCGAATCCGGGCATTCCGATTGATATGAAAAATGCGCTGATTTATTCTGATAACATCTATTTTGCACGTCAGGCACTAGACCTTGGGAAGGATAAATTAACGAGCGGGCTGAAAGACTTTGGTTTTGAAGATACACTGCCGCTTGAATATCCGATTAAAGCATCAAGTATTGGAGATATAAGCAGTGAAGGCCGTCTGGCTGACAGCGGCTACGGCCAAGGACAAGTGCAAATGAGTGCGATTCATTTAGCGGCAACCTATACGGCCTTTTTAAATGAAGGAAACGTGATTGCCCCGACACTTATCCAGAAAGACAAAATGGAACCAACTATTTGGAAGAAAAACGTCATTACCGCTAAGCAGGCGAAGCAGCTAACAGGTATGCTCAAGCAAGTTGTCACACATCCGAAAGGAAGTGCTCACAGTCTTAATGACCTTAAACTCGACATTGCAGGTAAAACGGGTACGGCTGAAATCAAAGCATCCAAAAACTCAACCGGAACCGAAAATGGCTGGCTCGTCGCCATGGACACAAAAAGTTCATCTTTACTCATGGCTTGGATGATTGAGGATGTCAAAGGACGAGGTGGAAGCCACTTTGTTGTTGATCGAATGGAGCCTGTTTTGAAAAAGTATATGCCCTAAATAAAAAAAGTGCCAGTTTACCTGGTGCTTTTTTATTATCTTTATATATTTTAAAACTGGATGATAAGACAAAGTACACATATATATCCTTAATATAACTTTTTTAATATAATAAAGTGTTAATAAAAGGTAAAATAAAAAGCTGTTTATCTATGAAAGTAATAAATATATATGTCTATCAACATGGGTTAAAAGTATTTATTCTCTATAGATTAATTTGTGAATAACTCAACCTAATTCCTATTATTTTTATGTTAATTTATGATTAAATGCGATATTTATATACAATATAATCATATATTACTAATAAAATAGGTCTAAAATTTTGATAAAAAGCTAGAAATTCCAAAAAACTTGTATTATTATAGTTATACAAGAATGATTTGGTAGATAAATCATTCTTGTATATTTATGTGCTAAAGGCACTACTAGTAGAACAAATAACTTGCAAAGATACATATAAAGTTAGTTTGCTAGTACTTGAGACGTTAGTTCTGTAAAGTCGTTAGATGGAGTATGTTCTATTTTGAGCAATGCTACCTAGCGCAACACTATAGATATATTTGAAGGGAGATTACTTTCTAAATGAGTAAAAAGAAAGCAATTAAAATCGCAACGGCATCAGCAATCGCTTTAACAGGAGCAGTAGCAGTGGCACAACCACAAGCAGAAGCTGCAACAAACTCTGTTGACAAAGCTATCACAAAAGCTACAACACAAGTAAACAAAGCGTTTAACTTGTACTACAACACTACTAAGAAAAGCAAAAAACTTCCAAGTGGTTCTGCAATCAGAAAAGAAGTTAAGTTAGCTGAGCAATACTATGCAGCTGCTGAGGCAGAAATCGCTAAAAAAGGTGGAAGCAAATCGCAAAAAGCTGCTTACACTAAAAAATTAGAAGAAAGCAAAACTTCTTTAAACCGCGCGAAAAAATACGTTGCAGCAGTTAGCGTAACATTAAAAGCTTCAAGAACAGCATTTGCAGATGCGGTAGAAGTGGGAACACAATCTAAAGTATTATCTTCTAAAAAGGCACTTGATGCAAAAATCGCTACATTCGAAAAAGCAGTTGCAAAAGTATACGGCTCAGATGCTCGCCGTTTATTAACAAAAACTTACACAACTCCAGCTAAAGCAGAAGCTGCTTCTGTAGACACTGAGTTAAAAGTATATGCTGCTTATAAAGAAATCGAAAGCAAAAAATTAATCACAACGGATCTTAAACTAGCTGGCGAAAAAATCGAAAGCGTTAAAGCTGAAGTTGAAGAGCTAAAAGCTAAGGATACTAAATTAGCTAAAAACATCTTAAAAGCTGTTGAGAAAAACAACAAAGCTTATGAGGCTGCACAAGTTCCTGCAGTTGAGAGTGTAAGTGCGATTAACGCTAAAACTTTAGAAGTTAAATTTGATAAAGCTGTTGAAGTTACAGCTGCTGATTTCTCTGTAGCTAAAGGTTCTGTTAAATCTAACATTGCTAACGTTACAATCGCAGAAGACAAAAAATCTGCTCAAATCGAATTAACTTCAAAATTAACTAAAGGTGATTACACTGTAACAGTTAAACAAGCTGATAAAGATGCTTTAACTGGTACTGCATCTGTAGAAGATGAAAAAGTTGCTGGTATTCAAATTCTTTCTGATAACGCAGTACTAGCGGCGGGTGCAACTCCATCTACTGCAACAGTTGGCGTTAAAGTGACTAACCAATATGGTGAAGATGTTACTAAATTAAATAGTAATTTAACAATTACTGTTTCTGGTGCTGCTACAGGTGCTACATTAAACACTGATGGCACGCTTACTTTAACAGGTATTGCTAACACTGCTAAAGTTGGAGATTCAGTAACAATTACTTTAGTACATGGTGCAACTGCTACTACAACTACTAAAACAGTTAAGTTATCATCAGCAACTGTAGCATCTACAGTTGAAGTTGGTGCTCTTTACAATAAAGATGGTAAAACATTATCTCAAGATACTGATTTATCTGCAGATAAATTCTACTTACCAATCACTGTAAAAGATCAATACGGAAAAGAAATCACAAGTGCTTCAAAAGCAAATTCTGAATTACTAATTACTAACACTAATTCAGCAGTAGCTACATTTGCTGATGAAAACGAAATTAAAGAAGTTACTATTAATGGTAAAGACGTTTTAGCATTACAAGTTTCTTCAATTAACTTAGCAGGTACAACTAATGTATTAGCTATTTCTAAAGCTAATGGTACAAGTTCACAAGGAACTGTAACAGTTAAAGAAGGAGTTAAAATTGCTTCTGCAACATTATCAGCTCCAACTGAATTAGTAACTGCTAATAAAGATACTTACTTCCCACTTTCAGTAGTTGATAGTGAAGGTAAAGAAGTAACAACTAAAAAAGCATTAGATGCTATCAATGATGCAGTAACTCCGACAGGCGGTACTATCGTAGAAGTAGATGGTAAAGGATTATTCGTTAAAGTCGCTGCAGCAAACGTAGTAGCTAATTCTCCATTAACAGTTGTTGTCAATACTTCAACTGGTAAAGTATCTACTCAAACAGTTGTACCTAGAGCAGAAGCAGTAGCAACTGTTGTTACTGGTATTTCGGCTGATAAAGCAACTGCTTTACGTCAAGGAAAATCAGTTACAATTGCTAATACTGACTTAGTAATTGAAGATCAATACGGTCAAGTAATTAAATCAGATGATACTGATGATGTATTATTCACTGTAAAAGCTAGTGATGATACTCCATTCACTGTAACACCTGCTGAAAATAAAAAATCAGTAACAATTACAGCAAAATCTAATTACGCTGGTTCTAAAACATCTGATAAATTAGAATTCAAATTATTGGATGGTTCAAGTAATGCTATTGAAGCTAGTACTTTCACTAAAACATTCACTGTAGTTTCAGATGAAACATTTGCTTCATACAAAGTTGAAGATGTAAAACCTGTATATGTTGATTCTACTAATAGTTATACAATTGGTAGCGATTATCAACTAGCATTTGTAGTTAAAGCAACTACTAAATCAGGTGAAGTTGTAACATTAGATTCTGGTGAGGATTATTCTGTAACAGGTGGTTTCACTGTTTCAGGAAATAAAATAACTGCTGCTAATATTGCAGATGCTGACTTTGCTGACAAAGCAACAACTGTTACTAAAAAAGTAACAATTACAATCAATGCAACAGGTGAAGAATTAACTAAAGAAGTAACATTCTCTAAAGAAGCACCAAAAGCTGCTAAAGTTGAATTAGCTCTTGATGGCACTACTGCGGCTGCAACGAAATATGATTTAGTAACTAAAGAATCTGTATCTACTGCTGTAAATGCGGATACTCTTGAAGACTTACTTGATATTATCGTAACTGACCAATATGGTGTTAAAGTTTTAGCAGATAACCCAGCCGAGGGTGAAACAGGAATTGATTCAATCACATTTACAAAAGTATCTGGTAAAGCTACATTCACTGGAAATGGTACATCAGTAGCTAAAGTAACAACTGCTGAAAAAGATGCTGTTGTGAGTACAACAATCAATGTTGGTGGACAAAAAGCAACTGTTCAATTAACATTCTCTGCTGCAGTAGTAGATGCTCCTTAATAAAACTAAACGAAACGTTACTTTATAAACTAGTTTACTAGTGAAAGAAGTGGAATTAAGACTTCATGGATATGGCTTTCATTAGTTTCTCTCCATGGGGTCTTTTTTCTAACTATCGTGCTGTATTCGTCAGGGAAGTTCTGACGTGTGGTGAACAGTTCTTTTTTGACCACGAGCCTAATCCTCCTGCATCCAGTGAGAGCCTATCTGCTCGAAGGGGTGAAGTCAGGTGAAGTCGTACTCAAGGTATTGAGGCGGGGTTCTTTAAAAGGTGGCTATGGCTAGGAAGACGAATCCATGTAGGCAGGGTGGAACGATAGGATATGCGAATGGCTAGGAGTTCATATCCTATTCTCTCGTTTGAAATAACGAGTTGGTGATCTGTACAATTTGAACTGTTAAACGGGTCGCGTCCATACCTGAATAGTGGAAGCCTACGGTCATCAAAACAAGGGAGCAGCACGATGGAACGTTTGAAGTCTTACTAGAAGAGGTGAGGTAGCACCAGTGAAGCTAGTAAGATGGCTGCGGGTTCATAGTAGTGTGGATGGCTAGCCGTTTGGACTTGTATGGTAACATGCGAGGAGGATAAAACTAGCAGGAGCGAAGGAACCCAGTCAGTGGTAGATATTCCAAAAAGCTTATTTCCCTATACTAAGCTTAAAATTCAATAGGACCAATCACTTCAAAATGATTGGTTCCTATTTTCGGCTAAAAAATAGGTATATTTTCGCGGGTAATATTTCGTGATAATGGGGATTCATTGGATTATATAAAAAAACTATCATTGATGGCACGCCGTATGCCATGAAAGTGGCTTGTACGGTGTAGGCCCATTATAAGCCCATTCTTAGATGGATGGGGGAAGGTGGGAATAGCGAACAAGCAGCACCGGCAAATTTAGAGTCAGTAGCAACAACAACACAAGATGATAATGACGGTAAAATTGCAGGTGTTACAACAGAAATGGAATACCGTTTGAAAGGTGAAACAGAATTTATTCCTGTAACCGGTACAGAAATTACAGGTTTAAAATCAGGGATCTATGAAGTACGTTTTGTAGCTAAAGAGGGCTATAATGCGAGTCCAACAGTAGAAGTTGTAGTGGGAGATTATCTTTTAGAGGCTCCTGCCAATGGAGATACTACTATGGGAGCTTTGGGTGTAACAGCTGTTGGTGCAAAGTTCATTGCATCTGGTTTAGTAGCTGAAGGAACAAATGGACCACAAGTACCAAGTACACTAGCGGAAGTAGCAACTTTCCTGAAAAACGAATATGATGCAACACTTAATACTGATGCTATTGTAGTGACAGATGGAAATATCGAAATCACAAATACAGTTTTAAGTACTGAAGATTGGAATAAGATTAAAGCAAATGGAGATAAAACAATACCTTATCGAATTACTTTAGTAAAAGATAGTGCAACAGCTCCAGTATCTACGGATAATAAAGTGCTTAAAATTGCAATCTATGAAGATGGAAAAGCAGTTTTAGAAACTATTCAATAACGATTAAATAAGATAGAGTGACTGTCACTCCCCGAAGTTTGCTAGATTTTATTGAAAGACAAGTGAAGACAGAGAGCCGTTAGTTCGGTTCTCTGTTTTCTTTTATAGACTGTCGACAAATAAATCAGATAAGGTGCCTGGGCGTTACGATTCTAAAAGTTGACACTATAAATCGGGGAATAAGAAAGGAGTTTAGGCATTGATGCTTAGATTCCTTTTTTATTTTCTCCTTTTGTTATAATGATCCAAAAAGAAAAGGGAATCTTGCCTATCAAAGATAAAAAGATTTTTCTTCTTAGAGTCAGGAAGGAAAGAATTCCTCTAAGTGTCTGTATCGACATTTACAAAGGTTGAACATTCTTCGGGGATGACAAAGGCGGTAAGTAGCTCCCCAAAACCATCTTTGGGTTGATTTTGTATGGCTTTTATAAGTGAGCTATTAGTAAAGCCAAGCAGAACGGCTTGTTCCCCAGAGTAAATGGCATGTAGTTGATTGACGTATTTCTCCTTAGTCGAGCCACATTTACATGTTTTCTCTTCTAAATCAAGATTAAATGGATCATGGCAATGTAAGCACATTAAAAGCTTCATAATCGCTTTCTCCTTTTTATTGGAATGATTAATATATTTAACGTTTAATTCTAATGATAAAAAGGGTAAAGGATGAAAGGTTAAGCCTTATATGTACAAATTAATGGGGACACTGGTATATCCTTTTTATAGTACAGGTGCTTCACTTGAATAAAAGTCGATTTCTTTAATCTAGGAAATCGGCTTTTTTATGTTTAAAATTAAAGGAGGGAAATTTGTTCTATACATTTTATGAATAGGCGATGTTAAGTAACAATAAAGTCGTTTCAAAAAAACGCCAGTCATGTTATTCAACAATCGGTCCATTTTATTGAATAAGAACTGCATAAAACCCTACTTTTTTATGCAGCTGCAAGTCTTCTTTAGAAGCCAAAAACGTTGATTAATCAACGATGTATAAAACCATGCATAAATGAGTAAAAATGTACAAGAGCCAAACTCTTGAATACGATTGGTTTGGCTCTTTGGTTTACTTCTTAAATTGACTTTATGTAAACTAAAGATGAAAATTCTATACAATTCATCAAAAGTCAGCTAGTTTCGGTTCCTTTATGTTTTCTTTTTCGTACAACTGCAATCACCAATAAAAACATAGGAGATTACCGTTGTTATCTTAAATAAAGAAATCGGGTTTATAGACTTTCTTACCCAATCGAAACGGCTGTATCTTATAGCCCCATTTGATACCCATTTCATCCAAATAAAGTGCATATGCGTACTCGTAGGAACTTTTTAAAAAGACCTCTTTATAGTGTCCTCCGTATGCCTTTACCATAGTTTCTCCTCCTGTGGTGTATTGCAATCCAACAAAGGGTATAAAAAGTAGGAACTCACTATCCAGCCATTACTTTCTTTCACCCCGTTGCTAGTACGAAGACTAGCTTTACGGATTCCAATCACACGCAATTCCATCATTATCACGAACTAAATCGTGAGGATCTTCATCTGGGCCCCCATTCGCCTCATAAAACAACTGGGCATCTTCTTGAGTATCAAAATCAGAGCAATCGTGGTCTATCGATGTAGCTTCATAGGGATTATCGGATTCGTCTGAAATAACTGGTTCAGTCTCTGCGGTATTGCCATATATATAAAACCCTACAATTGCAGTTATTACGACTCCGCTTATTATCCATGCAGCTTTATTATCTTTTTGTACTTTTGGCTGGTTATCAACTAAATCACTAGAATGCTTACTCCGTCTTCTTTTTGAAATAAACCAAACTAATCCGATAATAATGATTGTGCCTGCCACTATCGTGATATAGAGGTACTTCTGAAGCAAATAATAGTAAAGGATTTCATTTATTCCTCCACCCCCGCCTTCGACGTAACCAGCAAAATACCCTGTCTTATAAATTTTCAACTCATTCTCATTCAGCTCAGTTTTGAAATCATCGTATAAATAATCATTTGTTGCTGCATCGAACCCCTCATCATATCCATCATCGAACAACGAGGCTTCATCAACCGTATTTTCCTCTTCTCGAGAGCTTGTGTAATCGTCTGAATCTGATGAGGAATCGTCTGTAGAATCGTAGGAAGCAACCTCTGTTACTTCGCTATCATCTTCGCTTTTTGCTTCAGCCCATCCATCCACGTAACCTTTCTCAAAAGAAGTAGCATCATATGTACCGTCTGTTTCGGTATCGTATTCGTAATCATCTATGTAATCTGAATATCCTTTGTCATATCCTGCTTGATGACTATCTTCATAACAAACCAATAATCCTTCTTGATGTCCATCTTTGATTCCCTGTTCATAGCCATCCCCAAACGCTTGCGGACCTTCCCACCACCAGTCATAGTCCAATTCGCATTCTGAAGTGTAGTTATAAGCTAAATCATACCCTTGGTCATAGCCTTCATCATAATCATTGGATGTAGCTGCTGGTGTCGAGTCATGATAATGATACTCGCCATAATCCAGTCCCCAATCTTCGCAATTGGTCCGACAGGTATGCCCCCCACTTGAATCCGTACCCCCTGGATGGGCAAAAGTGGTACTAACCGATAAAATCCAAATAATAATAGTTATATAGACGATTCTTTTACCCATTGTAGAAGCCCCTCTTTTTTCTCTTATTTGTGTCACTCAGTATTTATTAAACTAACTGAATTACCGACCAATTAACCATCCTTAAAATAGTAAAACTACGGTATTATTATACTATATATACGGTTAATAACTAAGGTTTCTAATTGATTAGGCTATCCCCGCAGTCCCTACGGACCCAGCTAATAGAAGCTACTCAGTTATTCCATAAAAGGGCGCTTTCCTGTAATAAGGATCAGTGCTTTTTTTCATTTTAAGGCTAGAGTGCGAAGGGATGTACTTAAAGTAGTGTGGCAGTTTAGTTGAACAGTGGATTATCATTACTGGAAGGGAATTTGTATAAATCATCGGATAAAATATAAGTATGGAGGGAGAGATTATGAAGGGCAAACCAGAACTAAAAATAGAAGCAGAAAAAATTTATAAAACAAAGAAGAATCCTAATGGAATGTTTGTAGCACGGATTATCCAGATACCTAAAGAAGAAGAAAAGCTAGACTTTGTTTTGGTGATTCAAAACCGAAAAAACAAGCAGATTACTTATAAAGAAGTCTTAGTAACAACAGATAATGATTATTATTCCTTTCGGCTTGCACGGGGAAATCTTGAATGGGTATCCGTGAATGCAGTTGCGGTATGGGACAGTCTCGGTCATAAAATAGTGGAAGTAGCAGCTTTAACAGGCAGGGAAAATTACCGTATTTCTGATGAACATTGTTCAGTTTATCGGGAAAAATGACAAATTTGTATCTTAAACTCTGAGACTATGTTGAAATGTTCTTCTTTCACTAACGGGGGCGTTAGCACAATAACTAAAGATCAATTCTTGAAGGCCTTTTTAATTTTTTGATCTTCAGCAATCGGGTGCTATTGTTCAATTAGAGCAATGGTCTCTTATACGAACGGTCAGAATAGTTCAAGAACGTAGAGTTGAATGGAAGAAATATAAGAGGTGTATAAACGGCCTTATGAATGGGAATTTTCCGAACTTAGAATAGATTATTATTGTTGGGATAGGGGGATACGGTTTGAATTAGGGGTAGAGTCGAAAAGTGAATATGATTACCTCAATAATCTTTATTTACAAGGGTGCTATAAAAGAGCTATTCCTTTATTAGAGTCCTTACATTGTCCGACGGATAGTATTTTTATCGTGGTTGATGAAAGTAGTTTTGGTGAAGGTTAAGTCATTAAACATAAATTAAAGAATTTTTCCTACCATATTAACAAATTATTACTGTACGGTGATATAATTTGAAATTGTACACATAATAAAAAAGTAGGAGATAGGATTTAAATGAATCAACCATTAGCTAAGATTGAGAGTAAACTGAGACCTGAAATCGATAGAATTCAGAATCAACCATTAATTAATATTGAGAGTAAATTCAGACCCGAAATCGAAGGGTTACGCCTTGTTGCCGCACTATTGGTAGCCGTCTATCATATATGGCTTAATCGTGTTTCTGGTGGGGTTGACGTATTCTTTGTAATTTCAGGTTTTCTTATTACTACTTCAATTGTTTCCACAATTAATCGAACAGGAGAATTTCGTTTTCGGCTATATATCACAAAGTTAATGAAAAGATTACTTCCTTCTGTATTTTTTATTCTTGGAATTGTTCTGGTTTTAAGTTGGTTTTTGTTACCTGAATCAATTTTAAATAAAACGATACGTGAAGTATTTGCTTCCATGTTTTTTTATCAAAACTGGCAACTAGCTTTTTCGAGCACGGATTATTTAGATTCTAGCCAAATGAAAACACCTGTTGAACACTTTTGGGCCTTGTCTATACAAGGACAATTTTATATGATTTGGTTTTTGATATTCACTTTCATTTTATTGTTAATAAAAAAATATAAAGTAACTAAAGTTAAAACATTAATCAATACTATTTTAGGGATATTATTTGTTTCTTCTTTTATATACTCAATCTATTTAACGAATATCGATCAACCATGGGCTTATTTCATTACGATGACACGTGTGTGGGAATTTACTTTAGGTAGCTTGCTTTGTATCAATTTATCATCAATTAAGGTAAATAAATATATTGCTACAGTAATAGGTTGGCTTGGATTAATCGGTTTAATTTTAACTGGAATAGTTTTCAATGTATCTGAAATGTTTCCGGGGTATATTGCTTCATGGCCAATGATTTGCGCATTATTCATTGTTTTGTCTGGTACACAAGATACAAAATATGGTGTCAAACGCTTTTTAGGTTCATCTGTAATGGTAAAGCTAGGCGGAATTTCTTTTGGGATTTATTTATGGCATTGGGTATTATTAGAGTTCTATCGTTATAATGTCCAAGAAACTCCAGGAGCTATCGTTGGAACTCTTATTATTATTTCATCCATTATCTTATCTTTTTTAATGACACGATATATAGAAAAACCAATTCGAGGCTCAGCTAACAATAAATCATTTAATAGACTTGCGATAATGGGTGGTGTGAATATACTCTTAATTGGATCTCTTTTGATGGGAGTATATATAAGCCAATCTAAACTAGAAAAAGAAATAACCTATGAAAATTATCCAGGAGCGTTAGCGGTAAAAAATCCTAATGATGTACCTGATCAAGAGCCGATACCGACATTTTCCAACGCTTTTAATGATTTACCACAAGCGCATTTGGATGGCAGTAATCAGGGTTTAGAAGATAGTGACTTAAAAATAGGGGAATATGGCAAAACTGAAAATTACGATGCTACAATTGCCCTGATTGGTAGTTCCCATTCAGAACATTGGTTAGGTGCAATATTACAAGCAACAAAAGATTCTAATTATCGTGTATTGAGTCTGACTCGTTCAGGTACACGGTTTTCAACAGGTTATTCGGATGATGAGTTGAAAGGTATCTGGGTCAATAATGTTCTGGATTATCTAAAGAATGCAGATGTAGATCTTGTCGTTGCTCAAGCTACAGCTTCTGATACGTCTAAAAATAGAATCCAACAACAAATGGTTGATCAGCTGCAGTATGTTAAAGATGAATATGGTATGGAAGTGTTAGCTATTCGTGATGACCCAAGATATAGTTTTAATGTGTTGGAATCATTAGAAACAGCCGGAATAGAAGAAACTGCAAAAAAAATGAACTTAGCAGATAATCAGAAAGACGAAAGTTTTTGGAGACAATTTGAAAATGAGAATAAATCATTGCATAAAATTGACTTAACAGATTATTTTAAAGTAAACGGTAAATTCCAGCCTGTTATTGGTAATGTTGTGATTTACCGAGATAATAGACATTTAACCAATACTTATTCTGAAAGTTTCGGACCTATTTTTGAAGAAAAAATCAACAAGATACTCAAAGATGAATAATAGGGTTCTCTGCAGCATAGTCAGGATGCTGGGAATTTGAGATTAGGCTAAAGTTTAAAGCGATGAAGTACGAAAGAAAAGCTCTGGAAGAGAATGAACTGCACCCCAATTGGAGGTGCAGTTTTTTATAGCTTGAACTTGACGAAAAATATGAATCTTTCTTTATATTTAACGAATCCAAAAGATACAGGTTTTTATGTAGAAGTATTTAATCAAAACAGTTCAGTTTACCAATATTTGTACACAGAATATGGGACTGGAAAACTTAAAAATATTAGTAATCTTAATTTAAAAAAAGGTCTTTACTATATTAAAGTTCGACATAACAAGGGCGAGGACAAAAAAGTTCCTTACACGTTAAAAGTTATCCAGAGGGATACAACATCACCTGTCACTCCTACTGTTAATAAAGTAACAACTAAGTCTACGAAAGTAACCGGAAAAGCAGAAAAAGGTGCAACAGTTTATGTGTATAGAGGCAGTACAAAACTTGGTCAATCGGTTGCCTCGAGTTCTTCAGGCAGCTATTCTGTGAAAATTGCCAAGCAAAAGAAAGGTACTAGCTTAAACGTTTATGCAAAAGATAAGGCTGGTAACAAAAGTCGAACAAAAACAATAAAAGTTCAATAGAAAAGGTAAATGTTATTCCCTGATAAAGAAAGCCAGCTATCTAAAGAGATAGGTGGCTTTTTCATTTATAGGAAATGTCACAAAAAAGTAAATATTATTCAGACTATGAGAAGAAGGAACTGTTTAATTTAAAAATTTAAAACCGATAAAATAAATGAAATCTATATTAAAAGGTACAATCAAGGAAACTTGATGTCACAAAGCTATCGGGGCTAAGGGTTATAATCTATGCCAGCCAGCTGCCGTTATCACAAGGGGGAGAAGGTAATGAAAACAAAATGGTTTTCAAAGATTTTAGCAAGTTTAGTAGCAATCACTCTAGTCTTTGGTTCTGCTTCATTTGCGAGTGCGAAGGGATCCGACAACAAAAAAACAGAACAAAAGAATCCAGTTAAGAAAGAAGAAAAGTCTTCTAAGAACAAAGAGAAAGAAAAAGAGAAAAAGGTTGCTGTGAAATCTAAAACTGGTAAAACAGTTGAAAAACGTCTAAATACTATCGATTCTTCAATCCAAAAGATTACGAAATCTATTAATTCATACTTTGATGTAAGTGAAGATGGAACAGCTGATAAAGAATTAAGTAAAAAAACAGCATCTAAAAAGTACAATAGCTATAAAGGGAAACTAAAAGCCGAAATCAATAAGCTTCGTGCTATTGATAAACAGTTGGCTTCTTATAAGAAAAAGCGTAAGGTGAGTACTTCTGAGTTCGATGCTTTAGAAGAAAAGTCTAAAGAACTTCAAAAAGTAGCTGCAGATGAGATTGAACGAGTGAAGTCTTTAGTGGAACAGGTTTCTACTCCAAAAACGGAAAAGGAAACAACACCAACAGAATCAGATGAAACAACGAATGGATTAGAAGAAACAACACCAGCAGAGTCTGGTGAGACAACAAATACACCGGAAGAAACAACACCAACAGATTTAGGTGAAACTACAACTTCAACAGAATCAGCGGTTTTAAGAGGAGTGCTTGTCACTCTCTAAAATTTATTGGAGTTTTTATGTAATAAAAAAGGAGAGTCATCATTTGAAATAATGATCACTCTCCTTTTTGTATAGGCTCAGTTTTGGAATGGTACAGGCCAGAAGGTCATTTGTCTGAAACAAATAAGCATACCTTTAACATATCGCTGAAGTGTCCGCCATATGAATAGGGTAAGACAACAGTGGAGGGGGCCTCATGATGTTAAATGCCATTTCTGATAAGCTGTCGAAGTGGATTAATCGTTACTTGCCCGATGCCTTTGTTATTGCAGTATTGATGACATTACTTGTTTTCATACTTGGTTATATTAGCACGCCGAAAAACCCTCTTGATCTTATTCGCTCCTATGGTGATGGTTTTTGGGTTTATTTAGCTTTCACGATGCAAATGGTGCTGTTATTGATGACAGGGATGGTACTTGCTTCTGTTCCGTTTATTAGAAAAGGGCTAGAGGCATTATCGATAAGAGCCAATACAGCGAATAAAGCCTACCTTCTTACATTTTTGATATCAGCGGCTGCGTATTATATTAATTGGGGATTAGCTGTTGTCGTGGGAGCCATTGTAGCGAGGGAGGTAGGTAAACGAAATAAACAAGCACATTTTCCATTATTGGTCGCTTGTGCTTATGCGCCGACCGCTTTGTACACAGCGGGTTTATCCAGCTCTATCGGACTTACAGTAGCTACCAAAGGCCATTTTTTAGAAGATACAATGGGGATTATTCCGACATCTGAAACAATCTTTCATTCAGGAACGATTATCATTTTCCTTGCTTTATTAATAACGATGCCTCTCTTTATTTTACTTATGGCTCCGAAACAGAATATTATATCGTATTCACCTCCTACCAGAGAAAAAAGTGATCAGGAGAAAAGTTCTGAGATAGAAGAGTCTACTCCGGCTATTTATTTAGAGAAAACGAAAGTGTTAGGCATTTTAATTGGATTGATTGGAATTATATATGTTATCGTGAAGTTTTCAAGTGAGAAAGATTTAAATCTAGATATTATTAATATGTTCTTTTTATCTCTCGGTTTACTATTTCATGGTTCTTTACGGAATTATGGTGAAGCATTTAAGGAAGCAGCTAAATCTATATCCCCTATTATTTTGCAATTCCCTTTTTATGCTGGAATTATTGCTGTATTAGGAAGTTCAGGGTTAGCGGAGAATATTATTCAGGCCATGGTTTCTATTTCAAATAAAGAAACTTTCGCTGTATTTACTTATTGGACAGCAGGATTAGTGAATATGTTGGCCCCGTCAGGCGGAGGGCAGTGGGCTTTACAAGGACCTTTGCAAATACCGGCTGGATTGGATTTAGGCGTGGATCCAGCAATTGTAGCCATGTCTGTTGGTTGGGGAGATGCCTGGACCAATTTAATACAACCATTTTGGGCATTGCCTATACTCAGCATTGTAGGCTTGCATATACGACATATCATGGGTTATTGTTTTTTACTCTGTATTTGGGTAGGAGTGGTAACGACAATATTGCTGTATTTTGTTTATTAGGTAAGATAACTGTTACTCCCCGTAATTTATTGGAGAGTGATAGATTAGAAGGAAGGCTCGGTGGAAGGGAAATTTTATCCGCCGAGTTTTTCTTTTAGTTTTTCTTTTAATTAAAGAAGTACATTGCCCCTTATTTATGAATTAAGTATGCAAAAAATATTTTAAAAAAGTTATTGACTAATTTTAAAAAGATATGGTATATTAATTGAGCGTCATTAAGACATAGTTCTTTGAAAACTAAACAAAACAGAAACGCCAACGTTAATTTTTTAAGTGAGCACACACTATAAAAAAAGTGCAACATGAGCAAGTCAAATTCTATCGGAGAGTTTGATCCTGGCTCAGGACGAACGCTGGCGGCGTGCCTAATACATGCAAGTCGAGCGAATCAACGGGAGCTTGCTCCCTGAGATTAGCGGCGGACGGGTGAGTAACACGTGGGTAACCTGCCTGTAAGACTGGGATAACTTCGGGAAACCGGAGCTAATACCGGATACTTTCTTTTCTCGCATGAGAGAAGATGGAAAGATGGTTCTGCTATCACTTACAGATGGACCCGCGGCGCATTAGCTAGTTGGTGAGGTAACGGCTCACCAAGGCGACGATGCGTAGCCGACCTGAGAGGGTGATCGGCCACACTGGGACTGAGACACGGCCCA
>NZ_JBHHJV010000009.1:0-159267 GCF_042136355.1 Peribacillus sp. Hz7
ATCTGGCCCCTCGGGCCAGATACCCTAAACTCCTAATCCTCCCCTAAATATGGAAATAACTCAGAATGAAGTGGCTCGCTTTTGAAGTGATCGCTCTGGCTCAAATCAATATTGACAAAAACAGGTGTGGAATATACCATTGATGAAAATGGAGAAGTAAGTGTTCCTCCTGAACAACTAGATATGGAAGATGCAGCAGTCAAACATTAATCTTTTCGCCCTGGGTTGTGGCTCAGGGTGTTCCTGAGAAATGGGGGATATGATGAGTTTTTGAATTACCTGAATTAGATAGAAAAGCAACACAAACAGCTGTAGAAGCCGAATTGGAGAAATACCGCTTATATAAATACCTCATTTTCGAGGAAAGGGAAGCAGCCATTACTGCAAGCCCTGAAACTCGGTATCATGGATCAACTAATCAAACTTGGGACCAGACCGGGAGCATTGCTATTTATAATGCTGACCAGTGAAAATACAGAAAAGACTTTTGTGAACGAATAGAAAGGGCTGTATGTAGGATCCCGAAGATGGAAAAGTTTTTGATTGAAGAAAGGTATATGTCAAAGGATGGGGATTATCTTACTGATTTCAATATATATTGTCATAAATTTCAACCGCCTATAAGTGCAATGACATATTCTAAAATTCGTTGGAAAGCTTTTTATCGGTTAGCTCTAAATTTAAATATAGTTATAACGAAAAAAACATAAGTAAAAAAGGCCTTAGGGCCTTTTATTATTTTAAATCGTTTATTAATTTTTCTAATATGTTATTCAGATTTATCATTAGCTCATTATAGGCATTTGACAACAACTGAATACATTCTTGATCTACTCTGTATAACTGGCTTTTTAATTTATTTAATTCTCTATTTTCATCGTCAGTCAAAGGAATCTCTGATAGAGGGCCAGAAATAACAAGAAGTGGGTAACTATCCGTATAAATTTCCATTATTTTTTGATAAAAAGCAATGAAATCACTTTCAATTGTTCTTTTCTGGTTGAAATTTATTAAAAATAAGTCGTTTTTAAACTTTATAAAGGTCTTATAAGATTCTGTATTGACTCTAACAACATGGTTTCTAATTTCGTTTGACGTTGTTATGGTAATTTTTTTGAAGGTATCTTCTTCTTTTAATACATAATTTTCACTTAATCCAAAAAGTTTTAATTCTCTTTCGTTAGGGCTTTTAGTTAAGTGGTCTAAGAAATCTTCTCTGCTTAAAATTTCAATTTCGTTAATGGCTTCTCTTATTATATCAATTGCTTCTTCAAGATTGAGTATTCTTTCAGGAAGAGAAGATTGATAAATTTCATCTCTATTTTCTTTAAATTCCTTACGTTGGTTATCTATTTGCTCTTTTTGAAGGTTCAGCGTCATAACCAGTGCTAAGAAACTTATAAAAGTTAAAATTGGAACTGTAGTACCTGCTAAAAAATCACCATACGGACCAAGGTCTGCAAAATTAATTCCCCATTTTTTAATAATTCCAATTCCTATAATTAAAGATAATGGAACTAAAATTAAGGATAAATACAATGTTCTCTTATTAAAAAGAAATTTATCGAACAATATATAGCCCTCTTTCATTAAAGATAAATACTCTTAATATTGTAATCCTGTGTAGATAAAAATAATAGAAAAAACTTATAATTTATTTGCTTTAAGACATGTTAAATTTATATCATCGAGAATAAAGCAAAGGGCGGTACAATGTGTCGTCTTTTAATATTCTTTGTAAGTTGCGTTTGAATATAATTCGAAAATAGCTTAGAGAGAATATCTCTAAAAAATAATATTAAGTTCATCGCCGCAGAAGGAGAGACGCTACCGAAGAAGGGCGTGGAAAACCTGGTGTTAACCTTTCTGTATCTTATAAAGCAGACATAAAGTGCACAGCGCTTCGTTTAACAAGTGAAATCGTTCTTGCTGCTTGTATTAGTTTTAAAAGAGATAAGGGTTAAAAGTAATGGTTTTATATTCATAAAATATAATTAAAGTATTATTTGAAGGTCTTTAGTACTGTTTAATAGGATTCTACTGAATGAAATTTTCAATATATTGGTTGGGAATAGAGAAAAAAAGTGGATTTTTTTTAAAAAAAATATAAAAAAGTATAACAATTTATATAATTAAAGGTATTTATGGTAAAAAAGGATTTAATTGACATCTGACAATATATATTATTGAAGTAAGGGGAGGGGTTTTCAATGATTAACTATGAGCTATTTAGTAAAGAAGCAATCTATGGGACTTTTGAATTATTAGGACTTGAAACAAGTGAAAAGCGTGAGAAATTTACTAACTATGGTATTTCAACTTCTACAACAGCATTGCCTGATAAAAAGAATGGTAATTACTCAAGATTTAGTCTTTCTTATAATACAGAAAAGAGTGGAGATTAATAATTAATGCCAAGTTTTCATGAACTAAGGACTGAAATACTAAATGAGGGATCTGCTGAGAAAGTTAGACGATCTTATTTAGGGAAATTATCTCAATATACTGGTAGAAATACTATTATTTATTATTCTGGATGGTTACAAAAACAGACTGATAGTAAGCAAGACGCGATTCACTTTAGTGTAAATGATAATGATAAAAATGCATTTATGACAACGATATCCGGGTTAGATGAATCAAAGGGATTAGACTTAATTCTGCATACGCCTGGCGGAGATATTGCGGCAACAGAATCACTTGTGGATTATTTGAAAAAAATATTTGGAAATGATATTAGGGCAATTGTGCCACAGTTAGCTATGTCAGCTGGTACGATGATATCGTGTGCTTGCTCTGAAATTATTATGGGTGAACACTCTAGTATAGGTCCAATAGATCCACAGTTAAGTGGCATGCCTGCACATGGAATAATTCCGGAGTTTGAAAGAGCTCGTCAAGAGATAGCTGCTTCTGCGGAAAATATTCATATTTGGCAACCTATTATAGCAAAATATCCGCCTACTTTAATTGGGCACTGTGTACAATCAATACAATTGTCAATGCAAATGGTAAAAGAATGGTTGGTTGATAATATGTTATCTGAAAGAGCTAACCCTGAGGCAGATGCAGATGTAATTTTGAATTATTTAGGTAGTTACACAGAAACAAAATCTCATTCAAGACATATTCCAATTGATAAAGCTGCTCAATTAGGCTTGACTGTTACAGCACTTGAGGATGATAAAATATTGCAAGATTTAGTTTTAAGTGTCCATCATGCAACTATATATACGCTTGGAACAACAAGTGCGATGAAGTTAGTTGAAAATCAAAATGGAATAGCGTTGGTACATCACATAAATTAAAAAGCATCCATATTGGGTGCTTTTTCTTTGCAGGTATTTATTTTCTTTTATCGAAGTAAGTTAAGCGAGGTGATAGGTTTGAGTGAGTTATTGAAATATTGCAGCAACATTCTACAAGAATTAGAGATTCTTAATATTGATCTATCCACAAGCGAAGAAGACAGCAATGAAATGTATTTCGATATTAATGAAAGGAAGATATACATTAATGAGCGTCGATTAAGAGAAGAAGCAAGGGCATACTTAATTCCATTTAATTTATATGTGAAGATTATATTCTTACATGAGCTTGGACATGCACAGGACAAAAATCTAGAGGCTATACATGATGATAGTAATTCGTGTTTTGAGAGAGCAAAAGAAAATCCATTTAGCAATCGAGTTGATGAGCTATTACTAAGGATTAAAGGGAATAGTATTCAAGCTGAAAAGAATGCTTGGGAAATCGCTGAAGGATTTATTGATGACGAGTTAAAAAATGCATTTAATTTGATTAAAAAAAATAGTTTAAAAGAACATGAAATAGACGCTTTATTAAACATGAAAAAGATTAAATTAGAAATAAAAGAGGCGAAATTGCAAAGTGTATTAGAGCAAAAGGAAATAAAACTAGCAGGTTTAGGAAAGAAAGCATCCGATATTTAACGGGTGCTTTTTGTTTTGTCTAAATTAGGAGGGATAGAGGATAAAAAGAGACACAGGAATCACAGTTGATATTGATGTTAATTCAAAAGCATTTGTTGTTAGGTTAAAAGCAATCTCCAAACGTGCTGCAGCATTAGCAGAAGAGTTAGAACAGATTGATAATAACGTATGTCCTAACTGTGGTGAGGTTAGATGCAAAGGAACTCTTTATTGCTGATGGTAGAAAGGTTTCACAATCGCGTAAATGCGAATGTGGTTATTGTGATAGTTTGTGAATAACAATCAATATGACAAATACAAACGTAATGAAGAGTCGAGGTCCTTTTATAAAAGTAAAGCATGGGAAAAGGTCCGAGCGTTAGCGTTACAATGCGACGATTATCTATGCCAGGACTGTTATGACAAGGAGACTATCAAGCTAGCCGATATGGTCCATCACATTAAAGAGCTTGCAGATTATCCACGCTTGTTATAACAAACAACATCCCGAGAAGGGAAAGAAGAAAGCGGAGACTGTTAGTAAAAAAATAAAAATAATTTCTTCAAAAAGAAATCCGGAGATAATCTGATGCATATCTTTTCAAAAACAGACAGGAGTGAGTGAAGATGAGTAACAATAAAACAGTTGTGTCAGGTGGTATCTCATTCGGATGTGCGTTGGCTATTTGTATATCATGGAGTATTCATAAATCAATATTGTGGGCAATGCTTCACGGATTCTTTAGTTGGTTCTATGTAATTTATTATGCGCTTACTAGATAGCCCCCCTGTCTTTCAATTCAAAAATTTTCTCATTTGGGGACCGAGGGGGGACCATCGTTTGTACCGCGATGGATTTTTTTCATGAAAGGGGGTAACACAAATTATGGCCGTACCAACTGCAAAGAAAATTAGAGAATATCTGGGTGAATCTTATCAAGAGTCCGATGAAGAATTGATTAAATTATATATCGAAACACATGCTTTTTACCGTCGTTTACAAAAAGAAATGAAGAAAAAGGACCTTATGTATGAATATACAAATAAGGCAGGGGCGACAAACTTAGTGAAAAATCCCCTTTCTATTGAATTGACTAAGATGGTACAAACTTTAAACAACTTGCTTAAATCACTTGGACTTACGCCAGCCCAAAGAAAGAAATTAAAAGAAGGTTTAGGATCTGGTGACGATTTCGACGCATTCTAAACCGTCTGACATTGCAAAAGGGTATCAAAATTGGCGTAAAGAACAGGTTAGGCAATTTTATATTCTTGAAAGGCCATCACCTACATTAAAAACAACTTGGTATGCTGAACAGGTTGTAAAAGGTAATATTAAGGCTAGTAAAAAGAATATCCAAGCGTGTCAACGGCATCTTGATGACTTAAAACGTCAAGGTACAGAAGACTTCCCTGGGTTTTCGATGAAGAAATGGCCCATTGACCGATTCGTTATATTGAAAAGTTTTGTCGTCCATCAAAAATTACAAAACAGTTTAATATTTTTGTTGATAACGATGAAATGTCGTTTGTAGGTGTTGAGATTCTCAAACGAAACGAAGGGGAAAAAGACCTTGAAGTATTGAAGGGTAAAGAATGTGTCGGAGGTTACGATTTATCACAAACTGAAGACTTTACAAGCGCTTGTTTAGAGTTTCCGTTAGAGGATGGTGTTTGCCTATCCTGAGTAGGCGGACGGTATAAGAGTGTTGGTAGCACTACTTATACACGCTGTGCTTTTTTGTTTTGCAGTTCTTTAACTGCCCGATACTAGGAGATAAATAACCCGATTTTTGCCCGATTTCACATTATACATTTTGATTTATTTTGCTGAGGGCATTTATTGAATCGCGATATTAAACGGGTTTTATAAGAACTTTGAATTGTTTTTATGTTGGAGAATGAAAACCGTACAGCTGTTCATTCATGGGAAATCGAAAACTATCAATCTAAATTCTAAACTATTCAAAGCCTTGATATCTCTAGTATCGGGGCTTTTTTTATGTAATCTTCAAACTTATTTATTGTGCTTTCTTCAATCTTTTTACTATGTTTTTAAAAGAGGACGGTTATGCTTTTTGGTTTGGAGGTTGTTTACCACAACAAAAGAATCTACAAGTTTTAAGAACAACGAATATGCTAGCTTTACTGACGGAAAGCCTTTATATTTCTAATCCTGATGAAGCTGCTATTTTGAAAAAGGTCGCATTTATTGAAGATATCGCCCAAGGGTATTTCACTGGTTCGGTTAAATGTTTTAGTCCAAAAAAGAAGAAAGTGGATGAAAATCAATATTGCACAGTCATAAAAGGTGATACCGTATCAAGGCTTGCTAAAGAGTACAGCAGCAAAACAAAAACTGGAACAAGCTTGATGATGACTATACCATTAAGAGTGGCTAGGGGTTGCGTGTGAAGGGACCAATATGCTAGTATCGAATACAGCTTTCTATTATTGCGATATATCTCTTTTTCTTAAAGTTCTTCTTTGATAAACACGTTTTTAACATTTTGAAAGTGGGTATGAAAAGCATGGAAACTATTTCCGAAATATCACAGAAACCGAAAACGGATAATGAAATACTTTTTATAGGAAATACTGAAGATGAGATTTCGTTTGTGAATAGCAAAATAAACTTTGTTGGTAAAGGAAATCGGTTAATTATTGAACGTGGAGCCAAATTTAAAAATGCAACGCTAAATTTTAATCGCAACAACTCGCTCATCATCATTGGTAAATCAAATCATAATGCAATGATGAGCGTTAGTGTTTGGAATGATAATACATTTTTCCTTGGTCGCAACTATTCATTTAATGGAGCAGCGAGATTTCTTCTCTCTGAGCAAAAAAATCTGTTCATCGGTCATGATAATATGTTTTCAAGTGGTGTAGTCGTTCGTTTGGCGGATCCACATTTAATCTATGATGGAACAACTCGAAAACGGATTAACCCAACAAAGAGTGTGTACTTAGGTGACCACATTTGGATTGGGCAGGACGTCATGATTCTAAAAGGAGTAGAAGTTGGTACAGGTTCAATTTTAGGTGCAAAGTCACTCGTGACAAAATCACTCCCATCAAATGTAGCAGTTGCAGGAAGTCCTGCACATGTGGTGCGGAAAAATGTTTTTTGGGCACGTCCGTCTGTCCATGCATATACTGAAAAAGAAACGATGGATTCACAAGAGTTTCCAGATGGACGTTTTGTCTATACGCCAAAAGGCTCAACAGAAAAACATTTTGCAAAAATTGAAGAAAAGCTAAATACCGCAACTTCTGTAGAGGAGAAGACTGCTATATTAACACCTTATCTTGATGTAACAAGTAAGAATCGTTTCTTTCTTCCAGTGCCTCCTGAGAATAAGAAAACATTTCTCAATCGAATCTTTCGCAAAGGAAGTAAGGAGTAAAATAAATTTATCTCCAAAAATAAATCTACAATCTTGTTTTTCATATGTTAGAGAATGAAAACCGCACGGCTGTTCATTTATGGGAAATTGAAAACTACCAATCTCAATTTTAAACTATTCAAAGTCTTGATATTTCTAGTATCAGGGCTTTTTTTCTGTTGGGTGATTATCCTTTTTGTTTGTTTGGATGTTGTTTAGTACAATGAAAAATAACAGAAAGTGTGAAGAGGAATATTAAGAAGTCATCAATAAAAAACTAATCGGTTATTGAAGAGCAAGCCAAAGTATTTTCTTCTTTAGTTAAGGATGTTTCTGAAATTAAACAAATGATTATAGATGAAATGGGGAATAAATAATGGTTAGAATTTTTATTGATGCGGGTCATGGTGGGAAAGATTCAGGAGCAGTTGGAAATGGATTGCTCGAAAAGGATTTAACCTTGAGGATTGCTAAACGAGTAAAACAATTATTAGCTGCATATGAAAACGTAGAAGTGAAAATGAGCCGTACAAAAGATACTTATCCGTCTTTATCAGAACGTACTAAAGCCGCAAATGTATGGGGAGCAGACTTTTTCCTATCCATTCACATTAATGCTGGCGGCGGTGTTGGTTATGAGGATTTTGTGTATCCGGGTAGTTCTAAATCTATTGCTTACCAAAATGTGATTCATTCAGAAATGGTAAAGCAGATTGATATGAAAGACCGTGGAAAGAAACAAGGAAATTTGCATGTGCTTCGTGAGTCTAATATGCCCGCAATTCTTACAGAGTGTGGTTTTATTGATAATAAAGATGATGCGGCTAAATTAAAGGGTGAAGATTTCATTGGAGCAATTGCTAAAGGCCATGTAAATGGATTGGTTAAAGCATTCGATTTGAAAGAGCAGAAGGCTGATGACGATTGTGAATACTGTATAGTTCTAAAAGGTGATACAGTATCAAAACTGGCTAAAAAGTATGATACAACTATTGCAAAAATCAAAAGTTGGAACAAGCTTGATGACAAGTATACGATTCGAATTGATCAAAAATTACGTGTGAAGTAAAATGAAGTCCTTCTTCATGATGGGAGAGAGCTTATATCCACACCAATGCCATGTAAGTTAGATGTTTCCGTAAATTCCTCCACGAAATAGGCTCTTATATTTTTTCTATCATCATTGCCTACAATTGTCTAAATTTAATGTGTTCTGATTAGCACAATCGGGAGTATTAATAAAAAGGTAGTTTAACAGATGTTTGTGATGTGAAATTTAGTCAAGATACTATTTGTGGGAGGAATATTTTATGGAACACGAATTAAAAGAGCTAATTAAAAAGTGTGACCTTGCAATAAAGCAAGAAGATTTTGATACATTGATGAATTACTATACAGATGATGCAATTTTAGTGGTAAAGCCTGGAATGATTGCACAAGGCAAAGAAGAAATCAAAAAAGCATTTATTGCAATTGCAAAATACTTTAACAACAGTATTGTACCAACACAAGGAGAAATGATTATTTTAGAAGCAGGAGATACTGCTTTAGTTTTATCTCAAACGCTACTTGATGCTGATAAAGAGGATTCAGAATATTCAATGGATAGAAGGGCAACATACGTGTTTAAGAAGAATCCACAAGGCGAATGGCTTTGTGCAATTGATAACTCATATGGTACAGAATTAATCAATAAATAGGCTTCAAAAGGATGGGGAATCTTTGATAAATAGGTTCCCCTTAATTTTATGCAAATATCAACATTAAAGTTTATCAGAGCCAAATGATAAAAAAATACATATGGGGAAGGATAAGCTTATAAATAAAGCTCATCAACTTATTAGTGCAATAAAAGGAGTATTCCCTTAATAAAGGAGGAAATAAAATGACAGAAGACAAAACAGTAGGTAAGAGTGAAATTAAAAAGGCGAAGGAAGGAGAAACTATTCAAGTAATAAAAGGTGAACAGAAAGGTAAGAAGGGAGAAGTTTTAACAGTGCGGGAAAACTCTGTGATTGTTAAAGTTGGGATGAAACCACAAACAGATGAACCGATAAAAATAGTGGTTAATCATAAAAATTATAAATGTATAAAATAAAGCAGTAAGTATAGTATCTATTGAATTTGACATGCACTTTGTACGAATATCGAGTATGTAAAAGTCAGGGAAGTATAGTATTAAACGATTTGACAATCATTACATATTAGTTAAACACCGTGCACCTATCATTGATAGAAACAACCAAGCGTTACTTATGGAAGCTAGCTCTAATTAGGCTGCCCCACGGCACATCGAAATCACTACTTATGGCTGCTTCCTTCCAGACCTGACCAATTTCGTAGGTTTCCATTGCGTAGGACCCAATTGTCAACACTGCTTTCACAAGGCAGACCTCACATGTTCCTACCTCAAATAGGAGTTCAACCCCGCTATGGCGGATTGCGGGTTACAGGGCACCGCCAACTCCCCATCTAGCACGGTATGTATGAGCTAGACTATATTCTATGTGAATAAACGGCACACTCGAAGGGATTTATCCTTAGTTGACCGATTATCTTATTTCTAATAAGAGTTACAACCGAACGATAATGGTTATTGTTATTTAGCATAATCGTATTGATGAATTCGGCTCATGAAATGGCTATAAGCCAGGTTTTGTTCCTGTGTGCTAATAACGATGCCAATCTCGCACAACCAGGTGCAGTCATATAACTATTGATTTGTTCAATCAATCCATCCTTTTAGTTCGTTATTCCCGCTGGATGGTGCCCCTACCTAAATTTGGGTTGCTCGCTCTTGGGGTTTACCTCGTTCCACTTCTTCCGTTTCCAGAAGAATTCGTCACTGTGGCACTTTAAGGTTACTCTCAGCATATCCTTTTTGGACTTAGCATGATTTCTCCGCCGTCAGCAGATACGAAGTCTGCTGCCCACCTTTACAGATGGCAAGAACACTCCGGGCATCTCAGCACCGGGCGAGCCTGGACTTTCCTCAACTCATGTAAACCATGAGCCGCGACTACTCACCATTTCATGTTTAGTTGTTCATCAACTACGAGACTAAATGTATCATAAATAAACAGAAGACGTCATTAGTATACTTGTACCAGTGGTGGGATATTGAGGATAGTAAATCTTTTCGTGAAAACATTATCGCTTTATTGTACGTTTAGTTATCTGTTTAGGATTTTTATATAAAATGTTGACTTTCTAGAAAAAAAGAATTTTGATATAAATAGTAATATTATTCCATAAAAGGGGATTTTTTATTTATGACGAATGGTATTAGAATATTTCAAGGGGTAGGAGGATTATTCATGAGTCAAAAATTATTGTTTGAAAGAGAAGGAAATATTGAATGGATTACTTTAAACAACCCTGCTAAAGCAAACTGCTTATCGAGAGATATGCTAATAGATCTTATTAAACATTTGCAAATGTTAAAGAATAATGAGCAAGTAAGCGTTGTCATTATAACTGGCAGCGGAGAGAAATCATTTTCAGCAGGAATGGATGTCAATGAATTTATAGGTCTAACTCCACAAACTGGATATGAACTTATTTCTTTATTAAAGCAGGTCTGTGAACTGGTTCGTAAAATTCCACAAGCTGTAGTTGTAGCTATAAATGGCTACTGTATAGGCGGGGCAATGGAAATTGCAATGGCAGCTGATATTCGAGTAGCTGCCAAGGATTCAGTTTTTATTATGCCGGAGATAAAGTTAGGTATTCCATCTGTTTTAGATTCTGTTTTGCTCCAACAGCACATTGGGCTAAGTCGTGCAAAAGAGATGCTGCTTACAGGTGACGCTGTCAGCGCAGTGGAAATAAATCAGTTTGGTTTTTTGAATGCACTGGTAGAATTATCTGAATTGAAAGCAACTGCTGAATCTTTTGCACGCAGAATTGCTGTAAATCATAGAGTTACTATCAAACAGCAAAAAGTCCTTTTTGAAACGTGGCAGAATACTTCACTCGATACTGCGATTCAAGATAGTATGAACCAATTTGCTTTATCGTTTAGTACGGGGGTTCCTCAGGAAAAGATAGCAGAGTTTTTTGCTGCAAAACAAAAATAATTTTGAAAAATTTGATTGGGTGTTGTGATTACTTTCTGCCAAAACGGACAAGATTCTGTAAGGCTATTTTAAAATTAAATGATAGTGAGTTTTTACTAGATTGAAGGTTTTTAGGGCATATTAGAGCCACTCATTAGAGTGCTTTTTAGATATTCTCGAGTAGTATTAAGGGGAGTATAACAATATAAAGAGCTAAAAAGGTCCCAAGTGATTTTACTTCACTTGGGACGGAAATAAGGTCGCGTTTACGATTTTGTTCTTAGTTTATTCCTTCTCTAGTGTCGTCATGGACGGTTTGCGTAGAAAATAACTTTATTTGTGGCAGTTTGGAATCTAATGCTAATAGTGAGCTTCCGTTTAAGAGTAGTTGGATACCGATGATTAGTAGAGCAACATCAAACTCGAATCCTCCCAGAAAGCCACTGTCTAGCTTCACGAATAAGATCGCACCCAGCATGATGCACGCCATTAAACCAGCAAAGATTCTTGTCCACAAACCTAAAATCAACGCAGTCCCGCCCACTAATTCAATGGACGCAACAATGTAGGCCAAAAAACTCGGCAACCCCATGGCAGGAAACCCCGCCGCAACATTTTCAACACCGCCCTGGAATTTATCCAACCCATGCATAAAGAAGGTAAATCCTAGTATTAGCCTTAATAAAAGTGAACCGATTTCTTGAGTATTTTTCATCATTCATTCTCCTCTCAATAAATTATTACACTACATTATGTAGTGTTTAGGACAGAAAAACTGTGACCATTAACTCATAGTCACTAGAATCATAACTGTCATAAGAAGCATTATATGGACCGAAGCCATAATCGAAGTTGTTTTCAGCTTTATCGGAATAGCCTGATGTGGATTCACTAATTGTTTCAGCCTGTAGTTTACCGATTCATCTGAGAAATGAGCCAGTACAGGAGAGGGTTTTCTGTTAAAGTGATGTTTAATTAATTTTAACAGCGCACTTCCTAATGCTGCTTCGGAACCCGTTTTATGAATGGCATATTGATCAGCTAACAACTCACTGATGATTTTATAATTCTGATAAGCCCATTTGGTCAGTGGAATAAACCATATAGTCTGTGAAATAAGCTGCAGGGTAAAAATCTTGAGCGAATCATTGTTTTTTTGATGGGATGTTTCATGTTCAATGACTGCATTCAATTCATATTCTTCGAGGATTTCGATTAAACCTGTAGAAAGGACAATGTTAGATTTTCTAAATCCTATTGTGAAAGCTAGTAGCTGATGATCTTGCATGACCAGGATATCCGATTTATGCCTATGGAATTTTCTATTTAGAAGCTTTGTCAAATCGGTATCAACCATCTGAGAAATTTTCTTTTTAAACCTTCTCAATAAAAAATATTGGTGCCCGATTTTAATAAGTGTCATCAATATCGTATAAGCAATTAATACATTTAAAAACATACTAATTATGAATTGAATAGATATATTTTCATCAAACAAACTGAGACAAAGGGTAAAAAGATTCTTCTCTAGGTTTGTCCCTAAAAGAACATGAGCCAGATACATCCCGATTTGGCTCCAAACAAGAATCGTAATCAACAGACTTAAGCTTATGATAAATATAGATTTATGCTTCCACCATCTCATGGCTTCGTTCCTCTTAATTGTTTAATTTTTTGTTCTAGTTTATCCAGTAATTCTTGATCTACATCTTGTATGGCATCAAGCATATGGTTGATGACTAAACCACCAAATTCATCAAGAAGATTTTCTGTTAATTTTTTCGACTGTTCTTCCATAAATTCTTCTTTTGATTGAATAGGACGGAATAATGAAAGTCTTCCTTGCATTCTTTTTTCTAAAATCCCCTTATCTGTTAACCGCTTCATTACAGTCATAACCGTATTAAAATTAATTGGTTTGTCGTCTTCTAAATGATGCAGGACTTCTTTAATGCTTCGTTCTCTTCCATCCCAGAGAATCTCCATGATTCTTGATTCTAAAGGACCGAAGAAGCGCTGAAGGCCAGCTTCGTTATATTTAAAGTTCTTAATATTCAATTTACTCACCTTCCACTACATATTGTAGTGTATTGATTGTGGAATTTCCAGACTGATTGTTCAAACTTGAGCAATGTACTCTAAAAATCAGTCTTTTCATAACAAGATATTAGAACCTTGTAATCGTAATTAATAGAATAATAGCAACCCCCCTTTGAATGAAAGAGTGCAAGTAAGTACCTATTAACAAATAATACCACTGTTATTATAATAAAAAATCATGCAATTTTACCATTTTAAAGTCCTGGATTTTTGATTAACGATTATTATATATGTTCAAAAAAGCGTTTCATAATCAATGCTAGACAACACAAATAGAAGGGGGGACTTGTTTTACATCGTAAAATAAACAGAATGAAACTGGATTCCTAATTTCGCTATAACGAGGATCTGATAGTATTTAATTAACGGGCGCTTTCCTGTAACAAGAATCAGCTATTTGCTATAAATTTGTGAATAATTGTACTTAAGCGAACGGGTGCTTATGTTTAAGATCTAGCTGCTATCGAAGGCAGCTTTTCTTCTTGTGCTAACGATGCAGGTGTGCGGCCGAGCTTAGGTCGTGTCATATAGCGGGTGGGATTCCGGTCGAGTAAGAACTAGCCATTCGCTCGTAGCGAGTCTTGGAGGGCTAAAGGTAACTTTAGTCTTTAAGCGTAGACAGTTAGGTAGCGGGCCGAAAGCCAAATGGTTGAAGGGATTGAGGTCCATAATGTTAGTAATTGGAGAGGGCTGATGCTTTACCTGCAGCAGAAAGCTAAAAAGGCAAGAAGAATGAAACCTCTCTGGAGTCAGAGACCTTGGCACGTTATACATTGATATGATACGGCAACTCGGGAGACCCTACCGGTCTTTTCTTTTTTTTAGAAGAGTATGGTGTACAAGCGATAACAAGTAAGGAAACCAAATGCCGTGTAGGGAGTCGGATAGCAGCGTAGTACCAATGAAGTTGGGTAATGCCGATGGAGGAAAGGCTAGCTACCAGTTATCACCCTTACTAGGGACACATTTACTACACACAGAGGTAGGGATAATAAATGGAAACAAAACTACTAAGGATAGCAGAATTAGCAAAATCTGATCCTAAAGTGAAATTTACATCCCTTGCACATTTATTAAATGGGCAATCACTAATTCAATGTCATCATGAGTTACCAAATAAAAAGGCAACTGGGGTTAATGGTACAACTAAAGAACAATACAATGAAAATCTAAAAGAAAACGTAGAGGTTTTAGTAAATAGGCTTAAAAGCAAAAGTTATCGTCCTGTTCCAGTAAGGAGAATGTATATTCCAAAGCTCAATTCAGACAAGAAAAGACCATTGGGAATACCAGAACATGAAGATAAAATTGTACAAAAAGGCATTACAAAGATATTAAATACCATCTATGAGAGTGACTTTCTAGACTGTTCCTTTGGATTCCGTCCAAACCGTAATTGCCATGATGCTTTGAAAATACTGAACTATTACATTGAAAAGAGGTCAGTAAATTATATAGTAGATGTAGATATCAAAGGATTCTTCGACAACGTTGACCACACATGGATGATGGAGTTCTTAAAACTGCGAATCTCTGACCCTAACCTCCTAAGATTAATTGGTAGGTTTCTTAAAGGTGGATATATGGAGGATGGTAAGAAATACAAGACAGATAATGGCACACCGCAAGGTGGAGTAATATCTCCGATATTAGCCAACGTTTACCTTCATTACGTCCTCGACCTATGGTTTGAGAAAAGGGTTAGAAAAAAGTGCAAAGGACAAGCGTACATAGTGAGATATGCAGATGATTTTGTTTGTTGTTTTCAATCTAAAAGTGAAGTTGAACAATTCTTCGAATCATTAAAATTTAGATTAAAGAAATTTAACTTAGAAATAGCTGAGGATAAAACTAAAATTATTCCCTTTGGAAAGTTTGCGGAGAAAGATGCAAAACAAAAGGGAAACAGTAAACCAGCAACCTTTGATTTCCTAGGCTTTACACACTATTGTGGGAAAAGTAAACAAGGTAATTTCCGAGTGAAACGGAAGTCAAGCAGGAAGAAAGTCCAAGGCAAACTCAAAGAATCTAAGGAATGGTTGAAGATTAATAGAAATAAAGATATTCATATAATTATGGATAGATTTAGACGCTCTCTTATAGGTTATTACAATTATTATTGCATCACAGATAATACCCAAAGTGTAAACAAATTTAGAGACAAAATCGGATACTTACTGTTTAAATGGCTCAATAGAAGAAGTCAAAGGAAATCATTTACTTGGGATAAATTCAGACTCTTTCTTAATAAATACCCATTACCTTACGCAAGAATTAAGGTTAACATATATGACTTAAGAAAAGAGATTAGCTATATTATGTGAATGGTAACTAGGAGGAGCCGTGTGCGTTAATTGCGCAAGCACGGTTCTGTGGGGGGGGGGGAGGAATACAATCTACCGCGAGGTAGAGAGATTCCCTTCTACTCGACTAGCTTAATAAGAGATGAATTAATAAAAAGGGGGAAAATATAAAGTTTGATATTTTCTCAAACTTTAAAAATAGAGATAAGTTAATGTGAGTTAGTTAAAAGGTAAAGGATTTATCTAAACTGTCCTTCTTTTGGTTTGAAAATAATAATAAACTATGCAAAAGAGCCTTGCATATATTGAATACAGAATAAAAAGTGTAAGGTGTGGAACAAATGATCACAGCCAACATTGGAAGTAAAACGTTTCGATTCCCGAAAACCCTTGAAGAATATTTTCAACCATTCCGTTCACATGTGATTGGATTGAACCAAGAATTTGATTCCCCCTATGGAAAAAAGAAAATCATTTATGCCGACTGGACAGCAAGCGGGCGATTATATCAGCCTATCGAAAAAAAAATATCCGTGGATTTTGGACCTTTTATGGCGAATACCCATTCAGAGTCGAATATAACCAGTTTAATGATGACTGGGCTATACAAGCAGTCCAAAAAAATTATTAAGGAACATGTTAATGCAGATAAACATGATGTCGTAATCCTAGATGGTTTTGGGATGACCTCGGTGGTCAATAAACTACAACGACTCTTAGGGCTAAGAGTACCAGAGATTTGGAGAAACTATCTGCAACTTCCAGAAAGGGAAATACCGGTCATTTTCATGACCTATATGGAACACCATTCGAATCAAATATCTTGGCTCGAAACACTTGGGGAAGTCATATTGATAAACCCGGATAGGGAAGGAAGGGTGGACTTAAATCATTTAGAACAACTGCTTAATGTTTATAAGGACCGCCAACTGAAAATAGGTTCCTTTACAGCGTGTTCAAATGTAACAGGAATTCAAACCCCTTATCACAAGCTTGCCAAGCTTATGCATCAACATGGAGGACTTTGTTTTGTTGATTTTGCAGCATCAGCACCATATGTCGAGATCAATATGCATCCGGAAGACCCGCTTGAGAAACTTGATGCGATATTTTTCTCACCACATAAGTTCTTAGGAGGTCCCGGGACAAGTGGAGTATTGGTCTTTGATTCGAGAATTTATACAAATAAAGTCCCAGACCATCCCGGCGGAGGAACGGTGTTATGGACCAATCCTTGGGGGGGACACAAATATTTCGACGACATAGAGATGCGGGAAGATGGCGGTACTCCGGGGATTCTACAGTCCATTCGGACAGCACTTTGTTTGAATTTGAAAAGTAAAATGGGAATAAATAATATTTTAAAAAGAGAAAAAGAGCAGCTTAGTCTTTTATTTTCCCATTTGGAAAAGTTTCCAGAGGTCCACATATTAGCTGGAAACATTAAGGATAGAATCGGTATAGTCTCGTTTTATATTGAAGCCATTCATTATAATTTAATTGTTCGTCTTCTAAACGACAGATATGGTATTCAGGTAAGAGGGGGATGTTCATGTGCTGGAACGTATGGTCATTATCTCTTAAATATCGATAAAACTACTTCCAAACAAATTACTGAAAAAATTACTCATGGAGATATGTCTGCTAAACCTGGGTGGGTCCGATTTTCAATACATCCAATTATGACAGATGAAGAAATACTAACTTTTATTCAGGCGATAAGGGAAATAATAGAGAACATTGATGAGTGGAAAAAGGGCTACGTTTATGACCCAGCAAGTAATGATTATTTTTATATCCACCATCTTCGTGAAGATATGTCGCCATTTTTTCGATTTAAATGATTTATTTAAGAAACAGGTGCTTTATTTGAATAAATATTATAAAAAAACGCTCAGTGATTCGCTCTGAGCGTTTTTTTATGCCAATTTTAATGTTATTTACAATATTAATTCGGTTGCTAATGCTGTTTCGATTTTGCCTTCTAAATGCGTTTTTGTACTTCAAAACCGAACTACTTAAATTAACTTGTGATGGTCTTGTTCCCGAGACCATTACGGGGGAAGTCAATTCGTGAATAAGTTGCAACTTTTCTAAGCAATTTAAGAAATATACAAATTAGAAGAAGGTGTATTATGGCGAAAAATTGTTATCGGTCATTCACCATCATTTCTTTAAGCATGGTTTTTTTTACTAATGTCTTCCTGTAGTCAGTCACAAAGAAAAGACGAAGAATACAGTACGGATAAAACTCCTCGCGAGGTTTTAGGCTTCTACACAGAACAGGAAGGAACATTACCAGGGTCTCAACCTACAGTTAACTCACAATTCACTAATTTAAGTATCATTGCACCCTTTTGGTATAAGCTTGATGATAAACGACCAGGCAATCTTATAGATTCGGTTACAGTAGATCATAAAAGAATGGTTATTCAGAGTGCTCATGAAAAACACTTAAAGGTATATATGGTTGTACATAATCTCTTTTATGAAACCGAGGAGAAGGGAAAGCAGGTAGCGAGTAATATACTCCATAACGATAAAAACCGCAATGTTTTCATTCAGAACTTACGGAATGAAATGAATCAGTTTAAATATGACGGTATTAATATTGACATGGAAAATTTGTATTTGACTGACCGAGATTCCTTTAGTCTGCTGATAAAAAAATTGTCTGATGCTCTGCATCGAGATGGAAAAGTGGTTACGGTTTCGGTTCCGGCAAACACAGGTGATTCCCGTGCTAATCCCTGGTCATCGTGGTTTGATTACGAAAAGCTTGGTCTATTTTCAGATAGATTAATGATTATGACATACGATGAGCACAATCCAAGAACAACACCCGGGTCAACAGCATCAGTCAATTGGACAGAAGCAACGATTCGTTATGCTTTGAAACATGGAGTACCACCATCAAAAATTTTACTCGGTATCGCTGGTTATGGATGGGACTGGGATACAACAGCAAATAAAACCTTGTATAGCTCCTATGCAATGTTAATGGGTCAGAAAACAAAATATAAAGCTAAAGTTATATGGGACTCTCGTTCGCAAACACCTCATTTCAGTTACGTAGATAAAAAACATCATAGCCACCAGGCTTGGTTTGAGAATAGCCATAGTCTGCGGTTTAAGCTAAACCTTGTAGAAAAATATAACTTACGGGGAATCGGGATTTGGCGACTTGGCTTAGAAGACCCAATGTACTGGACGACCATACCCGAGATAATAAAAGTAAAAAAGTGATGGAATGATCCTCCAAATCCTGAAAGATGGGTTTTGAAACAAGAAATGCTTCAGATGAAATTGAGAAGTTTGAATTTGAACTAACCGAGGGAAAGATTCGAAGATCTAGCTGCCAAAAATTCTTGGTGGCTTTTTCTTATTCAGCTGACTAACGGGGTTAGCTGTACAAGTTATAAATTTAATAGTTTAAAGTTATAGAGCACTTCTTTGAATGAGAAATGCTTTTTATTTTTGCTTAAAACAAAACCTACAATAAAAATGTTATTCAAATTAATAAAAATTTATTGTGAAACGATAAAATTTATATTAAAATCAAAATCAGAATAAATAAGTGAGGTGCTTTTTATGGAAAAAGTAATAACGTTGTTTTTAAAAATAGCTGTTATTCTTCTAGGAGTCCCAGTTCTTGCTCTGTGCATCTTTTTGGTGCCTGAGATGGCGAATCTTGCAGCAAAATTGCTTCCAGAGTTTGCTTTTATAAAATATCTCGTTTTCATCGCTTTTGATGCATCGGCGATACCTTTTTACTTTGCTCTGTATCAGGCTTTCAAACTCTTACGCTATATTGACAAAAATAAAGCTTTCTCCGATTTATCTGTAAAAGCTTTAAAGAAAATCAAATACTGTGCCATCACAATCAGTATTTTGCATGTGCTAGTTTGGCCGCTCTTCTATATCTTTGCGGAAGTAGACGACGCACCAGGAGTTATCTTTGTCGGATTGGTTGTTCCTTTTGCTTCGATGGTTATCGCAGTCTTTGCAGCTGTTCTCCAAAAACTTTTACAAGAAGCAATTAATATCAAATCAGAAAATGATTTAACGGTCTGAGGTGAATAACAATGGCAATTATAATCAATATTGATGTGATGTTAGCCAAAAGGAAAATGAGCGTAACAGAACTTTCGGAGAAGGTTGGAATAACAATGGCGAACCTTTCTATATTGAAAAATGGCAAGGCAAAAGCGATTCGATTATCCACTTTAGAGGCAATTTGTAAGGCTTTAGAATGTCAGCCTGGAGATATTTTAGAATACAAAAGTGACGAAGACAGTTAAACATCGTGGAGGAAACTTAATATAACAATTATTAGGGGAGGTATAACTATGGACATTAACAATTTGATTATTGAAAATATTGCTAACCCCCATGAGTTGGAGAGAATATATAGAAAAGACCCGAAAGCTTTTAAAAAGTCATTCTCACACGCATGGGAACAAAATCCTGATTCTCAGGTTCTTGGTGTTTGGTATGAAAGATTGCATTTCAAGGAGACGGCAAATACAGAAAAGCCTTCCTTGCTTCAAAAAGGTTTCTTATTCATGGTCATTTTAGCCATTCTGGCCGGGATAAGCACCAGGATCATTTTCCATTTTGTCGAACAGGAAGCAATTGCTCCAATTAACCTGGCTTTTGGTATAATTCCCTTTATTGCTGCCTATTTTGTTTACAATAATACTCCGAAAAAAAGTGTTATTTATTCCCTTGCAGCGTTGTTTCTAATTTCCGGGTTTTATCTTAATATGCTGCCATTAAATTATAAAGACAGTATTATCCTTGCTTATTTACACCTTCCCATATTCTTATGGGTATTGGTAGGGCTTGCATTTACAGGAAATGAATATTCAAAAGGCAGTACAAGATTAGCCTATATTAAATTTAATTTGGAATATTGTATTCTCTACGCCAGCATGGCAGTTAGTGGAATGGTACTAGCAGCATTAACCATGCGGTTATTTAGCTTTGTTGGCTTGGATATAGAAGACTTCTATTTTAGTAATGTCGTTTTATTTGGTGCTGCCGCTCTCGCTATTGTGGCTGCATACCTGGTATCAATGAATCTTAAACTTGCTAAGAATATTACACCATATATAGCTAAAATTTTTAGTCCTCTTGTCCTGGTCACATTGTTGGTCTATCTTATAACGGTTATATGGGTCGGAAAAAATCCATTCTTGGACCGCAATTTCCTGATAGCCTTCAACGGAATACTCCTTGGTGTATTGGCCGTTACCATATTTTCCATTATCGAGAGCGACTCAGACGAGAAAAAGAACATTTCAGATTATATAAATTTTACCTTAATTGTTCTTGCACTTATCATTGACAGTGTGGCTTTATCAGCCATCGTGTTCAGACTTTCTTCTTATGGGATTACGCCTAATAGACTTGCTGTCTTAGGAGTAAACATACTTATCTGGGCAAATCTAATTTGGATTATGCTCTCCTATATGCGTTTTCTACAAAACAAATCCGGACCTTCAACTATCCAAGATGCCGTTACTAAGTATTTGCCGGTCTACGGACTTTGGGCAGCTTTCGTTACATTTACTTTTCCTATAATTTTTAATTAGAAAGGCTCTGTTAATGTAACGAAAAGCTAATCTTCTATAACGTATAAAATCCTTAGAGCTGATATTATGCAACTTTTTATACAGAGTTGCATAGTTTTGGCTTATTTTCATTACTAAAGTTAAAAAGAGGGGATTCAAACTAGAAGACATAATATATTGTTGCAACTGGATTCTTTAAAATATGTCCAGTTCATGTGCCCAACGAAAAAGGAATTCATGAAACGTATTTGATAAGCTAAACTTGCAGGTTTTAAGTTTGCGTTTGATTTAGATTAAATGTGAAAAGATGTACTTACACTAAAGAGGGCGTTAGTTGAAGAAGAATTAAGTAATATTATGAGTGAGGTCAGACTTTAGTTATTCAATTAAAGGGCGCGATTGCAGAATAAAACTTAGATTTTCAAATGACTTTATTGCTAAAGCATCCTTTATAAACATAATTTTACCCCCATCTAAAACAGGACGGGGGTATACGTGTTTGAAGTATTAAAATTAAATAACTTATTGTAATCTTGACATTTACGTATTGCACGTGGTGACAGCTTCGCTGGTACTACCTCATATTATGAATTGTTCAAAAGTAAAAATATAACAGAGCTACGTTTTTGATAAACTCGATTCAGGAAAGTGAATGGTTCGAATAACGGTTTGTACACTTCCGTCATATGTGATTTCTTCTATGTTTTTTATGATTGGAAAGTACAATCAATGTCTCGAATCTCTTCTGCTGTTAATTGAACATCTAATGTTTTTAAATTATCTAGTACTTGTCCCGCTCTCTTCGCACCTGGAATCACAACGTCAATGGAAGCGCGTGTTAAATACCAAGCTAAGACGATATGGGCAACGTCTGTTTGTTTAGCATCAGCAATTTTACGTATCTTTTCTACTTTTTCTAAGTTTTGTGCAAATGCTGCTCCTTGCAAATGCGGCATTTGTGAACGAAGGTCATTAAATACCATGTCTTTATTGTATTTACCTGCTAATATGCCAGCTGCTAGAGGGAAGTAAGGTATAAATGAAATATTCTGCTCTGCTGTATAGGGGAGTAATTCTTTTTCCGCAGATCGTTGTAATAAATTATATTCACCTTGATAAACATCGACATACCCGTCTGTATTTGCTTCTTTTAACTGATCCATTGAGAAGTTAGAAACACCAATCGCTCTAATTTTTCCTTCGTCTTTCAATTGTTTTAGTGCACCAACCGCCTCATCTTTTGGTGTATCGTTATCCGGAAAATGTATATAAAATAAATCGATGTAATCCGTTTGCAGACGTTTTAAGCTCTCCTCAACAGCTTGTTTTAGAAAGTGCGGAGAATTGTCGATCACAACATCTTGTCCAACAAATTTATGTGCACCTTTGGTGGCAATAACAATGTCGCTGCGTTTTCCTGTTTCTTTCATGACTTCTCCCACTAATTCTTCAGAACGCCCTGGTCCGTAAATGAATGCTGTATCTAGAAAGTTAACCCCGTGATTAATTGCTGATCGCACTAACTCTTTTCCTGCCTCTTCATTTAAATTAGGGTAAAGATTATGACCTCCGACAGCATTCGTTCCAAGTCCAATCGGATTGACGTATATATCTGTTTTTCCTAATTGTGTTTGCTTAGTCATTTTCATTCCTCTTTTCACATTTTTTATTTTGCAGACAAGTTAAACAACTATAGTAAAAAATAAATCATTTCAAATTTAGGACAAATAATAGATTGCGTCGTATATTTTTACATCCTTCTATTTATACTATACTACATATCTATTTATTAGTAATAATTTATTATAAACTTACTTGACAAAATTAATTTCTATAAATAAACTAACTTACATAAAGTAACTTAAAAGTAGTTAAAAGAAATAAAAAATGAGTTAGGAAAAGTTATATGAAGTGCAGTTTTAGGACTTATTTTCTTCAGTCATGGGTTATCAAAGTTTCAAGGTGGAATAACTAGCACTTTCAGCTTTTTTGACAGCATTGGGATTCCAGGGTTTATGGCTTATGTTATTGCATTAATCACAATCCTTCTGGGAATCGAATTCTGTTAGAGATTTAGCGGAAGGAAGATGTATATATGGAAGCTTCTGAGGGTTTGAAACATACAGGAATCGAAATTGGTCTCTACACGCTTGCAGATATCGGTCCTGATCCTCATACAGGAAAAACAGTTAGTGCTCATCAGCGAATCAAGGAAATCATTCAGGCCGCAAAGCTTGCTGATGAGGCTGGACTTGATGTCTTCGGGGTGGGGGAACATCATCGATTAGACTATGCGGTATCAGCTCCTCCAGTTGTTTTGGCAGCCATTGCCCAAGCAACTAAGCGAATTAAATTGACAAGTACCACTACTGTGCTAAGCACAGTGGATCCGGTTCGCTTGTTCGAGGACTTTGCAACCTTAGATTTACTTTCGGATGGTCGTGCAGAAATCATCGCTGGCCGGGGAGCGTTTGTGGAATCTTTTCCTCTCTTTGGTTTTGACACAAATGACTACGATGCACTGTTTTCAGAAAATATGGATTTATTTTTAAAGCTGAATGAAAACGAGAGAATCTCTTGGAATGGACGGTTTCGCTCCTCATTAAGGGAAGCTGAAATTGCACCGCGACCTGCTCAAAGTCAATTGCCAATCTGGATTGGAGTTGGGGGGACACCGGAGAGTGCAGTCCGTGCCGGTAAATTAGGAGCTGGTATGGCATTAGCTATCCTCGGCGGCAATCCAGTGAGATTTAAGCCGCTGGTTGATCTATACTATAAAGCCGGCATCGAGGCCGGACACGATTTGAAAAATCTCAAGATTGGTGTAACAGGCCATGGATACATCTCAAAGACAACCCAGCGAGCTAAGGAAGAGTTCTATCCCTATTATTCAAATTACTGGTCATACGTTAATCGTCAACGAGGGATGGGGTTTAGGATGTCAAGAGCAGATTTTGAGCAAATGACGAGTCCGGGTACTGCTTTGTTTGTTGGTAGTCCACAACAGATTGCCGAGAAAATTCTTCACCAATATGAGCTTTTCGGGCATAGTCGTTTCTTAGCACAAATGGACATAGGGGGACTGCCGTTTGAGAAAGTAGCTGAAGGCATTGAACTGTTGGCGACGGAGGTAGCTCCAATTGTTCGGAAAGAAACGAGTAAGTGAGTTTTAAACAGGCAAACATTAGTTATTAAAATATATAGGCGGTGTGAAAGATGGGTTTTTTGGAAAAAATATTTGGGAAACAAACAACAAAGGAGGAAGAAACAATGACTGAAAAATTAAACATTGGGATTATCTTAGGAAGCACGCGTCAAGGACGTGTAAGTCCACAAGTAGGACAATGGGTAAAAGAAATTGCGGACAAACGTGGAGATGCAAATTATGAAATAGTAGATATTGCTGATTTTAATTTACCGTTCTTAGGAACAACTGATGGGACGGAACCGGGAATAGCAGCTTGGAATGAAAAACTTGCGAATTTAGATGGATTCGTGTTCATTGTTCAAGAGTATAACCACAGTATTACAGGAGCATTAAAAAATGCCCTTGATTTTGCGCGTGAAGCATGGAACAACAAAGCGGCCGGTATCGTTAGCTATGGGTCTACCGGTGGTGCTCGTGCAGCAGAACATTTACGTGGAATTTGCGGTGAATTAAAAATTGCGGACGTTCGTGTACATCCAACATTGTCTTTGTTTCTAGATTTTGAAAATGGAACTGATTTCAAACCTCAAGACTTACATCTTGATAATGTCAATGCGATGCTTGGTGAAGTTGTGGAATGGAGTGGCGCCTTAAAAACCTTAAGATAAAAAATAGAAATTAGGGAGAATGGAGTGACAATTATGAAGATTGCAGTTATTGGGGCAAGCGGAAAAGCAGGACAGTTTATTTTAAAAGAAGGAATCAGACGAGGTCATCAAGTCACAGCTGTTGTTAGAGATGCTTCGAAGCTTACAGAGAAAAACGAGGCAGTTATTGAAAAAAGTATATTTGACCTAACTTCAGAGGATTTAAAGCCGTTTGATGTAGTCGTTAATGCTTTCGGTGCTCCTCTTGGCGAAGAGCAAGCCCATGTCGACGCTGGTCATGCACTCATTGAGGCACTTAAAGGAACAAACACAAGAGCTATCATTGTCGGAGGAGCAGGGAGTCTTTTTGTAGATGAAAATAAAACCGTTAGAGTCATTGATACACCTGATTTTCCTGATATGTTTAAACCTACAGCATCAGGTCAGGCACGAAATCTCAAAGAATTACAGGAAACATCCGGTATCACGTGGACATTCATCAGTCCTTCAGCTATGTTTGATCCTGAAGGAAAGAGAACGGGATCCTATCAAACAGGAAAAGATCATTTACTTGTTAATTCACAAGGCGACAGCTATATTAGCTATGCTGACTATGCAATTGCCGTACTAGATGAAATAGAAAAACCTCAGCATATGAATGAAAGATTCACAGTAGTCGGTGAAGCTAAATAAAAATCTGGATTTGTATCCAGCGAGACTGTCCTAAAAGTCATGAAAAATGGCTTTTGAGGGCAGTTTTTTTGAATTTTAGACACAAAGCATTCCTGGATTTTCGTTTTCAACCCAGGAGTGAAATCCGAATGACTAATGATATCAGGAATTTAGTCAGCGGATATTTTTATAATGAAGAATGGAATAATAAATTAGATTACATGTTCAGTACATCACAAAAATAAAGTTGCAAATCTACAAATATCAATAAACTCCGGGTTAGTTCAATGAATCTTTCTTTGTAGAACACCATCTTCCTTTATAACAGATACGGAATAATCGGTACTACAATAGCGAGAAATAATGCCGAGGTTGTCATGGCCACATTTCCCATTGCTCCTTCTTCTTCTCCCCATACGAGTGAACGATTCGCCCCAAGCATTTGCGCCGAAGTGCCCATGGCCAAGCCTTTCGCCGATTTGCTTTTAATTCCTAAATACTTCAGCAAATTTGGACCAATCATGACGGATATTAAGGCAGAAATGATAACAAAGATAATGGTCGTTGAGGCTAATCCACCAAGGTCTGTCGCTATTGTTAAGGCGATAGGAAGTGTAACAGACTTTGGAATTAACGAGGCTAGAAGCTGTTCGTTCAAGTGGAACAAATGGGACAGTGAAAGTATGGAAATAACTCCAAGTGCCGTTCCGCATATTACACCTACAAAGATTTTTTTGTAATTTTTCTTTAAGAAAGACCATTGTTTATAAAGAGGAACGGCTAAAGATACGACAGCTAATTGCAGTAGTTGATTAAAGATGAAGTTAACTTGTTGATATGTTTCTTCATGGACGTGAAAGAGGAGTAACAGAGAAATTAGAAGTACGGATGCGGTGTATAAAGGATTTAGCCAATTTTTTTTATATTTATTATAGATTTTTAATGAGACAAAGTAACAGGCAATTGTCATTATGATACAGAAGGATACTTTTAATAGGACTATGTTCATTTTGCTTTCCTCCTTTTTAATTTTTCATACCATTCTACAGTGAAGGCTGTGCCTAACAAGCAACAAATGCTGCTTACAATTAGAATAATTAAGATATTCCACTGTAAAATATCTAAAAAACTTGATGATAAAAACAGGCCGGCAATGGGAGGAATAAATAGTAATGTTAAGTGTTTTAATTGAAAAGATGAGGCTTTCTCAATCCATTTAATATTAACTAACCTTGTTAGAAGGCCAATAAATAGAAGAATCATTCCAACAATAGCGCCAGGTAGAGGGATGGAAAAAAGTGAAACAATCATATGTCCAAGGAAGAGAAAACCGATAAGGATGATAAACTGGGAAAGCCAACTAAGTTTCATATCCCCTCTCTCCATTCATTTGTAAAATTAATTTTTATTTTAGAGGGGATTTATCTGTTTGTCAGCTTTTTTGTGAGAAAATCTAACAAAAATTAGGCGATTGATACGGACCTTTCGTGAGAAAATCTTACGAAAAAGTGATTTATGTGCATGCATGTTTGGATAATAAAAATATAAGAAAAGTGTGTAGGTGAATAAATGAAGGATAACATTCAAGAAAAGCTTGGTGAAATTTTGGATAGTGTAGAAATATATCCAGAGTATTCTTCAGACATAGTCAGAGTAAAGAATTTCACTTGGAATAAGGACCTTGTGGATTTTATTGTTGAATATTATATTAATGGAACTAAATGTATTTTTCGCTACAATGATCAAATCGCTAAAGAATATGATTCTATTAAGGACAATCCTTTAGAACAGTTAGAATGGGAGCTTACATACATAAAAAGAATGTATGAAAGAGGGATCGGCGCGAAAGAATACCATCCTTGTACAACGATTGAACATTAAGAAGTTAATATAGTTTGAACCTGCTTAATAACAATGAAAGTGGAATCGTAGGAGAGTGTATAGTTGTTCAAAACCTGTGTAGACCTTTTTAGCCTATACAGGTTTTTTATACTTGTGAAGGTTTATAAAGGAACGCTTTGATTTTTATCTTATTTCGTAAATCGATTGGCATAGCTTGACGCAACGAAAGAATTTGGTTTGATTTTAGGCTCAAGTCCCATTGATTCAATTCTTGCCGTCATTTCTTCGACAAATATTTTTGTTTTATTGCGATTACCTGAACCGATGTCCAAATGGCCTTCCATTGTAAATGTAGCTCCTTTGTATATAAAAGGAAGTACGATATCAATCATCACGTTTTTCTTTTCCTCTGTAAACAGAGAAACGACTTCTTCTGTTAATGAAGTTTCATGAGAGAGTCGTTCGTGTATTCGATCCATTCTTCTTGGAATAGTCACTTTTCGAATACAAGCCCATGCACCTTTTCCTTCATTTAGAATCACAATTCCTGTAATGAAAACGGTATGTCTTTCGTGCACTTGAGAATCGGTACCGATCATTAAGCGATAATTGCCATTGCGATTTAAAGTCATAAATCTGATAATCCGGTCAAATACTTGCTCGAAGGTCATCTCTTTTTCTTGTAAATTTTGAAATAAGAAATCATTAGCCATCTAATCACCTACATTCATTCTTTTGTTTAGTTTGAATTTCTATTAAACATGCCGACACGCATTAAATTCAAAAAAACTCTCTATAATCATATCTATGCAGCTTTGTCCTATTGTTGTGAAAAAAGTGCATACTGAACATAAAAAAGAATGAAAAAGGAAGGGGAGCTCCTATTTGTGAGTTTAGAAGAGACAAGGATATCAGTCTTAAAATGAATCTAGGTTTGGAATGGATTGCCTTTAAGGCCGAAGAGTTGGAGAGAAAGATATATATGTTTAACCTGTTAAACCGACATAAGAATGTTTATTTGAATACGCTGTTGATTTTATATATAATCCTCCTTCTTTTAATTGGTTTGTAAGGATATCTGTCATTCGCTCGTTATTCATGGTAAGATTCGGACAAGAATAGATTGAATATTAGAATTATTTATTTCTAATGTAATAGTTTGTTCTAATATAGAACATCAAAGCTATCATGAACTTATCTTTGTTGAAGGAGGAGTGGAAGATATACAGCAGTTTAGCAATAAGCTGACGGTTTTTAAGATAGGGAATATGGAAGGTTATTGTAATACCTGTAGAAAATACATATCGATTTAGAGACACATAACGACAAGAAGGTTAGTTAATGGGGGATTCATAAATGAAAAAGAAATTTCTGGGACTGCTTACAGTTATGGCAATTGTTTTTACGCTTGTGTTAGCAGGGTGTGCACCATCAAAATCTGTTCAATCTATTGAAAAAGAGGTAAAGAGGGAAATAGATGAGCTTGTGCTGTCTATTAAAGGAGAGCCTGATACAGGGTTTGATCCGACAACTGGTTGGGGGCGCTATGGATCTCCATTGTTCCAAAGCATGCCTATGGAAAAGATTATGCAGAAAATCCAATTGGTTCAGGTCCGTATCAACTCGTTCAATGGGATAAGGGACAGCAACTTATCGTAAAGGCTAACCCTGAATATTATGGCAAACGGCCTTATTTTCAGAAAATTACGTTTTTATTCTTAAATGAGGATGCTACATTTGCTGCTGCCCAAGCAGGAAATGTTGATATTGCAGCAATTCCCGCTTCATTTAGTAAGCAACAAGTACCAGGTATGAGGTTAGAAGCATTACAATCCGTAGATAATCGTGGAATTGTATTTCCGTACGTGAAATCAGGGGCTGTAACGAAAGATGGTTTACCAATTGGTAACGATGTGACAGCAGATTCAGCGATTCGACATGCGATTAATATTGCTGTTGATAGACAAGCATTGATTGACGGAGTGCTGGAAGGACATGGATCGAAAGCATATACTTCTGTTGATAGCTTACCTTGGTGGAACTCAGAGACTGTTTTTAAAGATGCAAATATGAATGGTGCGAAAACAATATTACAAGATTCAGGTTGGAAAGATACAGATGATGACGGGATTTTAGAAAAGGGCTCTTTGAAAGCGGAATTTAGTTTATATTATCCAGCGGAAGATACAATCAGGCAATCTCTTTCTATAGCGGTTGCAGATATGATAAAACCTCTTGGTATTAATATAAAAGTAGAGGGCGCAAGCTGGGATACGATTGAACAGAAAATGTTTTCAAATGCAGTACTTATGGGATGGGGAAGTCACGATCCTCATGAAATGTATGATGTATATAGCAGCCGCTATGCTGGGGTAGATTACTATAATACAGGTTTTTATAAAAATGAAAAAGTAGATGAATACTTTGAGAAGGCTCTAGCTGCTACAGATTCAACAGAAGCAATAGAGTATTGGAAAAAAGCGCAATGGGATGGAACGACGGGGTTAAGTGCAATAGGTGATGCTCCTTGGGCCTGGCTGGTGAACATTAATCATTTGTATCTAGTGAAAAATGGACTTGATATCGGAAAACAGGGAATTCAGCCGCATGGGCATGGTTGGCCTGTAACAAACAATATTGAAGACTGGAAATGGGCTGAGTAAGGTGAGAAAAAGTAGATATAGACAGCTAGGAATCTTTCTTTTATTGAAAAGTATAAGAATGGTAACTTTATTAGTTGCCATTTGTTTCATTTCCTTCCTCTTAATAAAGAACTCGCCTATTGATCCGATTCAAGCCTATATCGGTGCAGATATGTTAAACGTTGGACCAGAGCAACGGGAGAAAATTGCTGAGTACTGGGGATTAAATGAACCAATTATGGTGCAGTTTTTTAATTGGGGCTCTGTGTTGCTTGCAGGAGATATGGGAACTTCTATGATCTATCGCCAGCCAGTTTCTGAAGTAATAGGTGAAAGGTTTTTTCATTCTGTTGTACTCATGTTAACAGCATGGATTTTATCAGGAGTAATTGGGTTTACAATGGGTGTTGTTGCGGCAATGAAAAGAGGTACTTGGATAGATCGAAGTATTAAATGGTATTGTTACATGCTTGCATCGACCCCAACATTTTGGATGGGACTTTTAGTTCTTATTGTATTTGCTGTTTGGCTTGGCTGGTTTCCGATTGGATTAGGTGTACCTGCTGGTGTTCTTGCTGAAGATGTTACGACGGTTGATCAATTGAAGCATCTTATTCTTCCCGCTATGACACTTAGTATTGTTGGAGTTGGAAATGTGGCCCTGCATACTCGGCAAAAATTAATAGATGTTTTAGATAGTGAATATATGCTCTTTGCAAGAGCGAGAGGTGAACGGGGCTTTATTTTGTTTTGGAGGCATGGCTTACGTAATATTGTGATACCAGCACTTACGTTACAATTTGCAGCATTTAGTGAATTGTTTGGTGGGGCTGTTCTTACTGAGCAAGTGTTTTCCTATCCTGGACTTGGACAGGCTACAGTGGAAGCTGGTTTGCGAGGGGATGTTCCATTATTACTAGGTTTAGTGCTATTTAGTACAATGTTTGTTTTTGTAGGAAATTTAATTGCAGATTTAATTTACCGTTTGTTAGATCCTCGAATGAGAGAGGGGAGGTCGAGATGATGCCAACCCTTACATTACTGAATAAAAAGCAAAGAGCTTTAATTGTTACTATATTAGCTATTGTTTTTTTAATGATTGTTATAGTAATAGGTGCTGTCCTTGATAAAGAGAGCATTTCAACCAACCTTGAGCACCGAAATGCTTCTCCAACTTTTAAACATCCGTTTGGTACAGATTGGTTAGGCCGAGATATGTTTTCACGTACATTTATGGGGCTTTCATTAAGTATTGGGGTAGGCTTAATTGGTGCGTTTGGGAGTACATTAATAGCCACCATACTTGGAGTGATTTCTGCAACTATGGGAAAAACGGTTGACCGTATTGTTTCATGGCTAATCGACCTTTTCCTAAGTGTACCGCACTTAGTTACCCTCATTCTGATTGCTTTTACTTTTGGGGGAGGATTTAAAGGGATTGTCATAGGAATTGCACTCACGCATTGGCCAAGCCTTGCCCGAATTATCCGTGCTGAAGTCATGCAGATTCGTTCAGCGGAGTTTGTTCAAGTTTCTAAAAAAATGGGGAAATCTAGTTGGTGGATTGCAACTAAACACATCTTCCCGCATATTCTTCCACAAATTTTAGTCGGGTTTATGCTGCTGTTTCCCCATGCAATCTTACATGAAGCTGCTGTAACTTTTTTAGGACTTGGATTATCACCGCACGAACCAGCAATTGGAATCATCCTTTCAGAATCAATGAAATATTTGTCTTCTGGTATGTGGTGGCTTGCTTTTTTCCCAGGACTTTGTTTGTTGTTCATTGTACGTACTTTCGATGTGCTCGGTGAAAACATACGAATTCTACTGAATGTTGATATAGATCATAAATAAAGGAGATAGATATGCCTATCCTTGAAGTAGAAAATTTATCCGTTTCATTTAAGAAATATACAAGGGGGTTCAAGCAGACAAAAAGTACAGTAATCACAAGCTTGGATGTAACAGTAGAGGAAGGTGAAATCCTTGCGGTAGTTGGGGCAAGTGGATCGGGTAAGAGTTTGCTTGCACATGCTATTTTAGGAATTCTCCCTAGTAATGCGATAACGAGCGGTATTATTAAATATGAAGGAAAAGAACTAACGCCTGCTCGTCAAAGTGTGCTGCGTGGTAAGGAAATTGCGTTAATCCCTCAATCGGTTAATTATCTTGATCCGCTTATGCGAGTCGGTTCACAGGTTCGAACATCCGTTAAAAAGGGGAATGCAGCAGCGGCACAAAGGAAGGTTTTTCAGCGCTATCACTTAAAAGCGGATGTAGAGAAGATGTATCCTTTTCAATTATCAGGAGGTATGGCAAGACGAACGTTATTGGCGACTGCGATGGTTAGCGGGGCTCGAGTTATTATCGCGGACGAGCCTACACCCGGACTTGATTCAGTTGTTATTGCAGAAGCACTTAATCATTTAAAGGAGTTTGCTGACAATGGATGTGCAGTCATGCTTATTACGCATGACATTGAATCCGCCCTTCAAATTGCGGATAGGATTGCTGTATTTTATGCAGGAACAACCGTTGAAATTTCGCCGGTTGAAAGTTTTAGTGGAAATGGTGAGCAATTAAGACACCCTTATAGCAAAGCGTTAAGGCGTGCACTGCCGCAAAATGATTTCATTCCTATCAAAGGCTCACAACCGCACCCAAGTCAATTGCCTTCCGGATGTTTATTTGCTCCACGTTGTGAAATGGCTACACCTGATTGTGAACAAGAACGACCAGCGATGAGAAATCTACGTAATGGAATGGTGAGATGTATTCATGCAACTTAGAGCGCAAAATATTGCTTTTCGTTATGAAAAAGAGCCGTGGTTATTTAAAAATGTCAATTTTACAGTAAATCCGGGAGAGATTGTTGGGTTAGTTGGACCTAGTGGATATGGAAAAACGACATTTTGCCGGGTACTAGCAGGCTATGAAGTACCAAATGAAGGAAGTGTGACATTAAATGGCTATCCTATTAAAAGGAAAGGGTATCACCCTGTTCAATTAGTGTTCCAGCATCCCGAAAAAGCAATTAATCCTCGTTGGAAAATGGGCAAAGTGTTAAATGAAGGATGGCAGCCAAATCAACAATTACTAGATGCTTTAGAAATTGAGCAGGAATGGTTAACGAGATTCCCAAATGAACTTTCTGGAGGGGAGTTACAAAGGTTTTGTGTAGCTCGTGCACTTGGTCCTAATACTCGTTATTTAATTGCGGATGAAATGACAACGATGCTTGACGCCATTACCCAGGCTCAAATTTGGAATGCCATACTAAAAATTGCTGAACAACGAGAGATGGGAATGGTTGTTGTCAGTCATGACATGAATTTGATTCAACAATTGTGTCATCGAGTTATTGAGATAGATAATTTGGATACATAAAAGTAATTGTTCAACCGAGGATGCACTTCTCTACGTAGAGAGTGTATCCTTCTTCGTTATAAGGACTATATCTAGTCGATGAAAAAATTATCGCTTTTCTCTTGACGTTTACGCAACGTAAAGGTTTATGATGAGGATTATCAGGAGGGGCAACCATGGAATATACAGTAAACAAATTGGCGCAGTTATCAGGTGTGAGCAGCCGTACACTTCGCTACTATGATCAAATTGGACTGCTTAAGCCGGCAAGAATCAATTCGTCCGGTTATCGCATTTACGGTCAAAAAGAGGTTGACTTACTTCAGCAAATTTTATTCTATCGTGAGTTGGAAATCCGTTTAGAAGAAATTATAGAAATAATACATCAGCCAGCTTTTAATCAAACGACTGCTTTGAAAAATCATTACAATAATCTAAAAAAAAAGCGGGCCCGTCTTGATAAAATAATCGCGACTGTCGAGATGACAATTGCCAGCAAAGAGGGAGGAATATCTATGCAAGACAAACAAAAATTTGAAGGTTTCAAAGAAAAAATGATTGAGGACAACGAACAGAAGTATGGAAAAGAGATTCGCGAAAAATATGGAGATGAGACAGTAGATGCCAGCAATGCAAAGCTAAGAGGCATGTCTCAAGAAGACTACCAAGCTATGGCCGTCTTAGGAGAAGAAATATTGTCATTGCTTGAGAAGGCATATGAAACAGGAGATCCTGCATCGGACGTGGCACAGAAACTTGCGGCAAAACATAAAGAATGGTTGATGTATTCATGGCCCAATTACTCCAAAGAAGCGCATGCTGGCCTGGCAGAAATGTATGTTGCAGATGAGCGCTTTACAGCTTACTATGATAAGAATGTTAAGGGCGGAACGGAATTTTTACGAGATGCGATTTTGATTTATCTGGGTATGAAGTAGGTTCGAATAAGTAAATGTGTAGAGTGTTTACTTGAGGTATAACTATGAGAGAGCTATACAACGGGACGTAAATATAAAACCTTATGACTAAGCCTAATAGGTGGGGAGACAATGTTGCAAAATGTTGTTTAAACCTTAGAAACTTACAAAAAAATTAAAAAAACAACTAAAAAAGTCGATTCCTGTACGTTGAAGGAATCGGCTTTTTGGTTGAAATTCACTTAGCGTATAAAATTTCTGAAATGTTGGAGATACCTCTATAAGGTGTTTAAAACCATTGTGATGGGGGTATTACCAGAGATGAGGTCAAAGGAACGGTTAAAAGTATTTTCCTCATCTAATGAGACAAAGATTGTTTGAGCCACATCCTCACGTGGAATCGAGCCCCTTTGTAAATTTTCTTTTGCCGATATTTGACCTATGCCTGGCTCATTTAAAAGACCTCCGGGACGAATGATTGTATAGGTAAGATTGCTTTGTATTAACATCCTATCAGCATAATGCTTAGCAACATAATATGGTTTTATTGTTTCACTCCAGTTTTCACGATTATGTGCCTGTAGTGCACTAACCATAATAAATCGCTTGATGCCTGCTTTTTCAGCAGCTTCCATCATTTTCACGGCACCATCAAGATCAATTAATAGAGTTTGATCAAACCCTGTATGTCCTCCAGAACCTGATGAAAAAACGATAGCGTCACAGCCATTGACTGCTTCAACAAGTTCATTAACCGTACCTTTTAAGTCGGCTACTACAGTCTCTACTCCTCTTTTTTCCAATATCTCCGCTTGTTCTTCTTTTCTAACCATGGCTTTGACAGTATGTAATTTGCTTTCATGGATCAGGTTGACTAATATTCTTCCAATTTGTCCATTAGCTCCAACAACAAATACTTTCATAAAATCATTCCCCTTTCTTTTTTACTGTATCAATTCTTTATAATTCATACCACATTTATACATTTGAAATAACTGAATTCCCCAATAGAGAAAGTAATTCAAGGTTTAATATAGACCAATAATACTGTTTGAGAGTAATGCTTAGTACAACTTATCATGGTTATCTTCAGTTTAGAATCCTTAAGGGGGAATGTGAGAGTATGTATGGATAGAAGAGGACGTGAGATTTTAAGGGAAATAAGGGTTGTACAAGATGAAAAGGAGTGTGAAGAGCGTTAACGACCTCATTATAAGAATGGAATGAAATAAAATAAAATATAAAAAATGAAACATACTATAAATTCAGTGGAAGGAAATTTACAAATTTTCACAAATATTTAATTTGTATATAATCGATTCAAATATTATCCTTAAATTAGAAGGGGAGGTTATTATGGGGAAATTAGAAGGTAAAGTAGCAATCGTTACTGGTGGAGCTTCTGGTATTGGATTAGCAACAGTGGAAGCATTTGTGGAGAAGGGTGTAAAAGTTGTATTAGCTGATTTTAATGAAGAAGCAGGAAAAGCAGCTGAAATGAAGCTAAAAGATAAAGGGGCAGATGTTTTATTTGTAAAAGTAAACGTTGCAGATGAGAAATCAGTAGAAGATCTTGTAGCTCAAACGGTTAATCAATATGGTAAATTAGATATTTTAATCAATAATGCTGGAGTAGGGGTTCTTGCTGCCACTCATGAGCTTACTTTTGAAGAATACAACAGAGTTATTTCCATTAATCAAAATGGTGTATTTTTCGGTGCGAAATATGCTATTCGTGAGATGCTAAAAACTGGCGGAGGTTCCATCGTAAATACGGCTTCTATTTTAGGGACAGTAGGACAAGCTGGAGCATTTGCGTATAATGCATCAAAAGGTGCGGTAAATATTTTGACAAAATCACTTGCTTTGGAGTATGCGAAACAAAATATTAGAGTAAACGCTGTTTGTCCGGGTTATGTGGAGTCTGGGATGGTTAATAAAGAAGCTCTTGGTGATTTTTATGAGGGGCTTGTTGCACAACATCCAGTTGGTAGACTTGGTCGACCAGAAGAAATTGCACACGCTATTATCTTTTTAAGTGAAAATGATTTCATGACTGGAAGCACATTGCTTATTGATGGAGGATATACGGCACAGTAATAATCTTATATCAACAAAATGTGTATTGTACATGCAAAAAAATCCAGCTTTCGTATGTTAAGAAATTGAACTTCCCTCCAATTGTTAGACATCGTCTAACAATTGGGAGGGGCTCTTGATCTAAGGTAGTTATATAACGGTGCCGAGCCAATGTCTCTAATTATCTTCTCTTAAACTTAGTTACGAAAAATTTTCATTTAATTCCCCATGCTCTCAATAAAAGTTGTACGGCATTTTCTAATTCATCTTCATGAATGCCAGCGAAGCCGAGAATAATTTTGGGTGCATTTTTATCGATTTTCTCAATCGAATAGGCAGACAGTGGATATACTTTTAAACGTGCTTCCGCTGCTTTTTGTACGAGCGTATCTTCGTCCATTCCATTATGAACATCCAGCACAATATGAAGCCCCGATTGTTCGCCAATAATACTAAATTGTTCATCATAGGGCTTTAGTAAGTGAATTACTTTTTCTAATTTACGTCGATACACTTTGCGCATTCGATTTAAATGTTTTTCAAAATCTCCTTGTCTCATAAATTGTGTAAGTACATGCTGGTCAATGCGCGAAACCGTTGAGTGGTAAAAGGTCAGCTGTGCTTGATAACGCTGTAATAATGATTTTGGTAGAACCATATAACTAGCTCGAAGTGATGGCATAAGTGATTTTGAAAATGATCCTAAATAAATAACTTTATCGTTTGTATCATTGCTTTGTAACGAAGGAATTGTTTTCCCGCTATAACGAAATTCACTATCGTAATCATCTTCAATAATATAGCGTCTTTCAGAAGCATTTGCCCAGTTTAGTAGTTGCATTCTTCGATTAACAGATAGTACGGTACCATAAGGAAAGTGATGGGAAGGCGTCACATACACAATATCAATTTTTGATGGCTTGATTGCTTCGACTTTGACCCCTTCATGATCGACCTCAAGCGGATACACTTCATTTGGATACGATTGGAGCATTCGTAAAATAAGATGATATCCCGGGTCTTCTACACCATAGACTGTCTCGCTTCCAAATAGTAAGAAAAGCTGCTGTAATAAAATCTCAACCCCAGCACCGACAATGATTTGTTCAGAGGTACAACGAACTCCTCGTGCTTCATATAAATAGTGAGCAATCTCTCGACGAAGCGCGATTTCTCCTTGTGCTTCCCCTAGCAATAGAAGATGATGCTGTGATTCATCAATTGTGTTTTTCATATATTTTCTCCACTGTGAAAAAGGAAAATGCTCGGTATCGACATGGCTCGGATGAAAATTGTATAACGTTTCAGGAGGAGCTTCATCGTTAGCTGTTTCTTCAGGTTGGGACGAAGAGACATATTCTAAATCATCAAATGCCTGCACGTAATATCCTTTTCTCGGAATAACTTCTACGTAGCCTTCTGCTCGAAGCTGATCATATGCTGATTCCACTGTATTTTGACTAATTTGTAATACATCGATTAATTGCCGCTTAGACGGAAGCTTTGTTCCATAGCTTAAACGGCCTTCAATAATTTCGTTTTTAATATATAAATATAATTGTTCATATAAAGGGATTTCACTGTGACGTTGTAGGTTACAAGCTAATGTATTCATGCTGACCTCTTTTCTGACCTCTTTAATTTATCTGAAACTGACACTTTTAATACAATCAGTTTCTTTTATACTAAGAGACAAATCTAAAGATTGCAAATCTTTTTAATAGAGGAGAGACTATAATATGAGTAAATTAGTAGGAACTGAGACTGTTAAACGAGGAATGGCCCAAATGCAAAAAGGCGGCGTTATTATGGACGTTGTCAACGCAGAGCAAGCAAAGATTGCAGAAGCAGCTGGAGCGGTTGCGGTTATGGCATTAGAAAGAGTACCATCTGATATTCGTGCTGCTGGTGGAGTTGCGCGTATGGCGGACCCACGAATTGTAGAAGAAGTATTAAATGCTGTTTCGATTCCAGTTATGGCAAAAGCACGTATCGGTCATATTGTTGAAGCACGTGTACTAGAAGCAATGGGTGTGGACTATATTGATGAGAGTGAGGTATTAACACCAGCTGATGAAGAATACCATATCTTAAAAAGCGATTACACAGTACCATTCGTTTGCGGTTGCCGTGATTTAGGGGAAGCAGCACGCCGTATTGGAGAAGGAGCTTCTATGTTACGAACAAAAGGGGAACCAGGGACAGGAAATATCGTAGAAGCGGTTCGTCATATGCGTAAAGTACAAGCGCAAGTGCGTAAAGTTACAGTGATGAGCGATGATGAATTAATGACGGAAGCGAAAAATCTTGGAGCACCTTATGAAGTGTTAAAACAAATTAAAGAAGCAGGTAAATTACCAGTCGTGAACTTTGCAGCTGGCGGTATTGCCACACCAGCTGATGCGGCTCTTATGATGCAATTAGGAGCAGACGGTGTATTCGTTGGTTCGGGTATTTTCAAATCAGAAAATCCAGAAAAATTCGCAAGCAGCATTGTGCAAGCGACTACTTATTACACAGACTATGAATTAATTGGGAAATTATCGAAAGAACTTGGCAGCCCAATGAAAGGAATCGATATTTCTAAATTAAATCCACAAGAACGTATGCAAGAGCGTGGTTGGTAAAATGACGACAATTGGCGTATTAGATTTACAAGGAGCAACGATTGAACATATTCAACAATTAGAAGGTTTAGGTGTTGATGCGCTGCTTGTAAAGAAACCGGAGCAGTTACAACAAATTGATGGGCTTATTATTCCTGGAGGAGAAAGTACGGCAATCGGTAAAATGATGAAACGTTATGATTTTATTGAACCGATTCAACAATTTGCATCTTTAGGACAGCCGATTTTTGGAACCTGTGCGGGTCTTGTATTACTTGCTAAAGATTTAGGTGGAGCGGAAGACAGCCATTTAAATCTAATGGATATTTCCGTACAACGAAATGGATTTGGTCGTCAGCGTGATAGTTTTGAAATAGATCTTTCAATTAAAGGTATCGATCAGCCCGTTCCTGCTGTCTTTATTCGTGCCCCTTATATAGAAAGCGTTGGAAACAATGTTGATGTATTAGCAACGCATGATGATAAAATTGTTGCTGCTAAGCAAAACAATCTTCTTGTTAGTTCGTTTCATCCCGAATTAACGGACGATCGTCATTTTCTACAGTTGTTTATTAATATGGTGGAAAGTAAGCTTCAATCTCAATAAGAGTTAAAGGCCGTGATGGAAATGTCACGGCCTTTAATCCGTATTTTCAACTAGGTTAAGTATGATTTTTCTTGCTGAAAACCTTGACAATCAGTTATTAGAATATTAAGCTAATTTAAACAATATACTTCTTATCAAGAGAAGCGGAGGGATTGGCCTATAGATTTGGGCAATCTTTGTTAAGAGACAGAATGGTGTTCAGCAAGCAATGCTTTGAAAGGGAAGTATGAGAAGATGTACATATCAGCCTTTTTCTTTCGGAAAGAGGAATTTTTGTGTCTAAGTGAGCCGTTTTTTGTTAATAATCTCTTGAGAAGATAGTTATGATTAGGAGGAAATGAATCGATGAGCCAAATTGTTATTATATCAGGAAGTCCAGCAGTACCTTCAAGAACAGACATCACGCTAAAATATTTCGAATCATTAGTGAATGAAGCTGGTTTTTCGACTGTCACATATTCTGTTACAGATTTCGCAGCTGATGATCTTGTAAAAGGTCGGTATGATAGTTCAGATATTGTTAAATTTGCAGATGTGGTTAAACAAGCAGATGCTGTGATTATTGGATCTCCTGTTTATAAAGCTTCTTATACAGGTGTGTTAAAGTCTTTACTTGATTTATTGCCTGAAAGTGTTTTGAAAAACAAACCTGTTTTGCCAATGATGGTTGGTGGGAGTACACGTCATTTGTTAGCGATTGATTACTCGTTAAAACCGTTAATTGGTATTTTGAAAGGACAGCCGCTCCAAGGTTTATATTTTGTTGATGCTGAAATTGATAAAAACGATACAGTTGCACCAATTAAAGATAAAGAATTGTTAGAACGTATTCAAAGCCAAATTGCTGAATTAGTTGAAGCCATTGAAAAAGGAAAATAGGCAAACTAATCTTATAGAGAGCATATACATTTAGTACGTCTTGAAAAGCAAGATTTACTAAATGATGCATAAAAAAAGTAAAATTATCGGTATAATATGTCTTTTAGTGAAAACAGTTATTTTTTTAAGTGTTATTCTTAGTAAAGACATAGGACAAATAGGTTGTATTTGTTATTTGATGGTAGTTGATATCCTAAATTACAGAGGAATTTTGTATTGAATAAAGAAGAAGGGGGGCTTCTTAGCTTGGAAAAAGATAAACAATCTATCGACATCTTTCAACGCCTTCAAGAAATGTTAGCTTCTATGAAGTATGGATCAATTACGTTAGTGATTCAAGATGGAAAAGTGATTCAAGTGGAGCGCAATGAGAAAGTAAGAATTAAATGATAAAAGGTTCAATCCAGCACTGTTCAACATTTTGAGCGGTGCTTCTTTATTTTAGGTATTTTATTAGAAATCAATGGTGCCGTATAACAAAGCCATAAGAAAAAAGTGAATAACTTATTAGGAAATTGTGGGTATACCCAATCCAAAAAGACAAGTCACTAATATACTAACCTTGAATCTAAGTTGAGGGGAGTTTAATTATATGGCAAACGCTACGAATTCATTGTTTAGCAACATTCTTCAAAATATAAATTCACAAGTAGGAGGGAATCTAAATACATTACAAAATACAGCAAATAATGCACAAAACGAAGTACAAAATGCAGTAAATAATGCACAGAACCAAGTACAAAATGTAGTGAATAATGTACAAAGCCAAGTACAAAACACTAATGTACTTGACCTGATGACGATTTCATCGGCACTTAACTCTGTTCTTATGCAACAAATGAACAATGGCAACAATGAAGGTGAAAGTGGGGACAATGGAGGTGAAAATGAGGACGATAACCAAAATCAAAATTTACAAGATCAGTTAGGAAACCTAGGAAACTTAGGTAATTCTACTTTACTCAGTCTGATGACAATCTCATCATCGCTTGAAACTATTCTTACTCGACTATTACAGAATAGAGAAAATCAGAACAACAACGAAGGTCAAAACGAAGGTCAAAACGAAGGTCAAAACGAAAGTCAAAACGAAAATCAAAACGAAAGTCAGAACGAAAATCAAAACGAAAATCAAAACCAAAACTATAACCAATATCAAAACCAAAACCAAAACTATAATCAATATCAAAACCAAAATTATAATCAATATCAAAACCAAAACTATAACCCGTATCAAAACTATAATCCGTATCAAAACTATAATCCGTATCAAAACTATAACCAATATCAAAACTATAACCCGTATCAAAACCAAAATTACAACCAAAACCAAAATCAAAACCAAAACCAAAACCAGAATCAACAACAGCAACAACAAGCAGATATTGCTGAAGCTAATAATTTAGCTCAAATGGTAGTTTACAGCCAATTGATGTCTCGAATAATGGCTCAAGGAAATAGCTAACGTTAATTTGAAGAATAAAAACAGCCATCCACCAGGTGGCTGTTTCATTTTTATCTAGCGAGAAGTCTCCTTATTTCAAAACCAAATGATGCCAAGCAGATATAATTTAAGTAGAGATGGTGCAAAAAATGTGATTCGATCTTCATACTACTCATATTAATAGAAGGAAGAGTATATACTTTATCAATCTATTAAGTGAGGTGTTGCCTATCGTTATTCGTTATGTAGGGAACGTATTTCTTTTTCTTTTAGCACTATTATTGATGGTTTTCTTTTTTATAGGTCAAGAAATCGTGGATATTAATGCTTTCTTATCCAGTCGCTGGAATTCGGTATTTGTGGTGTTTCTTAGTATTTTCCTTGAAGCTCTTCCTTTTCTATTAATAGGTGTTCTAGCTTCAGCGTTTATTCAATTATTTGTTAGTGAAGAAATGGTTCAAAGATGTATTCCAAAAAATTCGATCAAAGCTCTCTTTTTTGCTATCATTGCAGCGCTGGTGACACCGGTATGCGAATGTGCGATTATTCCTGTTGTCAGGAGGCTTATTCAAAAAGGGGTTCCGTTGCATGCAGGAGTGGTCCTTTTAGTGGCGGCTCCAATCTTAAACTTTATTGTATTTGCCTCTACGTATTATGCTTTTCCGAATCATCCTGCCCTATTTTATGGAAGAATTCTTTTATGTGTGATAACAGCTTTGTTAGTTGGTCTCTTCACTCTAATATTTTTTAATGGAAAAGTTGAACATGTGATTCATAACTATGGTGAACTATCTCATAGTATGGAAGGAAGTAAAACCTCGTTTTCTGAAAGATGGAGAGCGTTTATTCAGCATTTTTCTCAAGATTTTTTCTCCGTCGTTAAGTATTTTATTATCGGGGCGTTAATTGCAAGTTGCTTGCAAGTATTTTTCAATCGTTCTCTATTAACAGAACTGGGTGAACAATCGATTTTTGGTACAGCTGCGATGATGGGATTTTCTTATTTGCTTTCCCTTTGCTCTGAAGCAGATGCTTTTGTTGCCGCCACATTTGTGAATAGTTTTCGTCCAGAAGCTATGTTAGGTTTTTTAGTATTTGGACCGATGCTGGATCTGAAGAATACGTTTGTGCTATTTGCTTGTTTTAAACCACGCTTTGTTCTTATGTTTATCATTGTGGTCACTTGTATTGTGTTTAGCTTATCCTTATTAGCTGGTGTCATCATAGAGATGGGAGGTTTATAATGAGGAAATATGGTGCTGGATTTCATAGAAAGTTAGAAGCATTGTTATTACTTGCGAGCGGTTTAATGATTTTTAAGTTATATGTATCAGGTAATTTAAGTCATATTCTCGCTGATCGAATGCTTCCTTTTTCTATTATTGCGCTCGTTTTGTTTAGTGTCATTAGTGTATGTCTATTTCAAAGTGGTAAAACTCATGTTTCCAGCTGTGATTGCTGCGGGTGTGAAACGTCAAAAAAGAAACAAGTTATATATCCTTACTTGCTTTTTGGTATTCCTCTTTTTTTAGGTTTTATAATGACAGATTTTTCGCTCAGTGAACAAGCATTAGCAAATAAGGGGCTGCAAAATGGTACTTTTTCAACAAAGAAAATGGAAGAAGGTTCATATGATTTAGAAAAAGACGCTATTCAAGTAACGGATGAAAACTATTTCGAAGTTTTTAATCATTTATATACGTTTCTAGATGATATGGAAGGTAAACAAATTTCTTTAGCAGGTTTTGTTTATCGTGAACCGGATTTTCCAAATAATCAAATTGCTATTGCTCGCTTAACGATGACTTGTTGTATTGCAGATGCTAATGTATATGGTTTTATTTTTCGAGGGGATGTTGAAAAATTGAAAACGAATCAATGGTACGAAGTCCAAGGAAAGATAGGAAAAGAAACGTACAAGGGAGAAGTCATTCCAGTCATCCGGTTGAATACATTTAATCAAATCCAACCGCCGAAAGAGCAATATTTATCAGAATATACAAGTATTGAATAATTTTTTTGCAAAAAAACTTGCAAATAGTAATGATTACGGTTTATTATAAAAAGGGCGATTAAATCGTAATAATTACGATTTAAATTCCGGAGTGGAGGGAATGAAATGAAACAAAAGAAAATTCCGGTCACTGTACTCAGCGGGTATTTAGGTTCCGGGAAAACGACGTTACTTAATCATATACTTGCGAATCGTGAAAATAAGAAAGTGGCCGTAATTGTAAACGATATGAGCGAGGTCAATATTGACGCAAGTATAGTGAAGCAAGGAGGATTTGTCAGAACGGATGAAACATTAGTGGAAATGCAAAACGGCTGCATTTGCTGCACGCTTCGAGAAGATTTAATTGTGGAAGTCGAAAAGCTAGCTCAATTGGGTCATATTGATTACATTGTCATTGAGTCGACGGGTATAAGCGAACCGATTCCTGTAGCACAAACCTTTACATATGTGGATGACCAGATTGGAATCAATCTATCACAATATTGTCGATTAGATACGATGGTAACAGTTGTCGATGCAAATCGATTTTGGAGTGATTTTGCTTCAGGCGAAACGTTACTCGAGCGAAAGCAGGCTGCAAATGATGATGATGAAAGAGAGGTAGCCGATCTCCTCATTGACCAAATAGAGTTTGCCAATGTCCTTGTTTTGAATAAAACGGATTTAGTCGTAAAAGATCGGCTAGCTGAGTTAAAGGCTGTCCTTCAAGCATTAAATCCTGATGCAAATATCATTGAAACCGTTCATTCACAGCTTTCATTGGATCAAGTACTTGACACCCAATTATTTGATTTTGAAACATCAAGCCAAAGTGCTGGATGGATGAAAGAACTGAATGAAGAACATGTTCCTGAAACGGAAGAGTACGGGATTGCATCATTTGTTTTTAGAAGGAAAAAGCCATTTCATCCAGGACGTCTTATGGACTGGATCGAAAATTGGCCAGTTGAAGTGGTTCGTGCTAAAGGATTTCTTTGGCTTGCAACACGAAACAATGTGGCTTCCTTGCTTTCTCAAGCTGGTCCGTCATTAACTTTAGAGAAAGCAGGGGAGTGGATTGCTGCTTATTCAGAAGAAGAACAGCAGCAAGTACTCAAAGAAGAACCTGAGCTTTTAGAACGCTGGGATGCAATATATGGAGACAGGATGACTGAATTAGTTCTAATTGGGATTGGAATGGATCAAAAGCAAATCACTGATTCATTAGATAGCTGCCTACTAACGGGTGATGAAATGAATCAAGATTGGGCCACTTTTTATGATCCACTGCCAGTTTTTCAAAACTAAGTTAATCACATTGAGGAGGAATTTATCATGAGAGTAAAAATTACGTTAGCATGTACAGAGACGGGAGACCGTAATTACATCACAACTAAAAATAAACGGAACAATCCAGATAGAATTGAATTAAAAAAATATTGCCCGCAATTAAAAAGAGTCACTTTGCATCGAGAAACAAAATAAATGAATATTTTTATGGTTTAAATCGTAATCATTACAATTAACGCCAAGGAGGAAAGGAATATGGCTAAAAAATCAAAAGTGGCTAAAGCCATCAAACAACAAAAATTGGTTGAACAATATGCGGAAATTCGCAAAGAATTAAAGGAAAAAGGTGATTTTGCAGCGTTAAATAAATTACCTCGTGATTCTTCACCAACACGATTGCATAATAGGTGTGCGGTAACGGGCAGACCAAGAGGATATTTACGTAAATTCAACATGTCTCGTATCGTTTTTCGTGAGCTTGCACATAAAGGGCAACTACCAGGAGTGAAAAAAGCCAGTTGGTAAGCATACGAAGGTTGACTCAAAAGCAGAGGGTTTAAACCCTTTGTGAGCGAGTCACGATTGTATGTTGAGGAAAATCTGTTCAAATCAGAGAAAGTCAAACTTATATTACCATTCATATATTCGAGGTAAAGAAAATGAATGATAAATTAATGGAGTTTTTGTTAAGGGATGAGGTAAGCAAGCTTACTGATGAGAAAAGGAAAGTTTACCAATTCATTGTAAAAGAAGAAGATTTGTTGGCTGAAAAAGCAGAAACAGCTGATCAACTACTCCAATTATTAACGAAGCACTCTCCCTATCGACTTGCAGCTCGTCACTTCAATATGTCAGTCGAAGAGATTACTCGTTTCATGCAAGAAATTGAGGCAGAAATCAGTGAAAGAATGGAAGTAAGATATAAAAAGGTGAAATGGATTGACTATACGAAAAAAGTGAAACAATCTAATGCTAGGGATAGTAAGAAACATCTATATCTGTTCATTAATTAATCAATTATTACACCCGATAAATCGTAATGATTACGATTGGTTGTGAAAGGATGATAAAAATGGCTACATGGAATCTAAGTAACACGAAGCATCATGTTCTTATTTGTAATGGCAGCAGCTGCAATCGAGAGGGAGCGGAGGAACTTACTCAAGCCATTCGCAAAGAAATCTCAGATCGAGAATCAGATGATACGATTCACACCACCCGTACTCGTTGTAATGGACGCTGCCATGATAAATGTGTGGTCATTGCTTATCCAAATGGAACCTGGTATAAGGATATGAAGCCCGAGGATTCTCCTTTATTAATTGATTCCCTTTTGAGTAATAAAGATTGTACAGGGAAAATAAGCCATACATTTAATGGTGAAGAATTTGAACGTTCAGAGGGGACTGTAGCAGGCGTTCGTAAAAAAATAAAGCAAAAGTAAATAAAGTATCCAAAATACTATAAAATGGAGGATTAAAATCCATGGTTATGATCAATCCAAATAAAATTCCTGTGACCATCCTAACTGATTATTTGGGGGCTGGAAAAACAACGCTTTAAAATCGAATCTTGACAGAAAAGCATAATCAAAAAATCGCTGTTATTGTCAATGAATATGGTGAAGTTGGTATAGATAATCAATTGGTTGTAAACTCTGATGAAGAAATTTTGGAAATGAAAAATGGCTGCATTTGTTGTACTGTTCGTGGAGATTTGATACGTATTTTGCGAACTCTTCTGTTTTCAATGAAAGAAGGGAAGGTGAAATTTGATCGAGTCCTAATTGAAACAACAGGGCTTGCAGATCCCGCACCTGTTACTCAGACCTTTTTTATGGATGAACTACTATCTGAGACATTTGAAGTAGATAGTATTATTACTGTAGTAGATTGCAAGCATGTCACAAAGCATTTGGATTATCATGATGAAGCACAAGAGCAAATTGCCTTCGCTGATGTGATTATTTTAAATAAAACAGATTTAATATCTGAGGAAAATTTACAAGAGCTTGAAGGAAGAATCATACAGATGAATCCTACTGCTAAACGATTATATGAGCAAAATTGTAATGTAGAGCTTAAAGATATACTAGGGATCCATACATTTGATATAAACCATAAACTCACTCGAATTTAATGTGAAAATAGACTATTCTTAGATGGATTTTGCCAAAAACAAATGGGTGAAAACTATAATAAGTATTGAGGCACAAGGGGTTGGGAAAAATGAACAACAATATTTATATATATAAAGGATTCAATGGATTGGACAACATTTGCGGATGAGTTACCAGCTTACAACGTGTAAAAAATAGGAGGAATGATGTATGAGAGTGAAAATTACGTTAGCATGTACAGAAACAGGGGATCGTAACTATATTACAACAAAAAATAAGCGAACAAATCCTGACCGAATTGAGTTAAGAAAGTATAGTCCACGGTTAAAAAGACATACGTTACATCGTGAAACAAAGTAGTTTTTACGAGGCTTAAATCGTAGTGATTACGTTTTTTAGGAAGAGGGGAAACCGTGTCATGGCTAAAAAATCGAAAGTCGCTAAAACAAAAAAGCAAGAAGAACTAGTACGAAAATATGAAGAGCTACGCCGTGAATTAAAAGTAAAAGGGGATTATAAGGCACTTCGAAAATTGCCGCGTGATTCATCTCCATCACGATTACAGATTTTCTGAAAGAGAAAGCCCATTACGGTGTGAGTCACACCCCCTTTAGGGATGGGATGAGAGTGAGGTCGAACCGGGCGTGTTGGATGACACGTCAAAGGTTCGATTTTTTATAGGATATACTCTTGTTTTAGGAACGAATGTTCTGTTACGATGGGTGTAGGTCAAAGAAAAAGGAGGCAAATCAATCTGTTTGTGACTCATTCCTTTCAAATTCCCTATGATTCCAGCTTATACGAAGAATTAAGAACGATGCAACGAGAAGCAGCCTCCGTTTGGAACGATATCGTGCGGGAAGCCACTTCCTATTATTTTTCTTGTAAAAAGTGGATAAGTAAAACCGAGATTCAAGCCATCCGAAAACAAACCTATAACCTTCATTCGTAAACGGTTCAAGCCATTGCAGATAAATATGCGACAAACCGTGAAACGATTCGACAGCTGAGAAAAACGGATAAAAAAGCCAACTATCCGTGGCGAAGGAAATATTATTATTGTATCCCCTTAAAAAAGCTTCTATGGACATTTCAACAGACACCATTACGATTAAAAAAGTAGACTATGGATTCTCCCTCTCTGACCTTTTAACTAAGAAGAAAAAGAAAAACTGGAACGAAAAGTTTCCGAAGCAACATACATCGGTCGTCATCCCCAATCGATCAGAAGAACACTTAGAAGCGTGTAACTATGCGGAAATTGTCTGGCGGAACGGGGCCTATTGGTTTTGTTATACGGTTCAAGTTCCGGAACAAGATCTGTCTGCGTATGAGAAGAAGGTGGCAGGTGGGGACCTAGGAGAAGTTCATGCGGTCACGGTGGCCACCAAAGATCGAGCCCTTGTCCTGTCAGGACGTGCGATGCGCAGTATCTCTCAATTCCGTGCCAAAGCCTTAGCGGACTTAAGCAAGAAAATGTCCCGTTGTAAAAAGGGTTCTCGTCAATGGAAAAAGTATAAATACGCCAGAAATCTCCTACGTCAAACAAGCAACAACCAACTCGAAGCCTTGGAACATAAAACGACGAAAGAGATTGTGACCTTTTTGGAAGTAGAAAAAGTAACGCATTTGGTGATTGGAAACGTGTCAGGCATTGAAAAAGGGACTAAGAAGAACGAACAAAAGAAACGAAAACAGAACAAAGTAAGAAGACAACAACTGTCCTTGTGGAATCAAGGGAAAATCAAACAAAAACTCACCTATAAAGCGAAACTAAAAGGCATCATCGTGACAGAGACAGAAGAAAGTTATACGTCTCAAGACTGTCCGTTTTGCGGAGGCAGACATCGGGCAAAGGGAAGAATGTTTATTTGTTCTGTTCACAAAACAGAAATCCATCGTGAGGTAAACGGTGCTCAAAATATTGCACGTAAACAACATCACATGGACGTCCAACCACTTGTTTCCGTGGTGTTTAAGCAGCCTGTTTGGTATAAACGTTTTTTATCCAAACCACCCAGACAAGGAGAGGCATCTCTTAAGGACAAATCTCAAACAGGAAAAAGTATCGCCGGTCGAACGGCGTAGTCGGCACAGACCTTGCCCACTTGAGAGAGAAGATCTCTCAAGCGTTGCTCACCTAAGTTTCACCTCTGCCTCTTCTTATAGAAGATGATAAGTGGGATGTTTGTGAGAAAGAACCCCGTGGCTTTAGTTAAACAGACTATAATTGAGAGAGGATACTATGTCCAATTTGATGGCATATATCCTCTTTTTTCATACATATTGGAATCTATAACCATATGTTGAAAGGATAGTCTAATATGTATATAAAGATTAAGAAACATATGTTTTTAGTTGGAGGACGTAGTCCACAGCGGGAGGCGTAGTGAAGTCGTAAGACCGAGCGTAAAAAAGGGTTTAGGGGGTGAAGGATCTATGCGTGTACAAGAAGTAATCCTAGAGGAAGGAAAGAGATACATATTAGTAGATAGAGAGGGTATTCCTGTAATTCCTGTCGTCAAGTACCTCAAGTATTTGGATGTGACAGGGAAAAGCAGCAACACCCAGAAGACTTACTGTTATGCGCTAAAGCAGTATTTCCTTTATTTACAGGAGAAAGAGAAAGATTACAAGCATATAAGATTAGAAGACTTGGTGGAGTTTGTGGGATGGTTACGGAATCCCTATGAGAGCACGAAAGTGACGTCTCTTCGACCTGTACAGGCAAAGAAAACAGAGAGGACAGTGAACCTTACGGTTACAGCAGTAACAAACTTCTATGATTACTTATATCGTAATGAAGAGCTGCCACATGACATGGGTGAGAAGTTGATGCGACAAGTTTTTACAGGAGGAAAAACACGATATAAGGGTTTCTTGCATCACGTCAATAAAGACAAACCGTCCGTACGGAATGTGCTGAAGGTAAAAGAACCTCGCAAGAGGATTCAAACACTCACAAAGGAACAGGTACTACAAGTGATTGCAGCGACAACCAACATACGGGACACCTTCCTGATTCAACTCCTATTTGAGACAGGATTGCGGATTGGAGAGGCTCTCTCCTTGTTCATGGAGGACTTCAAATTCGACCATGGAAAAGGGCATCGTATCCGCCTGACGGACCGCGGGGAATTGGAGAACGGCGCGAAGCTCAAAACAGGTGAACGAGAGATATTTGTGTCGCAAGCGTTGATGGATATATACGATGATTACCTGTACGAAGTGATTGATGAACTGGACATTGATACCAACTTCGTGTTTGTGAAGCTGAGTGGAAAGAATATGGGTAAGCCCATGACATACAGTGATGTCGAGTCTCTTTTCAAACGGTTGCGGCAGAAAACAGGGATTGATGTTCATCCACATCTGTTCCGTCACACACATGCGACGATGTACTATCAGGAGACAAAGGATATCAAACAGGTGCAAGAGCGTCTGGGACATTCGCAAATCCAAACGACCATGAACTTGTATCTTCATCTTTCAGAAGAAGACATCCGTAAGGATTGGGAAAAGACACAGGGCGCATTTGAGATGCAGAAAAAACACTGAAAGGCGGGAGAGAATGAAACAGAAACAACAAACAAATACAGGAGAATTAGGTTTTCATGAACGATTACAGCAAGAGCTTTCGTGTTATCCTGTTAAGACCATACACGAAGATGGTTCCGTTACCACCCAGCAAGTGAAAGACCCATACTTCTTGATCAACGACAGTTGGAATGTTGGCTTTGTGGGCGATATTAAACAGTTCGTGGAGATGATGGAGAACTATAAAGAAACTGCACAAAATATCTATTTCCGACTCACAAACCCTATGGTCAACTTAGAAGTAAAGTATGTCTGTTATCACCAGCTATTCAATGATAAGTGGTCTTTATCAAGTGTTTTTGGAAAACAAGCAACGATCTTACGAAAATTGACACGGTTTATAAATGAAAAGTACCCTACCCTTCAATCTCTGCTTGATTTGGACATCGAGAAGGCAGAGCGAGAATGGTTGTTTTGGCTACATGAGCAAGGGTTTCAAACACAACGAATTCTACATCGTGGTAAATATACTGGTAAGTCGTCCGTAGCAAACTTTCTGCGATTCATCTACTCCAACTTCTCTGTATTGACCGATACGCGTGAAGAATGGGATAAAGACCGATGGGATGTGCGAGTGTTGTATGATAAATATGGCATCGCATATAACAAAAGCAGATCTGATTATCATCTCGATTTCACCAAAATTGAACAAGGAAACATGCGTGGGCAAGTAAAAAAATACATCAAGCAACGCCTCCTAAGTAAGAACAATTTCTCGTGGGGTACAGCAAGAGAATACTTAAAGTATTTACCTGAATTTTTATCTTTCGTATTTTCATTGGAACCAATATGGGATGATTTTAAAGGACTCAAACGATCTCATATGGAGCAATACATCCAATCGTTACATGAATACGCCAAAAGCAATTTAAGACGAAAAGATGCACACCCGGAAAGGTATATAGCGGAAGGACTAAAAATCATAGGAAAATTTCTGGAAGATATTCAAAAATATGAATACGACATAGCTCCTGAAAAGCATGTTCGATTATTACTCTTTCCAGAGGACAAGCCTAAACGAAGGAAAAAGTCTATCGACCAAATTGAACACATTCCTGAATTTGTATTGGAGCAACTCTTCACACACATCAACGATTTACATAAAGATGTCATCCCTGTCATATTGGTGGCTTTTAAAACAGGACTACGAATTTCGGATGTATTGGGATTAACCTTGGATTGTCTGGAACGGCTTAACGGCAAATACTCGATTGTGACTGATATTGAGAAGACCTATGTGAAAGGGCATCGAATTCCGATTGATGAGGAATTGGCAAATATCTTGGCGGTGCTCATTCACAAATCTAAAGAGAATAGCAATCAAGACAACAACCCCGAAGGGTTTATTTTTATTCGCTATCGTGGAGCTCGAAAAGGTAGACCGTACTCTCAAGGTTGGGTTCGAAACAGACTGAATGAATTTGCGAAAGAAAAAAACATTGTTGACGAGAATGGGAACCTTTTTAATATTAAGACTCACAAATTCCGCCACACCTATGCGGTAAAAATGTTAAACAGTGGTGTTGACATTCTAACAGTGCAAGAATTGTTAGCTCATGCTTCTCCAGAGATGACTTTGCGATATGCCAAGCTGTTAGATGATACGAAGAGAAAGGCATTTGAATCGGTCATTAACCATGGTGTATTCAGTTTTGACTTAAATGGTGATGTGCAGGAAATTAAAGCAGGTGAAGACATCCCACAGGATATTCTGCAAGCTCTCTGGCAGGATCATAAACTAAACGCGATGGACAACCCTTACGGGACGTGTCACGCACGATTGAATGGGAATTGTCCGTATATGGAAGCTCCACCTTGTCTGACATGTAACAGCGGCAGTCCGTGTAAAGACTTGGCGATTGGCTTTTCAGAATTAGATGTTGAAAAATATGAGATGCACATCAAAACAACAAAAAGAGCGAAAGAAGTAGCCGAGCATCATGGTCGTGAAGATATGGCTGAAAAGCATGAACGGAACTTACAGCGATACCAAGGTATTTTGGCCAATATCCGTGAGGGGCATGTCATCTTCGGCAGACAAGACCGCATGACGAGAAAGCAAGGTGTAAAAAATGGCTGATTATGACCGCAGAGAACAGATGAAAGAGATTCATGCATCACGGAAGGCTGCCACCTATCAAAAGGTCGATAAAGCCATTCAACGACTTGTACGTGCAAAAGAGAGCATCAATTTCAACAGCGTGGCGAGCGAGGCTAGTGTAGCGAAAGCTACGCTATACAACAACCTTGAGTTGCGTGATCGGATTGAATCCTTGCGACAACAACAAGCGAAAGCACCTACATCGAAGCAAATCAAACGAGAGATGGCTGACAATAACAAAGATGCTATCATTGAGTCATTAAGACGAAGAATTAAGAAGGTAGAAGAGGAAAACAAGCAGCTTCGAGAACAATTGAAAGTCGCGTACGCAGAGGTTTATAAAAAAATCTGAGGGAACATCGTTCCCTCCTTTCTTCAATTAAAGGGCCATAATGTTGAGGATTTAGTTTAGCATTAATATTAGGGAACCGTACCATAAGTAAATGAGGTTCCTCTTGGTTAATATTCTTGAACGTAATATACTTGAAAGAATAAGATAGTAGAGTATTTTTCTCAACTATCTTTACTAATCAATAGCGCCTGTTCGTTTTATTTCAACCTTAATAGTTGATTTTAACTTTAATGTTGAATACTTTTCCCTCAAATCTTTATCATTTAATTTGGAATATTTTCGTAAGCTTTTTATTTTTCTTCCAATGCCGATTGGATCGGAATTTAATTTTCTTAATTCCTCAAGAAAATCCCCGAATTCTTTGTTTAATTCTTCACCAAGAAGTTGCTCTAATTTTTTTATTGATTCCTTGTTTTTTAGAGTAACAGCAGGATGTCCTTCTATAGTTGAAACCGAAATGGTTGCGTTTAGCTTAACTTCATCTTCTGTAGATAATTCAATACTTCCGCGGTGCTTTATAGGGTGAATGGTGATATTAAATTTATCTTCTTTTGGCTTTTCGGCTAGTGAGATTCCTTTTTGTTTGAATGTCTCTACAGGTATGTTTAATGTAATATCTCCCAGAAAAGCCTTGTGATGGGTGAATAACTTGATGAACATGGTTTTTTTCAAAGAAATTGAACCTACCATTTTATCATTTTTAAATAATGCAACGCTATTGATGTAAGGTGCTACACCTTCTTTATTTGAAATGATGGGTAAGGTAGGATCAATACCAATTTCATAGAGCGTAGAAAAAAAATCATGTAGGTTGGAATTTATTAACATTTCTTTTCTTTCTTGCTTATCCAACAATTGATAAATATATGACCCCATTTCAGGATATTCTTCATAGTTTCTATTTTTAATGATATCTTCAGCATTATCTGTAATGGCCAAAAATATTAAAGATCCTATGCTGGTGTCTCGTTGCATGGTATCTAAAAAATTTGAAATTCCTTTCGTTTCTGTCATATCTTTATTAAATAGTAATGTCCTTAATTGTCCGGAAGTAATGTCGTGGCTTGTTTTTTGTTCTAAAATTTGTCTTATCTGTTTGCTTGTCGTTCCGACGGCCGAAATGGTTTCACTTGTTTTTTTTTCCTTTCGATCGAACTGCAATAAACTAATCGTACCTAAGTAAGTACCATCATCAAGTAAATCATAACCAATAATCGTTGAAATCCCTTGCCTTTCTAGTATTTTTTCAGGTGGCATACAGGCAGTGCAGAGAAGAGAACAAAATAGAATAAGCCATTTTTTCATTATTTCAACTCCATTAAGAATGAGAAAGAATTTTAGATTTAATAATTGAAATGAAATATAACAAGATCGGATAGACAAACCATAAGTAAAAACCAATATGACCAATTTGATTAATGAAAAGGTTAATGTCGACTCTTTTAGTGATAAAAAAACTCATGATAAAAATGATGATTGAGATGATCCAAATTCCATGTTTTTGTTTGACATGAAAAATATGTTTAACACCTTTTGAAGAAATGAATAGGGTTATGCTTAAATTTGAAAATATAACTAATATCCATATGGATACTGCTATATATTCAAAACGCTCAAGAAAAGGAAAATGGACTACACTTATCATACTGACAAGAGGCCAAATATTTTTTTCTAATTCCTTTGAACTAAAAAATAATATAGAAATAACAGTTGTAAATAAAACAAGAAGTGTAGTAAACCACACTGCTAATTGACTGATAAAAAGAAGCTTATCTTTTTCCTTTATGAATGGAAAAATAAAAAATAACGTTTCAAAACCCAGCATTGTATAGCTGCTATTAAATACTCCTTCCATTATTTCAGGCGGGGATGTTGTCAAGATGGGTAAAATTCTAGTTATTTGCAAGGATTCAAATGGTTGATACAATGCAAATATGATCCATAAAGTCATAAAAAAAGATAAGAAGCATACCCCTGCAACTACTCTGAATCCTCCTGATACTGCATAAAGTGTTACTAATAATAGGGCAAAAACACCTACCCACTCATAAACTCCTTCATATCCCCATGATAGGGACAATTCAACATAACTGATGATGATAGAGTAATTTGATGCAATAAAGTAAATGACAATAACGGTATTGATGATACTGCCTATAAAACGACCAAATACATTTTCATTTATTTCATAAAGATTAAAGTTTTCATAATGATTAAGTATCCTAATCATTATCCAAGTGATAAGACTGATAAATAGACCAGATAGTAAAATGGAGACCCATGCATCCTGCTTTGCTGCTAGATAGATTATTCTAGGGAAACCTAGTATGCCCATCCCGATTTGTGAGGTGTGTATAATGAAGAAAGCAATATAGGCGTTTACAAAACTAACAGTTGATTTCATTATCCACCTCAGAATTCATCCAAATCTTTATCAATATTTTTTAATTTCCATTCTGCACGTAACGTTTTTAATGGACGGTTAACTACAGGGCGTCTCATATAAAAATGGTGTGGAAGACGTATTAGGAAGTATTTTAAATCCTTTATCCTAAATGGGTATAAAGGTGCAAGATAAGGTTTGTTTAATGATGTCAACCTTAACAAGTGGACCATCAGTACACAGACACCAACCATAATCCCATTCAATCCCCAAATTCCTGCTAGAATAATGAAAGGAAATCTGCAAATTCTTATGGCAGTCCCCATCTCATAAATAGGGGAAGAAAACGCTCCTAATGCACTAAATGCCACGATAATAATTAAAATATTGCTGGTTAAGCCCGCCTCAACTGTTGCTTGGCCAATTACAATCCCTCCAACAATACCCATTGTTTGACCTACTTTTGACGGAAGCCGTGCCCCTGCCTCTCTAAGTAATTCAATTAATAATTCCATTAAAAGTACTTCTAGAAAAGGGGGAAAAGGAACTAGTGAACGGGATTGCCCAATGATGATTAATAATCGAGATGGTATAAGTTCAAAGTGATAGGTAATGATTGCAACATAGAATGCTGTGAAGAGTAGTGACCCAGCCATGGCTAATAATCGTATATATCTTATAAAAGTACTCAGAGACCATCGTAAATAAATATCTTCTGTTGATTCAAAAAACGAAAAAAAATTAGCAGGCCCAATAATAGCCACTGGGCTTCGATCTAAAAGGATACCAACCCTTCCATTTAAAATAGAATAGAGAAATCGATCGGGAAGCTCTGTCATGATAAACTGAGGAAAAAAAGAATAATGATTATCTTCAAGACATTGTGCCAAAACTGAACTGTCACTTATATCATCAGTTATAATATTTTCAAGCTTCTGTTTAAGTGTTTTTAGTATGTCTTCATCCGTTAAATCTTTAATATATATAATTCTTAATTGCTTCTTAACATATTCACCTATTTCTAATTCATCAGTACACAAATTAGAATTATTTAGATTTTGTCTAATAATTTTTATATTAGAAGCCAATGATTCTGTAAACGAAATTTTAGGGCCGTATACCAAAGATTCAGTTTCTGCTTTCTCGATGGATCTTTCAATTGGATTAGCACAATTTACTAAAAGGGCTTTACTTTCTTTTAATAAGTAAATATAAACGAATCCATTTAAAAGTGAAGAAATAATTTCTTGTTCCTTAAAGTCAATCTTTACTTCGCCAATAGGGATATTTTTCATTAAATAAGAATAGGTTATATCTTTTTTTGGCAGCTGTTGAATGAATTTAATAATATATTCATTAACTGTTTCAGTCTTAATTAAATTTTTCATAAAGACAACTTCAAGACAATCTCCAGCAACTTCAATTGTCCTACAAAGTAAATCTGGTGATTGGTTGAGGATATATTTAATTTTTTTATAATTTGGGCAATTATTTTTATTTGTTGTGTTTGTCATTTTAACAATCCTCAGCACTTTTTTTATTATTATTTGAAATAAAAAAAAAATTTATCCTTGTTTTACAAAGAAGTAAGGCCAAAAAGTAGTTTATGGACAATTTTTTGAACTGAATTGTAAGAGATAAAAGGTGTAATAAACTGTGTGGAAACAGGATAAGTAGCTGCGTGTTAGCAACGGTGATAAAATCCTCATTTAGATACAATATGGTGAACCTTATCATAAGTAAATGGATTTTTTTTGAGGATTAAAATTTGGCAAGGTTATTAGATAATTTATTCTCTTTGAATTAATTCGATCTTCCGCAATCGGGCGCGATTGTTGAACAAGAAGTAAAGGAGGGATACATATTAGTCATGACTAATATGTATCCCTCCTTATTTTTTATGACTTTTTTTGATTTAGGTCTTGATAACAAAAGCCATGGGAGTGGTCAGATAATCGATGTGGAATCACAGGGCGTCCACGTGGATATATGCGTGAATTCAATATGTCACGTATTGCCTTTCGTGAACTCGCCCATAAAGGACAACTACCAGGTGTGAAAAAAGCTAGTTGGTAACAAGAAAAGCAGAAGAGCCTTGGTCAGCTCGTGAAGGAAATAGGAATTGACGCTAAAGGCGTTCTTTGCCTTTGGAGGCAAGCGTCTTTTCCACAGCGAGCTAGGCGATGGAGCTAGACAAGAAAAGCAGAAGCGCCTCACAATCTTTGTATAATAAAAAACGTTTACTGAACAGTCATTCTAAAATGGATGGCTGTTTTTTATGTGTATAATAGTAATATTTCAAAAAATAATTTCCTAGGAAATGTAAAATTTTTCTAAGGAAGAGGTGATTAAATTTATTATAATATGTAAAATAGAATTTGTAGCTTAATTAGGCAGAAGCATCTTCCTAGAATTTTTTAAACCGATAGAAATGAGGCATGTCGATGAAGGAACTCTCAGACCATCTAAAGCATAACCTAGATATTTTATTTGTTGGCTTCAATCCAAGTCTTCGTTCTGCGGAAACAGGACACCACTATGCCAATCCTAATAATCGATTTTGGCGTATTCTTTTTGAAGCGGGCATTACGCCGAGAAAGTATAGTTCTAATGAAGATTATACATTATTGGGTTTAGGCTTTGGATTTACAAATATTGTTGCTAGGCCGACAAAAAGTGCCGATGAAATTACAAAAGCTGAATACATAGAAGGAAGAGAACAATTAAAACAAAAGATTATAAAGTATCAACCGAAAGTTGTTTGTTTTGTAGGAAAAGGTGTTTATCAACAATATGCAAATAAGCGAAATGTGACCTGGGGTGTTCAGGCACAGCCAATGGTTTCTGGGACGATTGATTTTGTTGCTCCATCATCAAGCGGGCTTGTCAGAATGAAGATGGAGGAGATTGTGGAGATTTATCAGGGGTTAACGAGATTGCTTATAGAGCAAAAGAGATAATCATTGACTTATGGAAGTTCCACTACTACACATTACAGCAGAAAGCTTTTCGGTCATCAGCGGAGGGGAAATACATGAACGAAAGTGCATTATATTACGAGGAAGAAGATAGTTTTTGGCAAGGTGTTAAAGATTGTGTGCCTACTTTATTAGGTTATTTGAGCATCGGTTTTGCGGCGGGAGTTGTTGAAAAGACAGCGGGTTTAAGCATTGCTGAAATTGCCCTTATATCTTTAATTTTATATGCTGGATCTGGTCAGTTTATTGCAGCTGGGATGATTGCAGCTGCTCATCCTATATCAGCTATTGTATTTACCATTTTCTTTGTAAATAGTCGGCATTTATTATTAAGTGCAGCAATTGCTCCTTATTTTCGCAAGCAAACAATAGGGCAAAACATACTAACAGGTGCTTTGCTAACAGATGAAACATTTGGCGTTGCGATTAATCATGCGCAGCATAAAAAACAGCTAAATTATAAATGGATGTTAGGATTAAACATTACAGCTTATCTAAATTGGGTTCTTGCTAATATAGCAGGTGGATTTTTTGGACAGTGGATTCCAACACCGGAGAAATATGGATTGGATTTTGCTTTGCCAGCTATGTTTATTGGGCTCCTTATTTTACAAATTATGAGTCACAAAAAATACTTTGTTGATATTATAGTTGCTTTAAGTGCCGTTTTGATTGTTGTTATTTCTAGCTTTCTTTTCCCAGGAAGTGCGGGCGTGATTATAGCAACAATCGCGGCGGCTACAATTGGGATGGTGATTGAGCGATGGAAGTAAACATGTATATCTTATTAGTCATTGTTGGCTCAGCTATTGTTACCTTTATTCCAAGAGTTGTACCGTTAGTATTGCTAAGTCGTATTCAAATTCCGGAATGGGGCATTAATTGGTTGAAGCATATACCTGTAGCAGTTATGGCTGCTCTGCTTGCGCAAGAACTTCTATTATCAAACAATCAATTTTCTATATCGGATAATCTGTTATCTTTACTAGCGGCGTTACCTACATTTCTTGTCGCGATTTTTTCACGAAGTTTATTAGGCACTGTATTGGTTGGTGTCATATCATTAATGATTTTAAGATTTTTCTTTTGATCAATTCATAATAAGGCTAAGTAGAATAAAGTGTTATACACTGTATTGAAGAGAAGATAGATAAAGCTTAAACGAATAAAGGACAGTCCCTATTGAGTAACAGATAATATGGGCTGTCCTTTATTTCATATAGATTGAAACTATTATCAAATCAAGGAGCTCTTACATACACTAACAGTACAGATATATAGGTTAAGGGAGCAGGTTTTGCAGTTGAGTTTATGAAAGCGCTTTAAAATTAGAGGACGATGTTTAGAAATGAGGGTTTTGTCAACACTGAGAGTAAAGCAAAAAGCTACGGAGGTGTTTATCTAATGAATGTAAACAAGGCCATTGAAGTTCTTGAGCGGATGCGACTTTCGAATGGGGCATATACGGCCAGTCTTTCTAAAGATTATAGCTATGTTTGGATTAGAGATGTTGTTTATACCGTGCTCCCTTTTTTAACAGATTCTTCAGACCGTTATGAGAAAGCGTATCAGGCTTTGTTCGACTTATTTCGTAATTATGAATGGAAGATTGATATTCATACAGAGAAAAAACCAATTTATTTATTTGAATATATCCATTCTAGATACTCAACGGATTTAAAGGAAATTCCTGTTGAGTGGGGGCATGCTCAAAATGATGCCATTGGTGCTTTTTTATGGGGAGTAGGCGAGGGTTTTCGTCATGGGAAAAAAGTGATTCGTGATGAACGAGATCTCCAAATTGTTCAGAAGTTAGTCGATTATTTAGAGTGCTTACAATATTGGCAAGCAATCGATAATGGTATGTGGGAAGAGAATATGGAGCTGCATGCATCGAGCATTGGCGCCTGTGTTGCAGGATTAAATGCCGTCAAAATGCTTGTGAACGTACAGGAAGAACTAATTAAAAAAGGAGAAGAAACGTTACGATTTATGCTGCCTAGAGAAAGTGAAACAAAGGAAACAGACTTAGCTTTACTTTCACTGATTTATCCGTATCGAGTTGTAGATCGGAAAACCGCTTTAAAAATCGTACAAAATGTCTCCAATAAATTAGAAAGAACCTATGGCTGCATCCGTTATGAAAATGATCAATATTATAATGAAGGCAGCGAAGCTGAGTGGTGTTTTGGGTTTCCATGGCTTGGGCTATGCTATTTAGAACTAGGTATGAACAATATGGCGAAACAATATATTGAGAAAACGAAAAAAATTATCCCAGCTAATTTTGAAGTGCCGGAACTATATATCGGCGGCAAAAATATACCAAATGGAAATACCCCGTTAGCCTGGTCCGTTTCCTTATCGTATCTATTTTTAGTAAAAATGGACAATATGCGCAATGAACAGGTAACTTAACATACTCAAATAAGCGCGGGCTCTTCCTGTTGAATAGGAGGGGCTTTTTCATTTGTTTTATTTAATTTTTGGGTGCTGTTACATAACGTATAAATCAACAATATTCATGAACAACGTATCCAATTTCTAAAAGGGTAAATATTTTGTCGAATATAATATTTTGTTGAATTAAATGGTTAATTATTACAGGTGAAGTCGAGAGATATGGAAGGATTAAACAGAATTATAACGAATATATATTTAAGAAAGGAATGGAGGTGGAATTTTGAATAATACTGTTGATGCTTGCTATGAGATAAATCCCACTGATTTATATTTATTTCATGAAGGAACACTTTATGAAAGTTATAAATTGCTTGGTGCACATTTTGTGAAAAAAGCGAATCAAGAAGGTGTAAGGTTTACCGTTTGGGCTCCTCATGCTAGAGGTGTATCCGTTGTTGGTGATTTTAATCATTGGAACGGAGAGAATCATCAAATGGAACGAATTGAACGATCGGGAATTTGGGTCCTGTTCGTGCCTGACTTAAAGGAAGGTGAATTGTATAAATATGAAATACATACACCAAGTAATCATATCATTCTCAAAGCAGATCCATATGCTTTTTATTCGGAATTACGTCCCAAGACAGCTTCAGTTATTAAGCGATTAGATACGTACAATTGGCAAGATTCCAAATGGATGGCTCAACGAAAAAAGGAAGATGTGTATCATAAACCGATGTCCATTTATGAAGTACATATTGGAACGTGGAAACAAAAGGAGACTGGGGAGTTTTATACGTATCGAGAGCTTGCTGATGAATTGATTGAATATGTAGTAGATAACGGATTTACACATATCGAACTCATGCCCGTTATGGAACATCCATATGATAAATCATGGGGCTATCAGTTGACTGGTTATTATTCACTCACAAGTCGGTATGGTACTCCAGAGGATTTTATGTATTTTGTGGATCAATGTCATCAACATCAAATTGGGGTCATTTTAGATTGGGTTCCTGCTCACTTTTGTAAAGATGCTCATGGCTTAGGAAGATTTGATGGCACTCCTTTATATGAACCAATCGATTTTCGAAGAGCGGAACGCCCGGCATGGGGAACGTATAGCTTTGATTTTAGCAAGCCAGAGGTTGTTAGTTTTTTAATTTCTAATGCCATGTTTTGGATGGATGTGTATCATATTGATGGCTTTCGCATTGATGCAGTATCCTCGATGGTTTACTTAAACCATGATAACCCGCTTCCGGAGCGGATCTCCAACCAGTATGGCGAAGAGGAGAACTTAGAAGCGATTGCTTTTATTAAAAAATTAAATGAAGCGGTATTTCATAAGTATCCCACTGCTTTAATGATGGCCGAGGAAGCGACGGATTGGCCGCTGGTTACATCACCAACGGATGTAGGAGGACTAGGCTTTAATTTTAAATGGAATATGGGCTGGGTCAATGATATTCTTCGGTATATGAAGCTGGATATAAGCCAACGACCTTATCATCATAACCTCTTAACATTCTCGTTATTTTATGCCTTTTCAGAAAATTTTGTGCTCTCTTTTTCACATGACGATGTTGTGCATGGGAAACGTTCTCTTCTAAATAAAATGCCAGGTGACTATTGGCAAAAGTTTGCGAATCTTCGTTTACTTTATGGATATTTTATCACGCATCCAGGAAAAAAATTATTGTTTATGGGCGGGGAATTCGGTCAATTTATTGAATGGAAAGATGAAGAGCAATTAGATTGGTTACTATTAGACTATGAATCACACACAAAGTTGGCTCGATTTTTCCGTGCTTTGCAACATTTTTATCAGCAGTCGTCTTGCTTATGGAGACTTGACCATGATCAGGAAGGGTTTGAATGGATTGATCCGAATAATCATAAACAGAGTATTATTAGTTTTATTAGAAAGGGCAAACGTAAAGGGGATTATGCACTGATTGTGTGCAACTTTTCAGCCGATGTGCATCATAACTTCCGTATCGGTGTTCCATCATTAGGAAAATATATCGAGGTGTTAAACAGCGATGACGTTTCTTTTGGTGGAACGGGTCAGTGTAATAGGCAGCCGATCGCTGTTCAAAAGAAGCCTTATCATAATCAACGTTATAGTATGGAAATAACTGTACCACCATTAGCTATTTCAGTTTTTATGAAGCAAACGCAAAAAAGACAGGGGAGAGTGAAGGGATAATGGCTTCAAAGAAATGGGTTGCAATGTTATTAGCCGGCGGACAGGGATCTCGATTAGGAGAATTAACAAGTGGATTAGCTAAACCAGCTGTTCCTTTCGGAGGGAAATATAGAATTATTGACTTTCCTTTAAGTAATTGCACACATTCTGGCATTGATACGGTTGGTGTCTTAACGCAATATCAGCCTCATTTGCTCAACGACTATGTCGGGAATGGTAAAGTGTGGGATTTAGATTCGGATTTCGGCGGCGTTTCGGTACTGCCTCCTTATAAAGGGAAAGACGGTGGAGAGTGGTATAAAGGAACGGCGAATGCAGTCTATCAAAATATTCAATATATAGATCGATATAATCCAGAAAATGTTTTAATTATTTCCGGTGATCACATTTATAAAATGGATTATAGTCAAATGCTCGCTTATCATATTGAAAAACGGTCCCAAGCGACAATTGCCGTTATTCAAGTACCATGGCAAGAAGCAAGCCGTTTTGGCATTATGAATACTAACGATAATCAAAAAATTATCGAATTTGATGAAAAGCCCGAATATCCGAAAAGTAACTTAGCTTCAATGGGTGTATACCTCTTTAACTGGAAAACATTAAGAAGTTATTTAATAGAGGATGAAAGGGATTTAACCTCGGATCACGACTTTGGTAAAAATATTATCCCTAATATGTTAGAGGACCGAAAACATTTATATGCCTATCATTTTGAAGGATACTGGAAAGATGTTGGAACAGTGGAAAGTCTTTGGGAAGCGCATATGGATCTTCTAGAGGTAAACCCTCAGTTTCAATTAGATGATCCGGATTGGAAAGTATTCGCTAGAAATGCGAATCATCCGCCGCATTATATTGGGGAAGAGGCAGTCATTAAACAATCTCTTACAAATGAAGGGTGCATGATTTACGGTACAGTGGAGCACTCTGTTTTATCCTATAATGTTCAGGTTGGCTATAATTCAACTATTAAAGATTCCGTCATTATGCCGAATGTTCACATTGGAGATAATGTTCATATTGAAAGAGCGATTATTGATAGTAATTGTGTGATAGAAGATGGGGCTGTGATTGGAAACTCCAATCCATCAGCTAAGATTACTTTAATAGGAGAAGGTCAAACGATTACTTCTACTGACCAAAAAAAGATTACGAATATTTGATAAGGGGCGATCGTCATGGGAAATGTATTAGGCCTTATTAATTTAATTAATGAGAAGCAATATTTAAAAGAATTAACGACTCACCGTAATATAGCATCCGTTCCTTTCGGAGGTCGTTATCGTCTTATTGACTTTACGATGTCGAATTTTATTAATGCTGATATTTCTTTAGTTGCCGTTTTTCCGAAAGAAAGATACTTATCCTTGATGGATCACCTTGGATCAGGGAAGGAATGGAATCTAGATCGACGTTCAGGTGGATTATTTATTTTGCCCCCTATTCAGCCGCACGAAACGAGTATGGGTGATATGAAACAGTTTCATAATCATTTAAGTTTTTTTGAACGAGTAAATGCTGATACAGTGATTATTTCACCAGGAAATCATGTATGTAAAATGGATTACAATGAAATCCTTGCTTTTCATCGAGAAAATCAAGCAGATATTACCGTTGTGTATAAAGATTTTTACGACGGTGCTGTTGAAAAGCTAATTTATCATCAATGTATAGTGAATGAGGACGGAAATGTAACCGATATTAACTTATTTAATGTACCGCAAGCAGGCGACCATATTTCGCTTGAAACATATGTAATTAGTAAATCTCTTTTTATCGATTTGATTAAAAAATGTGCAGCGAATGAAGAATATAATTTTTTAAAAGATGCTGTAAAAGCTAACCTTCATTGTTTAAATGTAAAAGGATATCACTTTACTGGGGAGCTGCCATTTATTCATTCTATCGAAAGTTTTCATGCTAGTAATATGAAGTTTTTAAACCCTCAAACTCTTAAATCTTTCTTTAGTGAGGAATGGAGTGTATTTACGAAAATTAAACATGAGCCTCCAGCTAAGTACGGACAGTCATCAAATGTGAAAAATTCTTTAGTTGCTAATGGCTGCGATATTGAAGGGACAGTTGAAAACAGCATTCTATTCCGCGGGGTTAAAGTGAAAAAAGGAGCAATCGTGAAAAATAGCATTATTATGCAAAAGGGTGAAATCGAAGAAGGCGCTATTGTTGAAAATGTTATCGCGGATAAAGAAGTAAGAATTACGAAAGCGAAAAAGGCTGTTGGAGAAAACGAACCACTAGTTATCAAAAAAGCGGAAGTTATTTAATGGAGGTGCCTTATTATGCATGTATTATTTGCTGCTTCAGAATGTGCCCCATATATTAAAACAGGCGGGTTAGGCGATGTCATTGGAGCGCTGCCAAAAGCACTGAAAAAACAACAAATAGGGGTTAGTGTTGTTTTACCAAAGTTTGAAGATCTTCCTTTTAAATATAAGCAACAGTTAACCTATATGACGAGTATTGAAGTACCGGTAGGTTGGCGAAAGCAATTTTGCGGGATTGAAAAATTGGTTGATAACGGGATTAATTACTACTTTTTAGATAATGAATACTATTTTAAACGACATGGTAGCTATGGATATTTTGATGATGGAGAGCGATTTGCTTTCTTTTCAAGAGCGGTGTTAGAAGCGCTGCCTTATTTAGAAAAAAAACCAGATATTATTCATTGTCATGATTGGCAAACTGGACCGATTAGTGTTTTGTTAAAAAGTCATTTTAGCAACCATCCCTTTTATCGTAACTTAAAAACAGTGTTTACGATACATAACTTACGCTATCAAGGAGTATTTCCTAAGTCAGTATTATCGGAATTATTGGATTTAAGTGAGTTGTATTTTCATATGGACGCGCTTGAGTTTTATGGAAATGTAAGTTATTTAAAAGCAGGATTAGCTTTTTCTGATTATTTAACAACTGTTAGTCCAAGTTATGCGGGAGAAATCCAAACAGGTTATTACGGTGAGCAACTTGATGGATTTCTTCGTAAACGAAGTAATCGTCTGCAAGGCATTATTAACGGGGTCGATTATGAAGTGTATAATCCAAGTCTGGATTCTGCCTTATTTAAACCGTATAAAACATATGCAGGGAAAATGGAGAATAAACGAAAGCTTCAAGAAGACCTACATCTTCCTGTAAATGAAGAAATACCCGTTATTGCAATGGTTACTCGTCTCGTTGAACAAAAAGGAATAGACTTAGTTCTACGTGTTTTTCATGAAATGATGAGTCAACATGTTCAACTTGTTATACTTGGTACAGGAGATGCCCATTATGAGTCTGCACTGCGAGATTTAGCAGCGCAGTATCCTGATAAGGTGTCTGTTCAGACGTATTTCGATGAACAATTATCACGAAGAATCTATGCAGGTTCTGATTTATTCCTGATGCCATCTCAATTTGAACCATGCGGCATTGGACAATTAATCGCACTTCGTTATGGAACATTGCCGATTGTGCGAGAAACGGGCGGGCTTCGAGATACGGTTATTCCCTATAATGAGTTTACAAATGAAGGGAATGGGTTTAGTTTCACGAACTATAATGCGCATGATATGCTGTATACGATTGAGAGAGCGGTTGGTTTATACCGTTTTCAGCCGAAAAAGTGGCAAAATCTTGCCGAAAGAGCGATGAGGTTCGACTATAGCTGGGATGCATCATCAAAAGCATATATTGAGTTATATGAATCTTTAGTTGAAACGACAGCGGTCCCTGCTTTTTAAACCAAACATGGGTAGAGTTCAGACTCTATCCATGTTTGGTTTTTGTTTTCACGATAATAATCGGATATAGTATAAGAAAAAGATAGCAACAAGGAGAAGACAAAATATGAAATTAGTTTCATGGAATGTAAATGGCATACGAGCTTGTGTAAAGAAGGGATTTTTAGATTATTTTAAAGAAGTAGATGCAGATATTTTTTGTTTACAAGAAACAAAGCTTCAAGAGGGACAAATCGAGCTTGAATTAGAAGGATATCATCAATATTGGAATTATGCCCTTAAGAAAGGGTACTCGGGTACAGCCATTTTCACGAAGCAACAACCTTTATCGGTAAAATATGGTGTAGGTGATGAGCAGGAGGAGCCGGAAGGAAGAATTATTACACTAGAATTTGATACGTTTTATATGGTCAATGTGTATGCCCTTAATGCAAAGCGAGATTTATCGCGATTGGACGAGCGCTTAGAGTGGGAAGATAAAATTCGTGCGTATTTAGTTGAGCTTGATGCAGTCAAGCCTGTTGTATATTGCGGGGATTTAAATGTTGCTCATCAACCGTGTGACTTAAAAAATGCTAAATCGAATGTTGGGAATTCAGGATTTACAATGGAAGAACGAGAGAAAATGACAGACTTGCTTGCAGCAGGCTTTCTAGATACATTTCGTTATTTTTATCCAGACAAAGAGGGCGCGTATACGTGGTGGTCTTATATGGCTAAAGTACGTGAACGTAATATTGGTTGGCGTATTGATTACTTTATCGTATCAGAGCGCTTGCAAAATGATTTAATAGATGCTGATATACATAGTCATATTCTAGGCAGTGATCATTGTCCCATTGTTTTAGAAATGAACTTGTAAAAATAAAATGAGAGGACATACTAGTAGTATTCTGAAGACTAATGGGAGGTTACAATGAATACTTTTATTGTTGGATTTCATCAAGAAGATAATGTAGACAGCATGCAAGTTCAAAAATTAACAGAAGCTGAGTTTGAAAAATCAACAAGTGGTGGAATTCGAAGATTATTCGAACTCGATACGAATATTGGATTTTTCGTATTTTTGGATGCGGAAGATGAGGAAGGGGATGTATCTCATCTCGTATTGAAGTATGAAGAGGATGCGGAAGATCCATCAGATTTTTATTCATTTTCTCAAAATGATTTTTACGAATTTATGGCTTTATATTTACACGGTATCGATGAATTAGAAGAAGAGGAAGAAAGTGAAGAGTATGGTCCAGTTCATCATCTTGCTCATTTACTTCATCATATTGTGGAAGAAGGAAAAGCGGTTAAGCCTGAATAAGGGTGATTGGCATTGTCCAATTGTCACAAAGTCGTCTATGTAGAGGTTTTTAGTCAAGCTATTCATGATAATAATCAAATCCGATAAGTGAAAACAGGAGCCATTACCTCTGAATAAGGTAATGGCTCCTGGGTCTTTCTTCATTGGAGCAGGCTAATTAGTTTTTATTTTTAGATATTATCTGTAATATCGATTCTTCTCCTAAACGAGAGCTCGGTAGAATACTAATTGATAAGGTAAAGAATACAGTAGATAGAATGAATAAGCTCTTTTAAGAAAAAGAATGTAACCGAAGCTGCAATTGTAAATGCAGTCTGGCCGTATGTGTATTCTCCTTTGGTTGGGGGATATATTGGGGGCTTATTTGATAAAACGTGGATATTATATGTTAATTCAAAAGTAAGATACCTGTCAGTGCTCGTTTTAGATGGGCAAATCAATCAATTTTTAGGTTAGTGTACCAGGAAAAAGAGACCTGAATAAACTATTTATAAAATAAGAGGAGGTTAACGATGGATGTTCCCACATAATTTTTATAAACCGAGTTGGCATTATGATAGTCAGAACCAAAGAGGAGTACGTCAACAAGGCGTTCTTTCTTATCTGGATCCAGGCCATATACAAGCACAAGAATCAAGTTTAGAAACACAAGGTCATGGTAGTATGCCTCATTGGCCGCCTTCTCAAGACCTGGGTAACTATAGGCAAGGAAGTACTCAAGGCTATTCATCTTCGGCGAATCTGACCAATCCATATAATAGTAAATCATCAGATTCGCAAAATATGATGCAATTGCTTATTAGTATTCAGAATCAATTGAATCAATTGAATAAGTTGATTACGCAGAACAATCAATTGTTACAATCTGTGCATAAACAAGAAGATACTAAGTGTATTCAGGCTGGGACTGGTAGTGGAACAGTTGTTGTAAGGATGTAAGGTTTCCAAAATTTTTTTATTATTTGATATCAATCTTTAATACTATTTTAAAGTCTGTTTACATTTTTTTGAATTACCTAATCAAGGGTGGCTTTTCTGTATTGTTATGTACTAAACACCTTCATATTAATTTTGAGATTTTATTTATGTATTTTTTAGGAGTATAGCTAACATTCCTTTTTAGGTTTTATCTTCTATATATAAGTATAGTTCTATTTGAAGTACGTGAACGTTCAGCTCGAAAAGGTCGTAATCCACAAACAGGTGAAGAAATAGACATTGCTGCTTCTAAAGTTCCAGCTTTTAAACCTGGTAAGGAATTAAAGGAGGCCGTAAAATAATTAATATATAATAGTGTAAAAATACTCTGGATTAGTTAGTCCCAGAGTATTTTTCACTTCCTATCATTAAGTTGAATGAATCTCTTGTAAAATAACCCTACAACTGTATTGTGAGGTTTTCGGCGAATAATTCTTTATGCTTCGTCAGATTCCTAAAAGAGTAATTGGTTAAATGGAAAAAACAAGTGAATGTTTTTGAGACAATTCATTTTATAAAATTTATGGCTGTGAACTTATTGATTTTTAACTGAAATTCCTACTATTTTTTAAAATCTTTTTTCGTTATTTCACTGTGAACACTTGTTTCTTTAGAAAACTCTGCATCATTTTTTAAGTTGTTCGGATATTTGTTTTTGCGTTCACGATTATCATTTTTGTTTGTCATGAATAGTTCTCCTTTCAATAAGATACAAACTATTCTGTACAAGTAGAAGAAATTTATAACCACCATTAAAAATCCATTCCGCCTTTATGATTACTACGCATATGATGCATCCAACATACCTCTAATGCTTTTCTTGATTAAAGCTTCAAGCTCCTTTAATTCAAACTGAATCCTTTTCGCAAGAAATTTAATGGTAGTGAAAACAAAATTTTATATAAACAATGTATCCCATACGAGACTCTCATAAGAGTTCATAGTTAACTCGATTCGTTTGTGATTATAGTATTCTATATATTGTGCTAGTTCTTGCTTAAAGTATTCTACACTGTAAAATTCTTTCAGGTAAAGAAATTCTGATTTCATGATGCTAAAAAAATTTTCCTGACGCTACTCTATTAGATTGGTGATATTAGGAATTCCTCACTTTAAGCTTTGCTAAGTGGAGGAGTTCAAACATATGTAACAAATTCCGTAACAGGTTTACGATATCCTCGTGGTCGCCTGCTGACTGTTTTTTCTTTTCCAATTGTAATCATGAGTGCAATTTCATATTGATGGGTAATGTTTAAGATTTCTCGTACTTTTGCTTGATCAAACCCAATCATTGGACAAGTGTCCCAGCCTTTGTCTTTGGCGATGAGCATAAATTGCATGGCTGAAAGAGAAGCGTTTCGAATCGCCTCCTCACTTTGAAATTTGTCTCCTTTTGTTTCTGCATCCGTTATAATGCTGTTAACAGTCTCCTCATATTCCCGTTGGTCCATAATGCCTAAATGGAGTAACCCTTCATAAATTTGCGCAACGTTTTGGTGGGCTTTTTTATCACCAAGTACAAGAATCACAGCGGAAGCGGTCGACACTTTATATTGACCAGCAGCTTCTTTAATTTGTTCCTTTATGTGTGTATCTAAAACAGCAATATATTTTGCATGCTGTAAATTGTTTGCAGAAGGAGCAAACTTCGTTAATTCAAACATTTCATTTAATTCATTTATGGAAATCGGTTGGTTTTCTAAAAAGTTATTAGCCGAGCGACGTTCTTTTACTACAGTTGTCAATTCAGACATGCTGCAACACTCCTATTCAATAAGAAAATATATGTATAAACTTACTTTTATATAGTAACATATAAATAGGATTTTAGGACTAAAAAGTAAATAGGAATAGAAAACTCGATATTTTTAGCTTAATGAGCTAAAAAAGTAAGAAGTAACAATGTTATTTTATATTTAAATAAAAACCTCGCTAGAATATATTTATACACCTTCAAATGTTTAAAATCATGTATATCTATTTATTTCACCACTAAAAAAATGTTTAAGTAATAGTAAACCATATAGAACAAATTCTATTATTAAAATATAATAGTCTAAAAGACTTATATGAAGCAGGTGGTAAATTTGGAATGTCATTCTTGCGGTAATACTATTGAAAGTCGAGGGAGTTTTTGTCCACATTGTGGTAAAAAGATCAGAGGATCAAAGCGGATTCCATTTCTTGTAATCTTAGCTTTAGGTAGTATGACTACTTTTGGCTTTGTATTATGGAACTATTTTTATCCCAATGATTATCAAAAAATGCCTAAAACAACAGCTGTAGTAGATTCAACGAAAGTAGAAGAAGACAAAAAGGAAACAGAAAAGAAAACAGAAGAAATTAAGGCTGAAGCTTTACCCGCTAGTGAAATCACAGAAAAAGTTCAAAAAGATGTCTCTCAAGTGATTGAAGAATCATTACGAAAAGTAGTAACCATCTATACAGAAGCAAGCCAAGGTTCTGGTTTCTTAATTAATGAAAAAGGGGACATATTAACAAATGCTCATGTCGTGGAAGGTTCTATATACGTAACCGTTCAAGATAGTACAAATCATGAATATAGTGGAACCGTGATTGGGTACTCAAATAATACGGATGTTGCAGTTGTTAGAGTGCCTGATTTAGCCGGAGGTAACTTTCTTCCCATGGAAACGACTGAAAGTGCTTCACTTGGAGAAGAAGTGCTTGCTTTAGGAAGCCCATTAGGCTTGCGTAATACCGCAACTTTAGGCCATATAACAGGAGTGGATCGCAGCTTTTATATTGGGGAGCGTGGTTACGAAAATATTTATCAAATGTCAGCACAAATTGCTTCTGGTAGCAGCGGAGGCCCACTTGTATCCTTAAAAACGGAGAAAGTAATTGCAATCAATTCCGCTAAAGTAATGGGAGAGGAATCTATCGGGTTTAGTATTCCGATAAATTCAATTTATTCATTAATTACAGATTGGATTACCACACCGTTATCTGAACAAGAACTAAATAATCTATTTTATAACGATGAAGGCTATTTACATTATCAAGAAGAGCTTGAAAATGGTGATGACTGGTATTTTGATGGAGGAGATTATTCAGATGAGAACAACTCCTACTATGATATCCCAGATGACTGGTACAATGCTTCAGAAGAAGAAGATAGCTTGTATGAAGAAGACGGTTACGAATACGAAGAGAAAACAATACATGAGGAAGATACTTATGAAGAAGAGATTTATGAGGAAGAAAACGAATATGAAGAAGATTGGAACGAAGACTCCAATTCTTATGAAGCAGATGAAAGCTATGAAAATGACGATGTATATATAGAAGAGGAATTAGATGAAGATTATTCGGATGAGGAAGAAGAGGCATATTAAATTTATTTAGATGTAAAAGCTAAAACGCTTTGATAGAAGAAAGAACATTCGGAGGGAATGTGAAAACTTTTATCAAAGTGTTTTTTTATTTTTGTAAATATTTTACAAATATAATCAATTCAAGATTATAAGATATATAATAAGTAGTTTTTTATAAATATAGTATAAATAGGATTTGTAGTAAAAATATTGTAAAAATATCTAGTATATGGTATTATTTAGGCAATGAAGCTTCTAAAAAATGTATCAACCTTTGTTAGAGTACGGGCCCGTAGAAAGAAATAATTATCTACTTAACTTTTACATATGGAATGATAACTGTTATTTCAAAAAAATGGAATATTATTATACAGAGAATTCAGTAAATTCAAACTTTTGGGATGGAGTGAAGAACATGAACGTACCATTAGTGTTGCCGCGTTTTTTAGATCAAGCAGTTGCTTTATATGGAGATAAAGAAGCAGCTTATTGTGATGATAGAGTATTTACATATCGAGAAATAAATGAAAGAGTAAATAGACTTTCACGTGGTTTACAAGATCTTGGAATTAAAAAAGGAGATCATGTTGCTTACTTAGCATCGAATACAGTGGAAATGTTCGAAGGATTTTATGGCGTGTATCAGCTTGGAGCAGTTATGGTTCCTCTTAATATACGATTAAAACCTGAAGACTACTTATTTATTTTAAATCATAGTGAATCTAAAGTATTATTTGTTGACCAAGATTTATACCATTTTATTGTACCGATTAAAGAGCGATTAGAAACGGTTGAGCATATTATTGTTCATTATAAAGACAAGGAAACTCCTGAAATCGATTATGATGCTTGGCTAGAAAGATATTCTGCTGATGCTTTCAATCGTGCTGAGTTAGATGAAAATGATGTATGCAGCCTTCTGTATACAAGTGGTACAACAGGAAATCCAAAGGGTGTCATGTTAACGCATCGTAATAATTATCTTCATGCCTTAAGTACTATGCATCACTTCCGTATTACGGACCGCGATGTATATTTACATGTTTTACCGATGTTCCATGTGAATGGTTGGGGTACACCATTTTCCTATACAGCAAATGGGGCTACTCATGTTTTTCTTAGAAAAGCTACTCCAGCGGCTATTCACGATCTAGTGAAAGCTCGTAAAGTAACTGTTTTAAATATGGCTCCAACCGTATTAAATGCTTTACTAGAGCATCATGCGAAGAATCCTGTTGAATTCGAGCAAGATGTCCGTACTTTCATTGCCGGATCAGCACCGCCACCTGCGTTTGTTACACGTGTTGAACAGGAATTAGGATGGGAATTCATTCAAATTTATGGAATGACTGAATGTTCTCCAGTAAGTGCGATTTCTAGGATTCGATCATCATTACCTGAATTATCACCATCAGAACAAGCTAAAGTGAAGGCTAAAGCAGGGTATCCAATGATTGGTTGTGAGCTCAAAATTGTTGATGAAAACGGAGAAGAAGTTGCTCATAATGGAAAAGAAATAGGTGAAGTTGTATATAGAGGACATGGTACGATGCTAGGCTACTGGAAAAATGAAGAAGCAACAATGGAAACTATTCGAAACGGTTGGCTTCATACAGGAGATATGGGGACAATCGATGAAAATGGATATATTGATATTGTTGATAGAAAGAAAGATGTAATCATTAGTGGTGGAGAAAATATCTCTTCTATTGAAGTAGAAGGAGCATTATATGAGCACCCAGCTATTCTTGAAGCTGCTGTTATCGCTGCTCCTCATGAAAAATGGGGTGAAACTCCACATGCTATTGTTGTTTTAAAAGAAAATCAACATGCCACTGAAGAAGAAATCATTAAGTTCTCAAGAGAACGATTAGCACACTTTAAAGCAGTGACAGGAGTTACATTCGTCGAAGAGCTCCCTAAAACAGCATCTGGAAAAATTCAAAAAGTTCATCTCCGTAATGATCATTGGAAGGCTCAAGGCAAAGGTGAACGTTTGGTGAATTAAAAGAGTAATGTAATGAAAGTCGATCATTTATGGTCGGCTTTTTTGTTTTATTGATGAGTAGTAAAAAGAAAAAGATTCGTTTCTCTCAATCTACATATAGCAACATCTGATACATTAAAGTTACTCGTTTTGAGACAAATACAGGCATTGGATTTTTAGTTGGTGATGTAACAAAATAAATAAATAATGCATATGATACAAATGGGGTAACTCAGATTCAATGTGAAATTGTACAAGCTATCAGAGATTCGGCTAGTGACAGAACCACTTATTCTAGTTTAAATATAGATGAAAGTGAGGAACCTGGTTTTGGTGAGATTGTGAATGATGGTATAGGCTTCTATGATCAATTCGGTGCACCGATTAAGAAAAAAATAAAATATGGTAGGTGGGAAAGTGACAGACTTTAAGAAACAACTTCCTATTTGGTATAAACAAGGTATAGAGCCGCCAAACAGTAAGAAGACAGTAGGGTGGCTACCAAATGAAAAGCCAACCGCCGAATATTTAAATTGGTTGCAAAACCGAACGTATGAGGCATTGAAAGAGCTTCAAGAGAATGCGACGCATAAAAATCAAATGGAGATTATTGCTTCGCAGTTGGCGGATATGGTGACTAATAAAGATACTTCAAATCAAGGGGATGTATTAACATCAAACGGAAACGGAACATCTTCATTTAAACCTCCAACAGAACGAGTTGGTTCTTCGCCAACTATTAAAGACTTAAATGACTACTCCGAATTTAAAAATGGTGATGATTGGATTCCAGCTTTTAATAAAGCTTTTTCAGATTTGACTTCCGTTGGCGGTGGTATTCTTCAAATTCCTGTAGGAACTTTTATCGTTAGGTCTATGATTACCATCCCCTCAAATATTAATGTAATAGGTGGTGGTGTAGGGTCAACCATTATAAGGTTGGCGAATGGAATAAATAGTGACATAATTAATTTTGATACGCATGTAAACTGCGGTATTAGTTATTTGACAATACAGGGAAACGTTTGGGACCCAAATCCGATGACAAATAAAACAGGTGTCATTGTTGGTCGTGCTGGACTAGATTTAACTAATGGAAGTATATCTAACTTGAATATCCATGATATTTCTATCCGTGATATAGGCGGTGATGGTTTCCGCTGTTACACAAATACATGGGTGTATTCATTATCAAGAATACGAATAGAGTTTTGTAGCGGTTATGGAGCATTTATAGAATCAACAGATAACACATATACAGACTTTTACATCAATGGTATTGGTAAAACAGGATTGTATGTAACTGGTTCTAATAATCGTTTTAGCGACATGAAAATTATTTTTTGCGGACGTGGAAATAAAGTAGGCGGAAATTTTATTGGTTCAGGCAATGATTTTGATGCTGGAGTATATGTAACAGGTAAGAGAAATCAATTTACAAATATTGAGTGTCAAGAAAATTATGGTCATGGTTTTGTATTTGATAATGCTATAGATACTGGGTTAATGGGGATGTTATCAGATGCAAACGGCTATTCAATGATTGCGAAAAATGTATCTGCTACAGCAGTCGGATTTTATTTCAAAGGTTCAAAAAGGATATCAGGAGACATAAAGTCAACAATTTTCAAATCCACTATATCTCAATTAAGAGGGTACTATATTGATGCAGGATGTAGTGAACTTTCGCTAGAATATTCAAATGACCGTGACCAACAAGATATTAATTTATCTGCTTCTTCTGTTATCACGAACGCATCCAGTAAAGTTGCGACTCAATCAACTGTAAACTACACAGCTACCAGACAATACAGTGACTTCCTCAATTCAGGGATAGCATTGAACAATTTGATTACAGGTTATAACGGAAGTAACTTTCAACTAGGTACGGACAAGGTAACATCTTACACAGTTAGCGGGAACGAGCTCCAAAATATTACGACAAACTGGTCTGGGACAGCACCAAGATTAGGTACTGCATGGAAACCTGTTGTACAAGGTAAAACTTATTTGGTCAGACTACAGCTTAAACCATCGGTAAATAACTATTTCCTTCGAGTACATGCTTTCTATGATCAAGCACCCTATGACTTTGTTAAAAGAACAGATGCTCGTTATGTTTCATCTAGTTATACAGATATATCTTTCACATTTACGGCAGATAGAAATAGTAGTAATTTCATCGTATCAGTTTGGGACAACATAGACGGGAACAACGTTACACAAGGTTCATTCAATGTAAAGGAAGTTGCAATTGTAGACATTACTGATGCACTTAGCCAGTTTTATCTCGTAAATACATTGGATAAGGTAGTAAAAAATAACTACTTTTTAAGTTCCCGTACATTTTCTTCTGGGGGGAATACTGTCCCTGCTATTGAAACCGCTTGGGAAGATTGGACACCTATACTTACTTGGACAACTGCCAACCCTACAGGCATCACGACAAGGGCTAGACGAAAAATAGCAGGTAAAACTGTATTCTTTTCGATTCAAATTTCGTGTACAGATGGAAATGGAGCAACTGGATTAAAGATTAATGTACCATCTGATATGTTGCCTAAACAAAATAACTTACTTCCACCATTCTATAATACTGTGATTACCGGATCTTCTACAAACGTAAACAGACAGGTTAATTTACGGGATGATTTCAACCAAGATATAAATTTTGGTTACTTGGGTACGGCAACCGCAGGGCAGGTTTTAAAAATATATTTCCAAGGATTTTATGAATTGCAGTAATTTACCGAATAAGGATTCATACTTTGTTGAACTAATGATTAACCGAAATCGATTCAGTTGTAAAAACTATCGCGCAATCTTGAGGACTGAGGGTTTTGCGCGATAACTATTTTAACTCGTATTCAGATCATACTGTGCAATAGTGAAAGGTACAAAAATTTGTTGTGAAATAATTGAATAGAGAATTCTAAAGTTGCCCAAATTGAGCGGCTTTTTATGTGCGACGGGCAGTCGTACCTTGTGTAGTGTAGTGCACTGAATGAGTTGTTAAAGGGTTGAATTACGTTACCTTGTAGTAAACACGGCTCCCGAATCCCTAGAAGATTCATTTTCTCGAAGGTGAAAGCCTTCCACTAGGGTGCTGATACAACTAGTGAAGACTAATTTATGGCATCATCGTGAGGTGGTGTCTGATGGAGATGCGGATAATCGAGAGACCCGTAGTCGGATAAATAGACTCAAATGCAATAAGTGTGAAGCATGGCGGCGGGATAAGTTGGCGACTATGCGTAAATAATGGGAAGTCCCTACTATGTAGTGATTTCTATTCAAAGAATCAGCCGAATAGAGATAGCTTATCAAATGATGGTGCTGGGTATGTTTAGAAGGAAAGTGCGATGCCCCCGTGAGATCTCCGTCTATACCGAAAGGACATGAACCTATAAGGGTAATCCGAAGTGGTCCATATGGACGGAGAAGTCAGACGTTCTGTGGTGTATGGACTAAACCGTGCATGAACGGAAGGAGAACGACCTCGTGGATTTACACTTGTAAAAGTGAACTTCTTTCTCAGCATTTGGAAAGCCGTCAAAGCAAACGAAGAGTATGGTATGAAAAGTCGATGTTATTTTAATGTTTTCGAGATAAATTACTAGCGATTGATTCGTATATTCGAAGAAGATTGCGAGTCGCCATGATTCATAAACACTCTAGCCAAAGAAAAGGGTGGGCAATGAGTACCAAATGGAATAATGAATATTTCGCAAAAATTGGCTTAGTCCCTGCCTTTCAATATTATTATGGAAAGCAATACGGCCACACAATAGAGGATTATCTTGAGTATATGAAAGAAAAGCAAAAGAAGAAACACAAGGAGAAAGTCCAAAGAGCAAAAGAACAAGGGAAAGAATATTACCACTCCTACCCTTGTTCGTAAAATGAACTATGCTCATAGAATAGCTGGAATTGATAAATAAAACACGTTGGTAAGCCGTATGTCTTAATAGGACACGTGCGGTTTGATGAGGGGGTAGCCTTGAAAGAGGTTACCCTACTCTATTATGAAAGGGGGCTGATAATATGCCTTACTCAGAACAGCTATCAGAATGGGAAGTACCAGGAATCCAATCACCTGAACAACAAAAACAAAGTGTGAAAATATATGTAACAGAACCCTTATTTTGATTGTTTCCAATTCATAACATATCCCACTTTAAAAGAATAACAGGATTTGATACTTGGTTATGAGTAATAGGATAATTTGTACTTTATTGTAAATATTAATTGACACATTCTTTATATAGAACTAAGATAAAATATATAACATACTTCTTTAATAGGCATAGATGAGAAAATAATTAGGATTAAACTTAAATCTCCGCTAAATTCTTTTAATGATACTATTCCGAAAGTCCATCTTAGAATTCGATCATTGATCTAGATGAATCATAATGGACATGGGAATAGTATATTTTTTATATTATTGTTCTTTATAGAGAGTGGTAATCGTAAAGAATTATTTGATAGATTACAAGTTGAATAAGTAAGAAGTTGTAATAACGAATGGAGGTAATTAACCCAATGATTTTAGTTGTAGGTGGAGCAGGTTATATCGGCAGCCACACAGTTAAAGAATTGGTAGATAGTACAGAAGTTGTTGTTTTGGATAATTTATCGACGGGCCATTGCTGGGCTATTGATGAAAATGCGATTTTTGTTAAAGGAGACCTAGGCAAAGAAGAGGATTTAGAAAAGGTTTTTTCTACTTACTCAATCGATGCAGTGATACATTTTGCAGCAAATAGCTTAGTTGGAGAATCAGTTGTTGATCCGTGGAAATATTATGAAAATAATGTAGTGGCAACATTAACGCTATTGAAGGTAATGATGAAGCATGATGTAAAGAATTTCATCTTTTCATCCACGGCAGCTATATATGGAATCCCAGAAGATACTTTCCTGACAGAACAATCGCTAACGAAACCCATTAATCCTTATGGCTACTCTAAGTTAATGGTTGAACAAATTTTGGAGGATTTTTCACAAGCCTATGGTCTGCGTTATATTGTCTTGCGGTATTTTAATGCGGCCGGAGCCCATGAATCTACGTCCATTGGTGAAAGTCATGATCCCGAGACTCATTTAATTCCGATTATTCTTCAGCATTTATTAGGCAAACGTGAAAAGATCTCCGTTTTTGGGAAAGATTATGATACCCCAGACGGAACTTGTATTCGTGATTATATTCATGTAACCGATCTTGCTCATGCTCATATATTATCACTCAATGCTTTATTAATGGGTAAAAAGCAGATGGCTACTTATAATTTAGGTAATGGAACAGGCTATACTATAAAAGAGGTTATTGAAACATGTGAAATTGTAACTGGACGTCAAGCAACCATTGAATATGTGGAACGCCGAGCGGGAGACCCTGCTCAACTAATAGCCTCATCCGAAAAGATTTATCAAGAGTTGGGGTGGAAAGCAAAAATTAAGCTACCAGCGATTATTGAAAGCGCCTGGAACTGGCATAAAAGGAACAACTGATTAAAAATTTGCATTATTTTTGGTTATTAGTGATTAATCAAAAGGCATGATTTATTTTACGAAATTCACTAAAATGTGTATAATCGTATTGACTAGTTCTTTATAAAGAACTAAAATGATAGTAGGATAGACATACATATATAACATTAATCTACTTAGAAGTAAATATATATATTAAAGTATATACTCTTTAAATCTACCTTTTCGTTCTTTATTAGGAACTTAATGTATGTTTTAAAGATTTTTTTGTTTATTGGTTCTCTATAGAGTACGAATTATTCGTTTTAAAATAAAATATAAAGATTCGGTAATGTCTCCTTACCACTATCAACGGAGGCACTCGGTCATGCTGTGGGTTGAAAAGCCTTAGACGCCAGTCGTCAAGAGTGTGATGTGAGGATGGGTTAAATGCCCTGTTTATTAAAAATGATGAGGAGCTATCTATCATCTTCTTTATGGAGGATTTGAATAGAAATTCAAAAAATATCATTAAAGGAGAATGGATGATGCAATTAGTTTTATTATCAGGTGGATCAGGAAAACGTTTATGGCCGTTGTCAAATGATGCAAGATCAAAGCAGTTTCTGAAGGTGTTAAAGGGAGAAAATAATCAGTTGCAATCGATGGTTCAGCGTGTATGGGGACAATTAAGCCGAGTAGGGTTGGCTGAGTCGACCGTTATTGCTACAAGTAAGTCACAGGTAGATATAATACAAAGCCAGCTTGGAAACCAAACCAGCTTAATTATTGAACCTAGTCGTCGAGATACGTTTCCAGCGATTGCACTTGCTGCCACATATTTATATACGGTAAAGGAAGCAGATCTAAATGAAGTAGTTACTATTCTTCCTGTAGATCCCTATGTTCAAGAATCCTTTTTTGAAAGTATTAAAGCTTTAGAGAATGTGATTCATCACAGTAAAGCAGAGTTAGCTCTAATTGGAGTAAAACCAACATATCCTTCAGCGAAATACGGATATATTATCCCAAAAGATGAAAAACAAAATCAATATTTTCAAGTAAATAGGTTTACGGAAAAACCTACAGAAGAACAAGCATACGAACTGATTGAACAGGGGGCACTTTGGAACTGTGGCGTATTTGCGTTTAAATTAAGTTATGTGATTAATATACTAGAGAAAAAAGGGCTTCCTATTCAATATGAAGAGCTATTAAAAAAATATGATAAACTTCCTAAAATTAGTTTTGATTATGAAGCGGTTGAAAAAGAAGATAATATTGTTGTACTTCCTTATAAAGATTATTGGAAAGATTTGGGTACATGGAACACTTTAACAGAAGAAATGGACACAACCAAAATAGGCAAGGGCATCATAAATATGGAATGTGAAAATACTCATCTCATAAATGAATTAGATATTCCAGTTACGATAGTAGGTGTTTCTAATGTTGTTGTTGCTGTAAGTCCAGATGGGATTTTAGTGGCTGATAAAGAAAAAAGCCCGCGTGTAAAAGAAATAGTAGGTGAATTTGACAGCAGACCTATGTATGAAGAACGTCGTTGGGGCTGGTATCGTGTATTGGATCATACCAAAATTAAAGATGGACGTGAAGTGTTGACAAAACGAATTGGAATTAAAGCGGGTTACAACGTAAGTTATCAATACCATTTTAAAAGAAGTGAAGTATGGACCATCATTAAGGGAGAAGGAATATTTGCTCATAATGATAAATTACAGGTTGTCCGACCAGGTGATGTACTAAAAATTAATGTTGGAGAAAAGCATGGTCTAAAGGCGATTTCTGATTTAGAGATGATAGAAGTCCAATCAGGTTCAGAATTAATTGAGGAAGATATTGTTCGTATGTTTATGAAATGGGATGAAGTTGAAGAACATTGTTTTTCCTTGAGTAGATAAAACCTACACGAGCTGTATTGACATAACCGTATTTGAGTAAAATCGTTTGAAGTTCTGTTTTCGAGTGCAGGGAAAGCAGGTCGATTCACCGTTTCGGTTCATATCGAAAAATGAAGTCTGAACTATATAATCGGAATGAGGACTTGATTCCCTACGACTGTAAAAACTTTTGTTTTTGCTGGAATCTTAGAACGAGAGGTTCAGTAGTTGTTTGGTTTTTCTTATTACCATTGCTATCGAAGAGTTTAGCACCGATTCTGACAAAATAATATTAGTCAGTAATTTTTTTGAAAACCGACAGTAACATAATAACAAGGGTGCTTAATCAACAAGAAGTATTAGAGGACTGTAAATGTCCTCTTTTAATTTCGCGTGCTCAGCAAGCCGTTAATTGCTAGTTGGTGAAAGTCTAACCTGAGTAAGGAATTAGAGGAAGTAATCGATATTAATTGCATTAGACAAATTAAGAAAATTGATTGATACACTTGTTAAATTAAAAAGTGAATAATCACGGAATTTATAATTTTAATACATACGTAAAATAGAATTGAAAAAGAGCATTTTTAGGTAGAGACGCTCTATATAAAGAATATAAAATAAGTTTATAAAGTGAATTGTTATATTTGGCCACTTTAATATATTTCATATGAAAAAGGATATTGTATACCTAATTTGTTTATTATTAAGAACATGTATAAAAAGATTTATTGTAGGATTGGTCAAAAAAATATAACTTTATGGAGGAATTATGGAAGAATTGGATTTTATTACAGTGAAAGATTTATTTAACGCTATGAAGAGACGTTTAAGGATGATCGTGTTAATTACATTACTTGCAACAATGACAAGTGGTATTTATAGTTTTTATTTTATAACTCCAAAATATCAATCTTCTACACAGATTCTTGTAAACCAATCAAGAGAAAATGGACAAGGAATTGATTATAACCAGGTTCAATCCAACCTAGAGACCTATAGTGATATTATTAAGAGTCCAATGATACTCGATATAGTTAGTAGAAAATTGGAATTAAATCGCCCTGAAAAAACGTTAGTTAAACAGATAAATATAAGCAGTGGAGAAAAGTCACAAGTACTTACTATAACAGTGCAAGATTCAGATCCAGAAACTGCAGCAAAAATTTCAAACACGATTGCTGAGACATTTAATGAAGAAATTCTAACATTAATGAATGTTAATAACATAAAAATTTTATCAATGGCAAAAGTAAATCCATCACCAACCAATCCGAGTCCGAAATTAATTATAGCCGTTGGTTTTATATTTGGATTAATAGCAAGTTTAGGAATTTGCTTTTTACTAGAGAAGATGGATGATTCGATTAAAACGGAAAGTGATGTGGAACAGTTATTGGGTCTTCCAGTATTAGGGGAAGTATTCGAGATAAAAGGCAAACACATGAAACAGATAAAACAAGTTAATCTAGAAGTTCGAGGTGAGGCAATTGATGTTTAAACGAAGTGAAAAAGTTAATGTTAAAAAAGAAATAAGCTTGATTTCTTATATCAATCCGAAATCAATAATTTCAGAACAATATCGTACGATTCAAACGAATATTCAATTTTCAACCATTGAAAAGGTCTATCGAACATTAATTATTACGTCCCCAGGATTAGGAGAAGGAAAGACAACTATAACGGCAAACTTAGGAGTCGTGATGGCTCAACAAGGAAAAAAGATTCTTATTGTCGATGCAGATCTCCGCAATCCAATAATACATTATATTTTTAAAACTGAAAATATGACTGGATTAACTAATGTTCTTATACAACAAACTTCATTACAAGAAGCTATACGAAAAACGGAGATTGAAAAATTAGATATTTTGCCTAGTGGACCTATTTCTTCAAATCCAGCGGAACTTTTAAGTTCAGATGCAATGAAAGAGCTCATGGAGCAGGCCTTAGAAGAGTATGATGTGATTTTATTTGATTCCCCGCCAGTTAATTCAGTTGCCGAAGCGCAAATACTGTCTAATTTAGGTGATGGTGTTGTATTAGTTGTAAACAGTGGAAAAACGAAAAAGGAAACGGGTATAAAAGCCCTAGAATCACTAAAATCTGCAAAAGCAAAGCTTTTAGGAGTCGTGTTAAATAATAAAAAGTGATCAGTATTATTAATACGGCAGGTCATAACTACCTATCTTTCTATGATATTTAAATTAAAACGCTATATTTGTTCTTTATAAGGAACGAAACTAATCGAATGACAAAGATGTAATGAAAGACAATCTATTAAGTTACATGAGTTATTTTTAATTGAATTTTTTTATCGGATAGTTCTTTATAAAAAACAAATGGTTGTTTATGTGATGATGCCTCCTTATCACTATCAATGGAGGCACTCGGTTATGCTATGGGTTGAGATAAACCTACCTTAGACGATAGTCGTCGAGAGTGTAATGTGAGGGGGAGGTTGACGCCCTATTAGTATAAATTTCGAGCTTTTACGTTATTTTCTTATTTCTAAATAAACAAGGAGGGATTTATTTGAAAAAAGTGAGAAAAGCAATTATACCTGCAGCAGGACTAGGGACGAGATTTCTACCTGCAACAAAAGCAATGCCAAAGGAAATGCTCCCAATCGTTGATAAGCCTACTATTCAGTATATCGTAGAGGAAGCAATTGAATCTGGCATTGAAGATATCATCATCGTGACTGGAAAAGGAAAAAGAGCGATTGAAGATCATTTTGATCATGTCTTTGAACTAGAGCAAATCTTGAAGGAAAAAGAAAAGTACGATTTGTTAGAAAAAGTGCAGCATTCCTCAAAGCTTGTTGATATCCACTATATTCGCCAAAAAGAACCGAAAGGATTAGGGCATGCTGTTTGGTGCGCACGAAAGTTCATCGGTGATGAGCCATTTGCTGTTCTCCTTGGAGACGACATTGTTGTTTCTCAAAAGCCTGCATTAAAGCAATTGATTGAAGAATATGAACAAACAGGATCATCTATTATTGGCGTACAAACTGTTCCTCACAATCAAACGAGCCGCTATGGAATTATTGATCCCCTTGTACAAGAAGGAAGACGTTATAAAGTATACAATTTTGTTGAAAAACCAAAAGAAACTCCACCGTCAAATTTAGCCATCATGGGGAGATATGTATTAACTCCTGAGATATTTACATTCCTAGACAACCAAACAATTGGTGCTGGGGGAGAAGTTCAACTAACGGATGCCATTCAACAATTAAATCAAGTGCAAGAAGTCCATGCCTATGATTTTGAAGGAACTAGATATGATGTTGGTGAGAAGTTAGGTTTTATCCTTACAACCATTGATTTTGCTATGAAAAATGAAGAATTGAGAGAAGATATTTTTCAAGCATTAGAAAAATATCTCGAAGTTGAAAAAGCATCCAACTAGTAGGGGGAGAGTTTGTTGGATCTTACTAAAATGAAAGAAAAAGAGAACATGATTAGTGATTTTAATCAAAAAAAAATCGTTAATCAAAAATCGGGATATCTACTTACGAAACGTGTCATAGATATTGTGGGAGCTTTAGCTGGACTTATCTTATTATCACCTTTTGTTTTAATTGTTGCCATTCTTATCAAAATGCAAGACCCAAGAGGCCCGATTTTTTTTAAGCAGCAACGAATTGGCAAAAATGGACAAACGTTTTATATGTATAAATTTCGTTCAATGGTTACGAATGCGGAGGAATTATTAAAGGATTTACTAGAAAAAAATGAAATAAGTGGTGCGATGTTTAAGATGAAAGATGATCCCCGTATTACTAAGATAGGCAAGTTTATAAGAAAAACAAGTATTGATGAATTTCCTCAGCTTTGGAATGTAATGAAAGGTGAGATGAGCCTTGTTGGACCTAGGCCTCCATTACCCAGAGAAGTTGAAGAATATGATGATTATGATAAGCAGCGGTTAACGGTCACACCGGGTTGTACAGGTTTATGGCAAGTTAGCGGGAGAAATAGTCTTGGTTTTAAGGAAATGGTTGAATTAGATCTTAAATATATTTCTGAAAGAAATATTTGGATGGATATCAAAGTTATATTGAAAACCTTTCTCGTTTTATTTGGGTCAAAGAATGCTTTTTAACTAAGGGAGTGTTTGAATGGAAAAACATTCAAAAATATATGTTGCTGGGCATCGAGGATTAGTTGGCTCTGCTATTTTAAGAAAATTGCAGAAAGAGGGATTTACAAATCTAATCTATAAAACTAGCAATGAATTAGATTTGCGAAATTTTGGGGAAGTTTTAGACTTTTTCGAGGAAGAAGAAATTGAGTATGTGTTTTTAGCTGCTGCAAAAGTTGGGGGAATTGTGGCAAACAATGAATATCCAGCCGATTTTATTCGCGATAATCTTTTCATACAAACCCATGTGATCGATGCGGCATATAAAACCGGCGTGAAGAAACTTCTTTTCTTAGGAAGTACTTGCATTTATCCAAAATTTGCTCCACAGCCGTTAAGAGAAGAATGTTTATTAACAGGTGAATTAGAACCGACAAACGAGCCGTATGCGATTGCAAAAATTGCAGGGATCAAAATGTGTCAATCATACCATAGACAATATGGGGCAAAATATATCTCCGTTATGCCAACGAACTTATATGGTCCAAATGATAATTTCGATTTACATACATCACATGTTTTGCCGGCATTAATACGAAAATTCCATGAAGCAAAAGTCAACAACATGTCTGAAGTCGAGGTTTGGGGAACAGGAACACCAAAACGAGAATTCCTATATTCAGATGATTTGGCTGATGCATGTGTGTTCTTAATGAATGATTATGAAGGAAATGAAATAGTAAATGTTGGTGTTGGAGAGGATATTTCAATTAAAGATCTTGCTGAAACGATTAAAAAGGTCGTTGGATTTGATGGTGAAATCATATTTGATACGACAAAACCTGATGGAACACCTCGTAAATTAGTAGATGTATCTAAAATTAATTCGTTAGGTTGGAAAGCGAGTATTCCTTTAGAAGTAGGATTACAAAAAGCATATCAATGGTTTTTGGAAAATGAATGTTCAAAAGTAAATTGATAAATTGGAGGACTAGTATGAAAAAAGCATTAATTACCGGTGTAACAGGACAAGATGGTTCATATTTAGCAGAGTTTTTATTGGAAAAAGGATATGAAGTCCACGGTATCATTCGTCGTAGTTCTTCTTATAATCAAGAACGATTAGAAGATATTCTTACCGCTGAAGAAGCAGATGCATTAATCAATAATCAAAACTTCCACCTTCACTACGGAGATGTTACAGATGCTTTAAATGTTACTCGTATAATTGGTGAAATTCAACCAGATGAAATCTACAATCTCGCAGCGCAATCCCATGTTCGTGTTTCTTTTGACATGCCAGGATATACATTAGATGTAGATGCAAAAGGTACATTGAATATTTTGGAAGCAGTTCGGATTTTAGGATTAACAGATAAAACACATGTTTACCAAGCGTCCACTTCTGAGCTTTACGGAAAAGTTCAGGAGGTTCCACAAAAAGAAACGACTCCATTTTATCCGCGTTCTCCATATGGAGCAGCAAAGATATATGGATTCTGGATTACAAAGAATTATCGTGAATCCTATAATATGTTTGCAGTAAATGGAATTTTATTTAACCATGAATCTGAACGTCGCGGTGAAACGTTCGTAACCCGAAAAATCACACTTGCAGCAGCACGAATTGCTCAGAGGAAACAAAAGAAATTATTATTAGGAAATTTAGACTCTTTACGCGATTGGGGTTATGCGAAAGATTATGTTGAATGTATGTGGTTAATCCTTCAGCACCATAATCCTGAGGATTTTGTAATCGCAACTGGTGAAATGCATACTGTACGAGAATTCGTAGAGTTATCATTCAAACATGTTGGTGTTGAGATTGAATGGACGGGACAAGGAATAGAAGAGAAAGGTGTTAACAAAGCAACAGGTGATGTAATTGTTGAAGTTGATCCTAAATTTTTCCGTCCTGCAGAAGTAGATCAATTATTGGGAGATCCAACAAAAGCAAGAACATTATTAGGTTGGAATCCGACAAAAACTTCTTTCCAAGAGTTAGTTCGTATAATGGTCGAGGCAGATATGAAGAAAGTGGCGAATGAAGATGTAGCTAAAAAGATTTTTGATTATGTTTAAGTGAAATCATCACTTTTTTATATATGAAGTTTTTGATGATTTGTCGGAATATTATTAAATTACTTTTAATCCAATCGGGGGAAGCACAGATGTCAAATGTGTTGAGAAAGACTCCAGATGAATCTGTTGAGGGTTTTGTCCCAACAGTTGATAAATCGAAAATCCCTACATGCAATATCTTAGGGGTAAATATTGCCGCAATTAATATGGAGTGGCTGGTAGATTACTTAAATAAAAATATCAAAAACTTAACCGGAGATTACATCTGTGTGTCTAATGTGCATACCACTGTAACTAGCTATGAAGAACCGGATTATCGTGCTGTTCAGAACGGTGGTATTATGGCAATTCCGGATGGGGGTCCTTTAGCCACTCTTGGACGAAAACGGGGACATCAAAACATGGCTAGAACCACTGGACCTAGTCTTATGGGAGAAATTTTCAAGATTTCTGTCGAGAAAGGTTACCGCCATTACTTTTACGGATCAACAGAAGAAATTTTAGAAAAACTCTTTCAAAAGCTAAAAGAAAACTATCCTGGTTTAGAAATTGCCGGAATGTACAGTCCTCCTTTTCGTCCGATGACAGATGAGGAGGATGAAGCCGCTGTTAAAGCCATCAATGACACAAAACCTGACTTTGTCTGGATTGGGCTTGGCGCACCGAAGCAAGAAAGATGGATGGCTGCTCATCAGGGGAGGGTAACGGGCTTGATGATTGGCATCGGAGCTGGATTTGATTATTTTGCAGAAAACATTTCTAGGGCTCCTGAGTGGATGCAGAAGAGTAATCTTGAATGGCTTTATAGATTGCTGCAGGATCCAAAAAGACTTTTTAAGAGATATCTCCATACTAATACAAAATTTTTATGGTTAATTGCTAGAGGTAAGTGATATGGAAAAAAATATTATCGTTTTTTATGCACCTGTAGGTACAAATTTGACGCAATATCAAATAGGAGGAGGTGAAATTGGATGCCGGAGAACAAGAGAAATTTTAAAGAAGCATGGATTTGAAGTTATTACTATTGATAAGCCGATTATGGAAAAAAAAGGATTAATGAATTATTTTAAAATGGCACTGAAAGGATATACGAGACTTTGGAAAGCTTTAGTTTCTAATAATAGAGCTATCTTATATACAGTAGGTTTCTATGAAAGAAATGTCTACTTAGAATGGTTAATTATAATGACTGGAAAATTACTTTCTCGCAGGACAATCTACGAAGCAAGAAATGGCAGACTGGTCAAGGCATATTATGAATACGGAAAACTTTATAAGTTGTTTATGGATTCAATTCTTATGAAAGTAGATACAGTGTTTTGTCAAGGACTTGAATATGTAAGGTTTATAGAGCAAAGGTATAAAAAAAGGTCTGTATATTCTCCTAATTATGTGATGAACAAGTTTTTAAAAGAATATAGTGCGGATCGCCCGCTAGATGTTATTAGGTTGATCTACTTTGGTCGAGTTACTGAGGCAAAAAATATTGGAGTAATAGTTGAGGTGTGTAGTGAACTTCTAAAAAGAGGCTATAAAGTTGAGACGATTATTATTGGAGCTTACACAGAAGAATATAAAAGAGACCTGGATCAGTTTATTTCTAATTTGTATATCCCTAAAGACACAATCAGATTTTTAGGACATCAGCCTTTTGAGATTATAAGTGCAGAGTTACAAAAAGCACATTTTTTTATTTTTCCGTCGCAGGAGAAAAAGGAAGGACATTCAAATTCGCTCACAGAAGCTATGACATTTGGTGTGGTTCCAATTGTCAGTTCAGCGGGATTTAATAGTAGTATAGTTGCTAAACCAGAACTTGTTGTTAATGATATTGATGCAAGGCGATATGCTGATGTTGTTGATAAGATAATCCAGGATATGTCCTGGGGAATCTATTCAAAATTTGTATATGATCGGATAAGAGAAAATTATACTGAGGATAGGGTTAAAACCTCTATATTGAAAGCTATTTCTGAGTTAGTTGAATAGTAGATTCAGCACGTTATGTTCGTTTTATAAGTCGGAAATAGACATGTATTTATTAGTAACGAATATCAGCTATAACTTCATGTAGGAGTAATTTAAATGAAAAAAGTACTTTTTGTTATATCGGCATTAAACACTGGCGGAGCGGAAAAAAGCTTAGTCAATCTATTGAATCTTTTTGATTATTCAAAGTACAAAGTAGATTTGTTGTTATTTAAACATGAGGGTGCCTTTATGAAACAAGTACCAAAAGAAGTAAATATATTAAGCATACCTAACACATTGAAATATGCATTCAAATCTTTGGATTCTGATGGATTCAGAAAAATTTCCTCATTAAATGCAGGTTTTAGGAGATATCTTGGTACATCTTATACAAGATTGAGATATCACAGCAATGCTAATAGGGGGAAACAAATCCGCTGGAACACATTCTATAGAAAGGCTATCAAGGATTTACCAGGAGAATATGACGTAGCTATTTCTTATATGCACGGTGAAGGGATGTACTATGTTGCTGATAAGGTACGTGCAAAGAAGAAGGTTACATGGGTACACAATGATTATAATGCCGATGGTTTTGATAGAGAGTTAGATAGACCCTATTTTGCGAAATTCGATAGAATCGTGTCAATATCTGATGAATGTGTAAAAATATTTAATGACATTTTTCCTGATTTTGTTGACAAGACAATATGTATACCGAATCTCACAGTATCTTCTTTAATTAAGAAATTGGCACTTGATTTTCTTCCGAATGAATATGAGGAAGTTAGAGCAGCGGAACCTGAGAAGCCAATATTACTGTCAATTGGCAGGTTAAACGGCCAAAAAGGATTTGATGTGGCAATTCAAACGGCAAAAGTTATGCAGGATCAAAGCATTAATTTTATATGGTATATTATCGGACAGGGTGAGTTAAAAGAAAAGTTACAGAAGCAAATAAATGATGCACAGGTAGAAGACAAAGTCATTTTATTAGGGATCAGAGAGAATCCATATCCCTATTTCTATTATTGTGACATAGTCGTTCAACCATCCAGATATGAAGGGAAATCTGTCGTGTTGGATGAAGCTAAGATCTTAAGTAAACCGATTGTTGTTTCCAATTATGATACCGTTAAGGATCAAATTATAGAAGACTCAGAAGGAATAGTTGTACCTCTTGAACCTCATCAAATCGCCGGGGCTATTATAGATTTATTGAACAATCCAAATAAACGACTACAATTGAGTGACTATTTACAAAAACACGAATATGGCAACGAGGACTTAATTGAAATGTACTACAATCAAATCAACTAAAAATAATAACTAGCACTTCTTTGAAATTTAATAAAGGGTATTTAAAAATATTTTGCTTCTATTTTTGTGAAAATGGATATATTCCTAATTTTGGATTTCTTCTAAGGGGATTTTTAGATATGCCTATTAAAAAGTATCTTTTTGTAACGAATTCTCTCTCGTCCGGTGGAGCAGAGAGAGTTGTATCAATATTAGCAAGTGGTATGGCTGAAAAAGGGTATGATGTTCATTTAATACTATATGAGAGAGTGAAAAGTGAATATCCTATTTCTGATAAAGTGAGACTCCACCTATTACCTAAAAGAAATGGTGAAAGTAAAATTAAATATTATACACAAAAATTTTTAACAATGAGGAAAATGATTTATAAAATCAGCCCTGATATAATTATCCCGTTTTTACCTGATCAAGTAAACCATTTCTTTTTAGCATCAAGATTTATGAAAATTCCATTCATATCTACTGTCAGAAATAATCCGTTTCTTTATCCTGAATCTAAAAAGATGAGGTTTGTTGGAAAAATGGTTGCATTATTATCAACCGGTATCTTTCTGCAAACTGAGGAACAAGCTGAATTTTTTCCGGAATTTGCAAGAAAAAAAATGATTGTGGTGCCTAATCCGGTAAGCAATGTCTTAATAGAGTGCAATTATCAGAAAAGGGAATCCATCGCGGAAATAGCTACTTTTGGGAGGTTAAGTGCTCAGAAAAATCAGAGCCTCTTAATCAAGGCCTTTGCAATGGTTTATAAAACAAATAAGTCCATAAAATTGAGTCTCTATGGATCAGGGGAAGAAAAAAACACTTTGAAGGTTCTAGTAAAAGAATTGGGAATAGAGGATGCTGTGACTTTTAAAGGAAGAGTGTCTAATGTTGCAGATGCGCTTATGTCTACAGATCTCTTTGTTTTATCGTCCAATTATGAAGGGATGCCGAATGCTCTTATGGAAGCTATGGGTGTTGGATTACCTTGTATATCGACGGATTGTCCTACTGGTCCTAAAGATCTGATACAAAACCAAAAAAATGGTATTTTGGTTAAAAGTAATGATGTCAGTGAATTAGTATCTGCCATTCATTACTGTGTAGAGAATCCTTTATTTTGCCAGGAAGCAGGAAGTGCGGCAAAGCAAAAAGTAAAAGAAGAATTTCAAGTCGATATCGTTATAGAAAAATTTATAAGAGAAATAAATCAAATAATAGAGAAACATGTTCAGAAAGGAAGTTTTCAAATTTAACTATTAATTGGCAGCCAATGGAAAATCAGGGTAGATTAGCTGACCATTGGATAGCTGCAAGGGGCAAAACTATGCATCTGAATGAGATGAAAATTAATGTAAAAGGATTACTATTTTATAGCATAATACTGCTAATGCTAATTAATTTAATTTTGCCGGGAATTATGGGGGCTTGGAGTAAAACGGATGGGGCGGTGGCATACACTTATGTATTCAATTACTCTAATTTCACATCAGCATGCTCAAGTATAGCTATCCTTTTACTGTATATTTTATTAGCTTTTTGTATAAGTAGTCATCAAAAAAGAGGCAAAATTAATTTGATTATTGCTTTAAGCATTCTTATTTTTTTTATTTGGTGTATGATTTCCGTTTTTGAAGCAAATATACATGAGATTTTTCTAAGTGATATTTCCATAAATTTAGGTTTAGTTCCGTTATTTTATTTACTTGGCTATGATAAGACTGTATTTGAGAGTGCTAAAAAAGTTATTCCATATATAATCGTTACAATGGTCGTACTTATTTTATGGGGGAGTATTTCCTTTATTTTACAGTATGGGATTTCGGTTGAGACGAGATCATCACCAAGTAAAGAAATGTTTTCGGTTTTAATCAGTGCTTATTGGTGTTATGCATTAGGAATGTCTGATAATAGAAGTACCCATAAGTCTTTCAAATATATTCTAGGCATATGTTTATTAATTTGTGCTTTTCTAATTCGTTCAAGAAGTTGGGTTATTCAGAGTGTTTTCATACTCTATTCTATAATGGTCGTTGGTGTAGGTAAAAATAGTCTCTTGAGGAAAATACTATCTGTTAGTATCGTGTTGCTTGTTTTTATCTTAATGATCGTGTTATTGCCTAATGTTACGGGAGCTCTTTTTAACCGCATTGGTGAAGATACTAGATCTGGACAGTACGAAATATTCTTTTCCCAAGTAAGTCCACTTAGTTTACTATGGGGAAACGGCCTTAATGCTGGTTATAGTTATCTAGGAAATCCCAACTATAAGTATTTTGATAATCAATATATTTATATCATGTTTCATTACGGAATGGTTCCAATTCTTTGCATGATAGGTGTGGTAAGCCCGTTATTTAGAAGAATGAAAAGAATGAGTTTAAATAAAGATGAAAAAACATTTCTTTTCGGTTGCCGATTAATGAGTATCTTCTTTTTGGCAGCTTTAGGGGGATTATCGGTCTATTATAAATTAGGGTGGAATTTGAATACACTATTAGTGTTTATCTTTATTGGAAGAGCACATAAAATGGTGAAAGAATCAAGAAAAGTCCCCTTAAAGAACAATAACATTCAAACAGAAACTTCAACGACAATAAATAGAAATTTGATGAGAACAACAGTAAATAATTGATTAGTTAGTCAATCATATGGAGGCAGTTTATGAAGAAAAGAATTTTTCTATTTGGATATTCCGATTTCCCCAGGGGGTCAGCAAAAGCTAATTATATCCAATATTTGAGTCAGGCATTGAAAGAGGCGGAATATGAAGTGTATGTTATTTCAAACATAAACGAAGAATTCAGACTACAAATGAAAGATGGCCATCTTGTGTATAAAGGTATAAAGATCATTCCATTTAATATAACTAACATAAGAATTCTACGACGCTTACAATTTCAATATTTTCTAGGGCATATCTTAGTTAATATATTAAAGAAGTATCATATTACAAGAGAAGATATTGTTTTGGTGTATTCCGGGGATTTGGATGTTAATCGCGAAATTTTAAAATATAAAAGAAAGATAGGTTTCAAAACAGTAAACATTGTTGTCGAATGGTCTGATAGCAGCTATTTTGATTCAAAGCAGCGAGAAAAGAGATACAACATTTATTTAGAACATTTTTTACCACAACATGATTTAATTTTCCCCATTTCTTCATATATAGAAAAATATTTAATTAGAAATAGGTGTAAAAGCATGCTCTTACCAATTATGGCAGATACACTTGAATACCCAGTAGGAGAAAAAGCGTTTAATAAAATTAAGTTTATTTTTCCAGGCAATGGATTAATGAAAGATGCAATAGAGGTAGTCATTAAAAGTTTTAGTCAATTGACTTTTCAAGAAAAAGAACGAGTGGAATTACATTTATGTGGAATTAAGGAGGAGAAAGTTAAAAATCTATTGTCTCCCCATGAATATGAAAGTCTAAAAGATATACTTGTAGTACATAAATGGATGCATTATGAAGAGCTGATCGAATTGTATCAGTCCATGCATTTTTTGATTTTGGTTAGAGAAGAAAAACAAATGACTTTAGCTAATTTTCCAAGTAAAGTTCCGGAGGTAATGTGCTATGGTGTTATACCAATTGCATCGCGTGTAGGTGATTATACTAAATATTATTTGGATGATAATGTAAATAGCCTGATCCTTGATGGATGCAGCATCGATTTATGTTTAGAGATAATCCGTAAAGCCTTGTCTTTGACGCAAGAAGAACTATTAGAACTATCATTTAATGCAAGAAAATGTGCTGAAAACAAATTTGATTATAGAAATTGGGTAGGGAAAATCCATTATGCGCTAGAAAGTTTAGATTAAATTCAAGCCTGGACTCTAAAAAGAAAGCGTTGATGGATTTGTGTGTTCCTTATTAAGAATTAAGAGAAAAATGCTGCTATTAACGAATGTGTATGTGAAAATTATTTGAGATGTATTTCCATTAGTTTTATAGGCTTTTTACTTAGACTGTTAACCGAAGTATATATTAATCGATAGAGAGGTCAACATGGAAGAAAAAAATCTTAAGAATAAAGTTGTATCTGGGTTGTTTTGGACATTTGGTGAGAGAATGATGACGCAAGGTGTTTCATTTACTCTATCGATTATTTTAGCGCGGCTGCTTATGCCTAATGAGTTTGGTGCAGTAGCTTTGATTCTTATTTTTATAAATTTAGCAAATGTTTTCGTATCACATGGAATCGGCGAGTCATTAATACAAAAAAAGAATGCAAATGAAACAGACTTTTCGACGATTTTTTATTGTAGTTTGGGAATATCCATTTTTCTATATGTGCTATTATTTTTATCCGCTCCACATATAGCGAATTTCTATGATAATTCTGAATTAGTACAGGTATTACGAATACTTGCATTGGTTATACCTGTTTCGTCGATTAGAACAATCCAGGAAGCATATGTTTCTAAAAAAATGATATTTAAAAAGTTCTTCTTTTCGAACTTTGCTGGAACATTGGTGTCTGGATTAATTGGTATATTAATGGCATATTACGGATTTGGTATGTGGGCACTAGTCGCTCAATACCTAATTAATACGATAGTTGGTACAATTGTCTTGTTTTTTACAGTACAGTGGAAGCCTAGACTATTGTTTTCTATAAATTCTGCTAAGGACCTGATGGGATTTGGATGGAAACTAATGGCGGCTAATTTTATTAATATCGTGTATAACGAGTCGAGAGGTCTTATAATCGGTAAAATTTATACAATGGCTGATCTAGCCTATTTTAATAGAGGGAATCAGTTTCCTGGTCTTATTATTTCCAATATTAATACAGCCATCTCAAATGTTGTATTTCCGGCGATGGCAGAGGTAAATGATGATATCAGTCGTCTAAAAGCCGTAACGAGAAGAGCTATGAAAATTACTGCCTATTTAGTTTTCCCTCTTATGATCGGCTTAATGAGTGTGGCACATTCTCTAGTCCTGGTTTTACTAACTGAAAAATGGTTGTTAGTTGTTCCATTTTTACAGATTTGTTGTGTTTATTGGTTATTTCAACCAGTTCAAACGGCCAACTGGCAAGCTATTAAGGCATTGGGACGAAGTGACTTGTTAATGAATCTAGAAATCTTAAAAAAAGTAATTGGTGTATCGATTCTTTTGTTAAGTATGAATATAAGTGTATATGCAATTGCACTATCTAATGCTGTTTTTGCGGGTATTTCAATGATCATTAACATGATCCCGAATAAAAAGTTGATCAATTATTCAATGACAGAGCAATTTCGTGATTTGGCACCGCCGTTATTATTATCGATAGCAATGGGAGGGATAATCTATACGATTTCGTGGATTCATTTACCAGTTATTGCAACATTAGCATTACAAATAGTATGTGGTGGAATCATCTATATTGGCGCTTCTTATATGTTTCAACTTGATAGTTTTGTGTACTTAAGTAATATGATCATTAAAAAAATAAGTAAAAACAAGAATGCACATTTACTAAGTAAAAGTGAAGGTGAAACTATTGTTAAATAAAATTAACGGAATAATTAAAAAACCGGAAAAGGCTGTTTTATGGGCCAATTGGAAAGGATATTTAAATTGGCTCCCAGATAAAATCTACCTTAATATTATGTATAAATCGAGAATGAAAAAAAAACTGAATTTGAAAAATCCAAAAACATTTAACGAGAAACTTCAATGGCTCAAAATTTATGACCGGCATCCTAAATATATACAAATGGTAGATAAGTATGAAGTGAAAAAATACATTACGGAAAAAATCGGCCCAGACTATATTATTCCTACTTACGGGATCTGGAATTCTTTTGATGAAATTAATTTTGCAACGCTGCCAAACCAATTTGTTCTAAAATGTACACATGATTGTGGCGGGTTAATCATATGCAGAGATAAAAGCACATTTGATATAGAGATAGCTAGAAACAAAATCAATAGGTGCTTGAAAAGAAACTATTTTTATAATGGTCGTGAGTGGCCATATAAAAATGTAAAACCAAGAGTAATAGCCGAAAAATATATGGAAGATCCTTCATCAATCGTATTAAAAGATTACAAATTCTATTGTTTTAATGGAAAGCCAGAGTTCGTACAGTTATCTCAAGGTATGGAGAAACACAGTACGGCATCTATGGCTTTTTTAACTTTAGAATGGGGACGTTTACCATTTGAAAGGAGCGATTTTTTACGGATACACAAACTTCCTCCTAAGCCGTTAAATTTTGAACTAATGAAATCATTAGCAGAAAAGCTAGCAGAGGGGCATCTTTTCTTACGTGTTGATTTATATGAAATTAATGAAAACGTATATTTCTCTGAATTAACATTTTCGCCTACGAGCGGATTTATACCAATTATTCCACACGAATATGATGAGCAAGTTGGAAGGTTGCTTGTACTACCAAACAAATAGTAAAGGGTGTTATGATTATGAATATCAATTTTAGTAATAAATCCATTTTAATTACAGGTGCAGCTGGTTTTATTGGCTTTTACTTAGCTAAACAGATTTTAGAAACCAATGATAACACCGTTTCAATCATAGGTCTTGATAATATGAATGATTATTACGACGTTTCTTTAAAGGAAACGAGATTGTCAACTTTGAATGAAATAGCATCTGATGAATCTAAAGGGAACTTCACTTTTATTAAAGGTTCCCTGTCAGACAAATTCCTCATTGATTCTCTGTTTGATCAGTACAAACCGAATATTGTTGTCAACCTTGCTGCCCAAGCTGGTGTTCGTTATAGTATTACAAATCCGGAAGCATATATTGAATCTAACTTAGTTGGTTTCTGTAATATTCTTGAAGCTTGCCGCCATTCCTATGATCATGGAGCGAAAGGGGTTGAACATCTTGTGTATGCATCATCTTCCTCTGTTTATGGATCTAATAAAAAGGTTCCATATTCTACAGATGACAAGGTAGATCATCCTGTATCCTTATATGCCGCCACAAAGAAATCTAATGAACTGTTGGCTCATTCGTATTCTAAGTTGTACGGTATTTCTTCGACGGGTTTACGTTTCTTTACCGTTTACGGTCCAATGGGAAGACCAGATATGGCATACTTTGGGTTTAGCAATAAACTGGTTAAAGGAGAAAAAATTCAAATTTTTAATTATGGTAATATGATGCGGGATTTCACTTATATCGATGATATTGTGACCGGCGTCATAAATGTTATGAGTAAAACACCAGATACAAATGAAGATGGTGTGAAGTATAAGGTATACAACATCGGGAATAATCAGCCAGAAAGTCTCTTGTACTTTGTCGAGACACTTGAGAAGTGCTTGATGAGAGAAGGGATTATAGATAAACCTGCTGAAAAAGAGCTTCTTCCTATGCAGCCTGGTGATGTTTACCAAACTTATGCAGATGTAGATGAACTTGTGAAAGACTTTGGTTTCAAACCTAGTACGAGTCTTGAAGAAGGTCTTAGTCGATTTGCTAAGTGGTATAAGGAATATTATTTGCTCAATTCTAGGTATAGTAATATAATTTAGATTTTTTTGGAAATTTATAATATTACTTATTTATTAATAAATTAAGGGTAAATAACTTATTTTTTAAGCCTGTGGCCCTATCTAAAAAAAGAAAATATCGTTTTTTATGAAGGTGATCATGATTTATGATAAAAACGAATAAAAAATGGTTATGGTTAATTTTTCCTCTTTTATTTCTGCTGTTTATTTTTCAAACCACTGTCTCTACTGTAAAGCAAATGGACTTTTCAAAAGGAATGAATCTTAATGGTTGGTTTGTATGGCAATTTGGTAATAACTCACTTACTTTTTACAATGAAAATGATGCTAAACAATTAAAAAATCTAGGATTTACTTATGTTCGTATTCCAGTTGACCCAGATTATATTTGGGATTATGAAAACGATCAATTAATGCACATGTCGGAAATTAAACGAGCAATTGATATTAATAATAGCCAAGGACTTGCAGTAACTTTAGATTTACATCCAACAGAAACAATTACTGATAAACAAAACGATCCTAGTACAAAACGAGAAATGTACTCGCTTTGGAGTGCATTATCAAAGGAATTAAAAAATTATCCTTCTGACCAATTATCTTTTGAATTATTTAATGAACCGAACTTTACAAACTATAACGCTTGGCGTGATTTTATGGATAAATCCATTAAAGCTGTTCGAGAAAATGATTCTAAACGTACGCTTTTAATTAATTCAAACACATTTTCTCATTTGGAAACACTTGTTTCAAGTGAGCCTTTCAGTGATAATAATTTAGTTTATGTTTTTCATTTTTATAACCCATTTGTATTTACTCATCAAGGTTGGCAATGGTGGGAGGAGTCTCCTGTTAAAGAATTGAGAAATATTCCATATCCAACCTCACCTGAAATGGTAGCACCACTCCTTCAAGAACTATCACCAGAAGCACAGTCAATGTTAAAATGGTATGGAAGTGAAAAATGGAATCAGCAAAAAATTGAACAACAAATTATGCAGGTTGTAAAATGGCGTGATCAACATCAAACAAAAGTTATCATGAATGAATTCGGTGCTTATAAACAATATGCAAAACCAGAAGATAGAAATGCTTGGATCCATGATGTTCGTACCACGGTAGAAAAATATAATATCGGATGGGCATTTTGGAGTTATGATGATAATCAATTTGGTTTATTCTCTTCTCGTTCAAGTGTGACGGGTGAGCGTTCGATAGACAAAGAAACCTCACAAGCGCTTGGTTTAGATGTCAATAGAAATGAAAAAAAGAGGTAGTTAAACTAGAGACAGAAGATTACGATATTGCTTTTTAATAATTAGCACTAAAGTATTAATTCACCCCAATCAATCATTAAGATCCAAAGATTGATACTTAATGATACACCTCAGACTAACCCCATTAGACAATTACCGTCATGATTCATAATAGTACCTCCTAAATTTTTATAAAGTCGCATTGCTTGTTTTTCATTTGCCAATAAGTTAAATATTTTTTATTTTAATGAATTTATGGTTGGATGCGAGCCAAAACGGGTATGTGGACCTGTTCGATATCCAAACACTTTTGCGGCAATCATTGCGGCATATTCGTTTTATATTTTCACCATTATGATTCTTAAAAAATCTTTTGATTGGGTAAATGGGTTTCTGATGATATCGACTGTAGCTTATGAAGCAGTATTATTAAATACCTATTCAAGAGGTGCTTATATCTTTTTTGTAGGTACTTTCATTTTAGCTATTATTTTACCAAACAAAGGGAAGAGAGGAGATAAACATGGAAGAACGATGTTTAATAGAAATTTATAACCAACTTAAGAAAAGTTATGCAACAAACAGTGCTTCTAATATGTTGCAAAAAGGAATATTAGAAAAAGATATAGTAATGTTTTTAAATGATTATAGAAAGGTGTTGTTACCGGAGTATTTCTATAATAAGGAACTCACACTTCAAGAATTAAATCATTTCGGGAAAATAATACACAAAATCCTAAAATTTACAGAACATGGTAATTTTTTATCTGAAGAGGATTCAATGATTATTCTTGGAAAAATCCCAACTATCAGAACGATGGTTTTAAAGGATATTGAGGCAGCCTTTATAAAGGATCCTGCAGCAAAAAGCTATGAAGAAGTAGTTAAAACGTATCCTGGTTTATTTGCGATTATGATTCATAGAGTTTCTCATGAATTATATAAATTGGGATATTTACTTTTTTCTCGGATGTTGTCTGAATATTCCCACATAAGAACGGGTATAGATATCCATCCAGGAGCAACAATTGGTGAAAGTTTTTTCATGGATCACGGTACTGGGATTGTTATTGGAGAGACTACGATTATTGGTAACAATGTAACTATTTACCAAGGTGTAACGCTGGGTGCATATTCTTTTCATCGTGATGAAAATGGAAACATAATTAAAGGATTGAGGAGACACCCAACAATCCAAGATAATGTAACCATTTATGCAGGTGCCACAATTCTTGGAGGAGAGACAATAGTAGGAAAAAACTCTATTATTAGTGGCAATGTTTGGCTTACAGAAAGTGTTTTACCAAATAGTAAAGTCATTTCGAAGTTTGAAAATAAAATTTATTACCCGAGAACAGAATGATATGGCTTAAAAAAGTGCTGTTTTTTCATTTTAGTATAAGATTGGAGGCGGTGAAAGATGGATCGAGTTTTGAGAGAGAATAAAAATGGCAATTCCACTTCAGATAAAATCTATAATCTTATGATTTCAAGTGAAATGTCTAAGGACATTAAATCACTTTCACTGCAGGAAAACGTGAAACCATCATCAACCGTATCAGCCAAAGGAGCTCCACGGAATGAGATTGAAAAAAAGCTTGTAGAAATATGGGAATCTATATTAGGGGTTAGTCCTATAGGAATTAGGGATAATTTCTTTGATTTAGGTGGTAACTCTTATTTAGCTCTGCAAATGTTTTCGAATATAGAAAAAACCTTTAATAAGAGATTGCCTGTGTCAATTATTCTCCAGGAAGGAACAATAGAAAATCTGGCAAAGCTATTGTCATCGAATAATCATCCTATCAATATGTCATCATCCATAGTTGCAATACAATCTTTTGGCTCAAAGCAACCTCTTTTTTGTATTCATGGTGGAGGCGGTGAAGTATTAATCTATAGATATTTAGCGATGGAATTAGGTAATGACCAACCTTTATTTGGACTAAGATACCCAACTAGTGAAAATACCGATAAAATAACCATTGAATCACTAGCTGATAAATATATAAAAGAAATAAGAAAAATACAACCAAATGGACCATATTCACTCTTGGGTTTTTGTATTGGTGGAGCTATTGCCTATGAAATGACTCAAAAGCTGATCCAAGCAGGCGAGGAAGTATCGTTGTTAACTATTCTCAATTTTGCCAATCCAAAACAAATTCCTTTAATCATTCCAAAGGAAACGCCATTAAACAAAAGGATTATAAATAAGCTAATGAAATTATATAAAATGCCAGTAAAACAGCGTGCTTTATTCGTCAAACAGACGTTTTATAAAGCCTTAGGTAAATTATCTGCTTCAAATACAGCAGAAGACAAAGAGCTTAACAGAATGACACTGACAAGAACAACCCTTAGGGGAGCAACTAGAGCTTATAATCCCAATCCTTATCCAGGAAAGATCTTACTCATTTCTGGAGATAGATATAAAGACTATGAAGAAAAACTTGCTTGGGAAACGGTTGGTAATGGCAGCATTCAAGTTTACAATATACGAGTCGATCATGATAGTTTTTTGAAGAAGCCCAACGTTGAAATTGTAGGGAAGTACTTAAAAAAGCATTTAAATTCGTCCAACTTAATCATATAACATAGAATTTCGTTTTATTTGCTTGACCAAGTCTTTTATTACGCTAGTAATGAACAGCGCAGGGAAAGCAAGTTGACCGACCGTTTCGGTCCATATCGAAAAATTAAGTCTGACCCATATAAATTGGCATTATTCTAGAATCGATATCTTTTAATACAAATCATTTAAGAAAATTGTCGATAATAAATAATTTATTTTCAACTATTTTTTAAATGTTTAAGAATACTTTGATGTAGTAAAAAATTATTGGAATCATGGAGATTGTTAAATTTATATCCTACGAAAAGCTATGAAATATAATTTTTATAGGGATATTGCCTAAGCCCAAAAATAAATATTAAGGGAATGAGAAAAGGAGGAACAAGTATGTGTGGAATTTGCGGGTTTATTACCAAGGAACCTTATAATTTAAACATTCTAGAAAAGATGAATAATACACTGATACATAGAGGACCGGATGATAATGGTACGGTAATCTTCAAAAAAGATGAATTTTATTTTGGATTGGCACATAGAAGATTATCCATTTTGGACTTATCTGAGATGGGACATCAGCCAATGCATTCAGATGATTCAAATATCTCAATTGTATTCAATGGGGAAATTTATAATTATCTTGAATTACGCAAGGAACTTAGTGCGATTGGGTATCGCTTTCGTTCAAACACGGATACAGAAGTTATCATATATGCATACCAAGAGTGGGGAACAGATTGCTTTAATAGGTTGAATGGAATGTTTGCCATTGCTATTTATGATCACAGCAAAAATGAACTTATTTTAGCAAGAGATAGAATGGGTAAGAAGCCACTCTATTATTATCATAAAGGGGGACATTTTGTATATGCCTCGGAACTTAAGGCAATTATGAAATATCCAGCGTTTGTAAAGGAAATTAGAAAAGACGTCATATCAGGTTACCTTTATCATCAATACATTTCGGCACCAAATACCATTTTTAAAGATACTTTTAAGTTAGAGCCTGGTACTTTTTTGGTTTGGAAAAATAACACTATAAATATACAAAAATACTGGGACATAATAGACAAATACAGGGATTTAAGTAATAAATTAATAACCGACTACAAACAAGCAAAATTTGAGTTGAATAATTTATTGATAGATAGTGTTAGTAAAAGGATGATATCAGATGTTCCTTTAGGATCTTTCTTAAGCGGAGGTATTGATTCTAGCTTAGTTACTGCTATAGCGCAAAGCGTAAGTGATAAACCAATTAAGACCTATTCAATAGGATTTGAAGACCCTAAATATGATGAATCAACCTTTGCAAATGAGATTGCGGATTATTTAGGAACACAACATACCGTAATGGAAATAAATACAGATGATATGGTTAATCTTGTTGAAAGCATCCCTTATTACTATGACGAGCCGTTTGCAGATGCTTCACAGATTCCTACCATGTTAGTTTCTCAACTTGCTAAGAGAGATGTAACAGTTGTGCTCTCAGGTGACGGTGGTGATGAACTGTTTTGTGGTTATAATATGTATGGCAAATTACCTGTAGTGCAGAAATTAGATAGATATGGGGAGGTTTTGCACTATTTTTTAGAAGAGACCAAAATGAAAAAATTGAATTTAAATGATAAATTTCCATCCTCAGTTAGAGCGGTTGTACTTAACCGTGAGGAAAGAACGAAAACTCAATTATTATATCATAAGCTTGATGATCTTCCTAATAAATTAGTCAGAGGTAAAAGTAGCGAAGTGCTATTCTACGATGAAGATAAATTTCCACTGGATAATTGGCAGATGCGTCGAATGCTTCTTGATATGCAGAATTATTTACCAGAAGATATATTAACGAAGGTGGATAGAGCATCAATGAAATATTCGCTTGAAGCGAGATGTCCAATACTAGATTACCGGATTATTGAGTACTCGTTTCAACTTCCACATGATTTTAAATATTATAAGGGTTCTAAGAAGCGTATTCTAAAAGATTTAGTATATGATTACATTCCTAGTAGATTATTAGATCGTCCAAAAAGAGGTTTTGGAGTACCAATTGAAACATGGCTCAGAACTTCACTAGGTTATGACCTTAAAAAGTTTTCTGATAGAACTGCTATTATGAAACAGGGGATTTTTGAATATGAAGTACTTTCAGAGCTTATAAGTAAACTTTATGTAAATAAAAGTACTGATTTAGAAAATAGAGTTATCTGGAGCTTTTATGTATTTCAATCATGGTATAGAGAGTATATAGAGTCTATTTTCTAATTGAAAGACATTATAACAAAATAAGGAACTTTAGGGATGTTTAATATTAATTTCAAAGAGGCCCCTAGGTTATTCTAGTGGCTCTTTAGCCTTACGCTCAGTACTAAGATTCAGCTTTCAATCTACTATACATATTTCCTGCTATCTAAAATTTCTATTAGAATACTAGAATCTATTTATCCTAATTGTTATTCTCCGTATTAATATAATAGAGCCATGCTATCTATTTTTTTCAATCCTTTGAGTATAAATGGGTTCCAATTGTTTAGCTACACTTTGAAAAAATACTGCTTAAAGCATATAACTACAAAGAGAATGTACTAGAACTTTTTACTTAAACATGAAGGGTGTGATATTATATGAAAATTGTTGTGGCTGGGACAGGTTATGTGGGATTGGTGACGGCTGTTTGTCTTGCTGAGAAGGGACACCATGTAACGTGTGTGGATATTGATGAAAAGAAAATTGATTTAATGAGGCAGGGGATTTCTCCCATTTATGAGCAAGATTTAGAAAAATTGATGTTGAAAAATAAAGAGAAGCTTGCATATACGACGGATTATGAGGTAGCGTACCGCGATGCGGGTGTAATCATCATTGGAGTCGGAACGCCGGAGAAAAAAGATGGTTCCGCGAGCTTGAAATTTGTGAATGAAGTAGCAATCCAGATTGCGCAAACGGTAGATAAGGATTGCGTAGTGGTTGTGAAATCGACGGTGCCCGTTGGAACAAATGATAAAATTGAACAGCTTATTCTGGAGCATTTAGTTCATCCTGTGCGCATTGAAGTTGTATCGAATCCGGAATTCCTTGCGCAGGGGACGGCGGTTCGGGATACGCTTCATGCACAGCGGATTGTGCTTGGAGTGGAGTCTGAACGTGCGGAGGCGGTTATGCGAGAGGTGTATAATTCATTTGAGATTCCGTATGTCGTGACAGATCGCCACAGTGCGGAAATGATTAAATATGCTTCGAATGATTTTTTGGCGTTAAAGATTTCGTACATTAATGAAATCGCCAACCTTTGTGAAATTGTAGGAGCGAATATTGAAGATGTAACGCAAGGGATGGGCATGGATCCGCGGATTGGCAACCGCTTCTTAAATGCCGGCGTCGGTTATGGAGGTTCTTGTTTTCCGAAGGATACAAAAGCACTACATTGGCTCGCAAATTTCAATGATTATGAAATCAAGACAATTAAAGCCACGATTGAAGTGAATGAGAATCAAAAGATTAAACTGATTAAGAAAGCGCGTAAGTATTATGACAGCTTCCAAGGGCTGCAGGTCGCAGTGCTCGGGCTTACGTTTAAGCCGGGTACGGATGATTTGCGCGAAGCTCCATCACTTGTTAATGTGCCGATTTTGCTCGAGGATGGAGCGAAGGTACGGGTTTGGGACCCTGTCGGAGAGGATAATTTCCGCAAAAATTTCCTCGATGATGTGACGTATTGTGGAAGTATTGAAGAAGCGATTACGGACGCTGCCCTCTGTTTTATTTTTACCGAATGGCCGGCAGTAAAGGCATTTGATGTTGAGCAGTATGCTAAGCTGATGAAAACACCGATTATTATTGATGGAAGAAATTGTTATGGATTAGCTGAAGTGAAGGATTTCGAACTAATTTATGACTCGATTGGTCGTAGGCCGGTTAATAATTTACGGATCAGCGAAATACCTTCGATTAATTAATATATCATCAAATTAGGGATAGCAAAGTCATCGATCTCTAGCATTAAATCATCCCGTTTAACTGCCGCTTGATACACTTGTCGTTGGATACGTTGGCTTTTTTCATGAAGTTCCCGCCTAAAATATTCGCTTCATGGTTGAATAAGGAACCTGATATTCATGGGAGATCTGTTCAACTGTTGTTTTGTATGTTTGGCAGGCAAGAGATGAAGAAAAGGCTTTTGTATAACGTTTTTTCGACCAATCACACTCGGACGTATGGCGTTTTTGGCTGGATTATTATCAATTTCGATACGACCATCCATCAAAAATGCTTTTAGTCCATTCGCTCTATTGAGAGTATATTCGGCTGCTTTCGCTAGCGCATTTTTACCGTAGAATGGTGATTTTTCAACCCAGTCAAGGAATTCATCAACAATCGGCTTCGAGTAATTTTGGCGTTTTTTTCTTCGCTTACTAGGAGATAAATGCTTAAATTTCCTTTCAAGTCGATACAAATCGTCACAATATTTTACACCGATTTGTCCATTTTTACTGTCCACTTTTAACCAGTAGCGACGAACATGCGCCCAACGATTTGCGAAGGTGACGCCTTCTATTTTGCCATAGGCCGAATACCCATCACAGACAATCGTTCCGGAATAATCTTCAATGAAGCCCTCTAGAACATACCGAGCACGTGATAATGAACTTTGAAACAGAACAATCGTTGGACCTTGACTCGTCACACTTCGATAGACCCAATTGTAGGCGTTAGACTGACCAGATTTTCCATCGAATCGATAGATAATTTGTCCATATATCTCGTCTACGTGTAAAATCGATTTAGCTATCATCAAATTCTTCATTTGATCATAAACAGGCAATAGCCAGTCATGCGATGCACGAATGCCCCAATTGGAGAGGTTCTTATCATTAGTGTTCAAGCCGTAACGTTCCCATGCCTTTACCTGACGTTAAAGGGGGAGGTATCACTTTAGCAAGTACGCTAGGACTTGCTATACTACGTTGTATAGGAGCTTGTGAAGCTTTACTGCGTTTAATGTGCACCTGTTGAAATGCATCACCTTTACAATTTTTGCATTCATAAGCATGTTCAATGTGTTGAACCTTCTTCATACTTGAAGGGATAAATTCTGCTTCTTCGCGCACGATTGTACTGCCAATTTCAATCATTTTTCCTTGGCAACAGTCACAGATCGTATTTTCTGGATGATGGTGAACAGCTTCTACTTCAATACCATCACGCAATGAATCATTTCGTTTTTTCTTTTGAATTTTTCGTACAACAGTATAAAAAATTGTCTGTTGGCTTTGTTCTTCTGTGTGCTCAGATTCGCTAAAAGAGGGGGCATCCTCAAATAATGACACTTGCCCGTCTGGTGCGTTATATTTCGTTTTTTCAGTTTTGGATCCATATAAAAGCTTAGTTAATTGGCCACTTGATCGGTTAACGCTTCAATCTGTTTCGATAAGTCTTTGTTTTGTTGCTTCGTATAAGCCAATTGTTCTTCAAGAAGTTGAATTACTTTCTCATTATCAGAAGAAGCGTTCACCAAATCATTCACCACTTTCCGTTCATATTCATTCTGTCTATTATAACATGTTGAACAACTGAAAGTGGAAGGATTTTTTGTATCAAGCTCTGCCTTAGAATACACCTTTTGACGATGGTTGAATCGCCTTTGGTTGCTGAAGTGATAAACCTTCTAGCCAACGAATCTCTTGTTGCGTAAGATTACGTACTTCATTTTCGTCTTTGGGACATTGAAGTTTTCCGCTATCTAAACGCTTATAAAGCATGGCGAACCCATCACCATCAAAATACAAACATTTATAGCGGTCTTTACTCCATCCGTAAAATAAGAAAATGGAATCCCCGTAGGGATCTAGATTGAAAGAATCTTGAATGAGCGTTGCCAAACCATCAATTCCTTTTCTCATATCTGTCTTACCACAAATGATGTAGATATTTTTGACGCTAGTGTAATCATGTTTCATCGGTTTCTCAACTCCCTCATAACCGTTTGGATGATGTGCTCATCTACGCCGTTGTAGAAAGAAATTTCAGCGTTGCCGGTTTTGGTCGTGCAAGTAGGATTTGAGGAAAGGATCGCTGGATTTGTTGCAGGAGTATTTTCGTTTTCGGTATGTAATGTAACGGGGACAATAGTAAGTTTTTGTTGTGGCATATGAAAAGCATCTCCCTTAAATTGATAAGTTGATCATACCAGGAGGTGCTGCTCTTTTTATCTACGTTGTTTGAATACGGGCTTACTCCAAATCAGTTTAAGCACAATTTTATCCGAGATAAATTCCTCCAGATACGCTCTCACCCTTTGGTGATGGATCGTATCGAAATAGCTTTTCAAGTCACAGTCGACCACTACTCGATATCCTTCTTTATAATATTGTTCGGCAATTGCTGCACCTAAAGATGCCGTAGAAATTGTAAAAAGATCAGTAGATTTTGTGAGTAATTATAATGGGGAAAATGGAGCAGTTAGGGAAGCAATTGAATACATTTTGTCTCAGCAAGTAGATTATAATTTTTTAGTCGAGAATTACCAAAAGCAATGATGAAGTTAAGTTAATCAGACAAATCTTTATTAGATATTGAGCATTAATTAGAGTGTTGTGAAGAGAGGATCATGCCAAATTAGTAGCAAACATCCTCTCTTTTTTAAAAGTAGAGAATGAACAATATTTTCCGAATGTCCTCATTAATGATTGCTGTATATCCCCCTAATTTTTTCAAACAACTCCCTCTCGTCATGAAGTTCTCTAAATTTATGGTAAAACCCCTTCAAAACCCCCCCTTATTTTCAGAAATATCTATTATTTATTCTCTTATTATGTTATTATTGAGTTAATAATGATGAATAAAAAGCAACAAATTGGAGGAGCCTGTCACTAATGGGCTCTTTTTGCGTTTTTTTAGGGGAGGGGAAGGAATTTGGAACTATATCTTCAGCTATTCATTATTATTATTGCGACGAAGCTTGCGGGAGTCATTTCGGTTCGCTTTGGGCAGCCTTCGGTATTGGGGAAACTAATTATCGGGGTCATTATTGGACCAGCTGTATTAGACTGGGTACAAAATACGGAGGTTATTGAGGCATTAAGTCATATTGGAGTTTTATTATTAATGTTTATTGCCGGTTTAGAAACGGATCTAAAAGAATTGAATAATAATAAAACGTCGTCATTAACGGTCGCAGTTGGTGGAGTTATTCTACCGTTAATTGGGGGATACTTCTCAGGACTTGCGGTTGGGATGGATCAACATCATGCGATTTTCCTTGGCCTATTGCTTTGTGCAACTTCTGTTAGTATTTCAGTTCAAACGTTTAAAGAGCTTGGTCAGCTTCAAAGTCGAGAAGGAACGACTGTGTTAGGGGCTGCGATTGCGGATGATATTATTGTTGTAGTTGCTTTAGCCTTTATGATGAGTTTCTTAGTCGGTGACGATGTAAACATCGGTGCTGTTATTGGTGGGAAAGTAGTGTTCTTTGTTATTATCGCTTTACTGGCATGGAAGGTTGTTCCGTTTATGATGCGCAAGCTTGGGCGAATTAAAATTACTCAGCCAGCTATGAGTATTGCGCTTGGAATTTGCTTCTTATTTGCTTATATTTCAGAATACTTTGGAGTAGCTGGGATTATCGGTGCCTTTGCAGCGGGGATTGCAATTGCTCAAACTGAATTTAAAGAAGAAGTGGAAAGAAAAGTTGAACCTATTGCTTATACACTGTTCGTACCAATTTTCTTTGTTAGTATTGGATTAACTGTTACGTTCGATGGTTTTCTAGATAACCTTTTCATCATTATTGGATTATCATTAGTGGCAATTTTCACAAAATTAATTGGTGCTGGAATGGGTGCTAGGATTACAGGGTTCGATACTCGTTCTTCTATTACCATTGGAGCGGGAATGATTTCACGAGGAGAAGTTGCTCTTATTTTGGCAACGCTCGGATTAAGTGAAAATTTACTAGCTCCTGAATATTTCACGACTATTATTATCGTCGTGATTGTGACGACCCTTGTAACACCACCATTGTTAAAATATTTTATCAGTAAACAAGAAGATAATAAAAAAGCAGCTTAATGAAAAACCTGAAAGAAGATTCTAATCTTCTTTCAGGTTTTTTTTGGTAAACTGAAAAGCGGTTATATAAAATCCTGAAGAAAAGTGACCTCCATAATTCCGTTTTAAGGCTGTTGTTTTTTGATTTGCTAGTCATTTATCCCGAATATCTTAAAATGCGAATTTGACCATTTAAATGGGGTTTAAAGAGATTTTCGATTTCTTGCTATTTTACGAGATTTATTTTCATAATATTCTGAATGTAACAAAGGACCTGTATTGATACATTCAAAATCCTATTAAATCAATGGTTTCAGCGATTTCATTTTTTAAAAAACTTAGCGTTTTTTTCATACATACATTACAATAAAAGAAGGGAGAAGGGGGCGTAGTTATAGGATGCACACAACTTCAAAAAAGATAAAAAATGTCCAGCCGATTCGCCGGCTAGATCAAATAGAAAGAATGAAAAAAGCATTGCTCAAATATTGTAGCTATCGAGATTATATGATGTTTACGATTGGCATTAATATCGGACTTCGAATTGGGGACTTGTTGCAATTGCGTGTCAAAGATTTATTGGATGGTACACATATTGTCATTGTCGAACAAAAAACAGATAAGGTTAAACGCTTCCTCATTAATCCACAATTGCGAAAAGAAGTGAGGAAATATGTACGAAAAATGAAATTGAAAAGTGATGGCTATTTATTTCCGAGTCGAAAAGGAGCGGGGCCGATTACGAGGGTGCAAGCATATCGTGTGCTTAACAAAGCAGCGGAGATGGCCGATGTTCCAGATGTAGGAACACATACGCTTCGAAAAACATTTGGTTATCTACATTATCAAAGGTTTAAAGATCTTGCTTTATTACAACAGATTCTCAATCACTCCAATCAAAAAGATACTATGATTTATATCGGCCTTACTCAAGACTTGATGGATGAAACGTTAATGGATTTTTATTATTAATCAAGTTACAACGAAAAATATCATTGACATATGTTGGTGATGTTTTTCATTTATATCAAATTTCTAAGAGTAGAAAATGAGATACATTTTCATTATTCCTCACGCATTTTTCCATACAATTGCATACTTCTTTTGATAAGTTTGTATCCTCTTCTTTTTAATTAAATTTAAGGAAATTTGCTTTAGTTCTTTATCTTTTGTTACTTCCCCAAGACTTGGAAAACAGATTCATATTTCTGAAGTCGATTGTTTAGTGGGAAATCATCAGCCGTTAATCGAGGCACAAGCGCCAGCTATTACGGAAAAAGATCGAATCATTGGTCAATATATCGCGGAGCTTATCCAAGATGGAGATAGTATACAAATCGGATTTGGAGCGATTCCGAATACCGTCATGGATTCGTTAACAAAGTATAAGGATTTGACGATTTATAATGAGTGCTACGATTAGACGGAATCCATCGGGGAAATATTTTGTTTCTCTAGCTACCAAAGTCGAAGTAACCAAATTATCAAAAACCAATTCGGCTGTTGGCATCGATGTCGGCCTAAAAGATTTTGCGATTCTGTCAGATGGAACCATCTATTCTAATCCAAAGTTTTTTCGCTCTCTTGAAGAAAAATTGGTTAAAGCTCAACGGATTTTATCTAGAAGGCAAGAAAGAGCGATTCAACAAAAGAAATCCCTATCTGAAGCGAAAAATTATCAAAAACAACGAAGAAAAGTGGCTCGTATTCACGAAAAAATCGTAAATGCACGAACAGACTACCTTCAAAAAATGTCTACCGAAATCATCAAAAACCACGATGTGATCGGAATAGAAGATTTAAAGGTATCAAATATGAGGAAGAATTACAATCTGGCAAAAGCGATTAGTGAAGCATCCTGGTCACAATTCTGCACCATGCTGGAGTATAAAGCGGATTGGTATGGGAAAAACGTCATCGCTGTCAATCCTACACGTACATCACAGCGTTGTCATGCTTGCGGACATACAGAAAAAGCCAATCTTCCAACGCAAGCCAAATTTGTGTGTCAACAATGCGGTCACACAGATAACGCTGATGTGAACGCCTCTAAAAATATAAAAGTATTAGCGTTAGCTGTCTAACTTTATTCTTTTTTTGCAGGAGGCTTGCTTTGTTAGTCGTTTGTACTGCTAACTGTCGGTGCGGCAGGGATCGCCTAATCAATTAAGGTTCGATTGAATCTTGTACGTAGGAATCCCCCTCCTCAACGAAACGTAGTGAAGTAGGTGGGGGTAGTTCAATATAAGGGAAGTGCCGACTCACTTGTGAGTTGGTTTTTAAATTTTTTTGAACAAATGTCTTGAAAGTCAAAAAAGGTCAAGGTATAATGCTCTTAAAGGTCAAAGTTAGTCAAAGTCAAATATGATCTAAATTATAAGGAGGAGTACTAAATGAAATGTGAAAAATGCAAAGTGAATCAAGCAAATGTTCAATTTCGCATAAATCTAAATGGTCAACAACATAATTTAACATTGTGCTCCGTTTGTTATAAAGAAGAACGTAATAAATTAGGAGCTGCTATGGGTGGAATGAACAAAGAGAAATTCCCGACAAATGATGATTTATTTTCATCCTTCATGCAACAGCCATTTCATATAAATAATCCTATTCCATCACAAACAGAAGGTGGCAATAGAGGAGGATTACTTGACGAGTTCGGTCGTAATTTAACAGACGCAGCAAAAGCTGGATTAATTGATCCTGTCATCGGTCGTGATGAAGAAGTGAAACGTGTGATTGAAATATTAAATAGACGAAACAAGAATAATCCTGTGTTAATTGGTGAACCTGGAGTCGGTAAAACAGCAATCGCAGAAGGATTAGCTTTAAAAATTGCAGAAGGAAAAGTACCTGCAAAACTGCAGGCTAAAGCAGTCTATATGCTTGATGTTGCTTCTCTTGTTTCAAATACTGGAATTCGCGGTCAATTTGAAGAGCGAATGAAACAGCTTATTGCTGAATTACAAGAAAGAAACAATGTGATTCTTTTTATTGATGAAATTCATCAATTAGTAGGCGCTGGTTCAGCAGAAGGGTCTATGGATGCCGGAAATATTTTAAAACCAGCTTTAGCAAGAGGTGAATTACAATTAGTTGGTGCGACGACACTTTCTGAATATCGCCAAATTGAAAAAGATGGAGCGTTAGAACGACGATTCCAACCTGTTCAAGTGTCAGAACCAACACCAGAAGAAGCCCTTACTATTTTAAAAGGGTTACAAGAACGCTATGAAGCATATCATAGTGTCACTTATAGTGAAGAAGCACTTAAAGCAGCTGTTGAACTTTCACATCGTTATATTCAAGACCGCTTTCTTCCAGACAAAGCGATTGACTTAATCGATGAAGCCGGTTCTAAACTTAATTTAACAATTGAAGGAATTGAAGAGGAACAGGCGAAAGCTCGTTTAGCTCAAATTTATAAAGAAAAAGAACAAGCATTGAAAGAAGAAGCCTATGAAAAAGCCGCTACTTTACGTGATGAAGAAGAAAAATTAGAAAAAATACTTCAATCAGGCGTAGACGTAGAAAAACCAATGGTAACGGTTGAAGATATTCAAGCAATCATTGAACAAAAAACAGGTATTCCAGTTGGTAAGCTTCAAGAAAATGAGCAAGAAAAAATGCTTCATTTACAAGAGGCATTAGCGAAAAAAGTGATTGGTCAAAGTGAAGCCGTTCAAAAAGTAGCGAAAGCTGTACGAAGAAGTCGAGCTGGATTGAAATCGAAGCATCGCCCAATTGGTTCCTTCCTTTTTGTCGGACCTACAGGTGTCGGTAAAACAGAATTATCGAAAGCGTTAGCCGAAGAATTATTTGGCTCTAAAGATTCAATGATTCGTTTAGATATGAGTGAATACATGGAAAAACATAGCGTTTCTAAATTAATTGGTTCCCCTCCAGGTTATGTAGGTCATGAAGAAGCGGGACAATTAACAGAAAAAGTGCGTCGTAAACCGTACAGCATTATTTTATTAGATGAAATTGAAAAGGCGCATCCTGAAGTGATGAATGTATTTTTGCAAATTTTAGACGATGGACGATTAACAGATAGTCAAGGTCGTACAGTGAATTTCAAAGATACAGTCATTATTATGACAAGTAATGCTGGGGCAACAGAAAAACGCAAGGAAATGGGATTCTTAACAAATACAACCGTTACTGAAGCGAACATTCTACAATCACTTGGAAACTTCTTTAAGCCAGAGTTTTTAAATCGATTCGATAGCATTATTGAATTCTCTGCGTTACAAAAAGAAGATTTATTACAGATTGTGGAGCTTATGTTACAAGAGCTTTACACAACACTTGATACGCAGCAACTATCATTAGAAGTAACGGATGCTGCAAAAGAAAAATTAGTCGAACTTGGATATAATCCATCGTTCGGGGCTCGTCCGCTTCGTCGCGTCATTCAAGAACAGCTAGAAGATGGTATAGCGGACTTTATTTTCGAACGACCAGAAGTAAAATCTTTCAAAGCAATTGTTGAGAATGAGAATGTGAAAATTGTCGAAGTGGAATAGTATTTATCGAATACCTCCTGATTTTCAGGAGGTATTTTTTATGCAATAAGGTCATATTTGTCTCTTCTTGTAATACTTTGTCTACAAACTGTAATATTCCTGTGAAGCAAGCGAAAAATAGTTTTCGTATAATACAAGTATGAAATTGATGTAGGAGGTATGTATGCTAAAGAAAATCATTGTTGGATTGTTGTTCATTGTCACATTGAGTATTGGAATTACTTTAAATGAAGATAAAGCAGAAGCTGCAACATATCATACTAAAGCGATCTCTGTAGCCAAAAGTCATCTAGGCGTAAAATATAAATGGGGCGGCATTTCACCAAGTGGATTTGATTGCTCTGGACTTGTGAAATATTCATATGGTAAACAAGGTAAAACATTACCGCGAACGGCTGCGGAAATGTACAAAAAAGGAAAAAAAGTAAGTGCGTTAAAAAAAGGAGACTTAATGTTCTTCGCTCCAAATAAGGCATCAAGACCAACTCATGTAGCCATTTATGTAGGAGATAATCAATTTATTCATTCTTCTTCTTCAAAAGGTGTTTCTTATGCTAAAACAAGTAATAGTTACTGGAAACCTAAATATATTGGAGCAAAACGGATTTAATACATAATATTTTCATACATAAATAGAAATCATCAAAAAGGCGGGCTGTTGCCCGTCTTTTTGATGATTTTTTCACACTTAATGTAAGCTCATATTCAAACAATGCATATAAAAGAGTAGTGCCTTTTGGTACGAAAAGTTAATAACGTAAATAATCAATCTAAAAATCGGCAGTATCATATAACATAACTTTGCTTTAAAGATTAAAGCAAAGTGTTGGACATATTATAGCAGTTCAAACGTTTCTCTTGCTGCTTGTTCAATAAAAGTACATGGTTCATCTTCTGTCATCATGACCAGCATATGCATAGCTCTAGAACAGGCAGTATAGAAAAGGGTTCTATCAGATTCAAGGGCGTATTGTTGTTTAGATGCATTTGGAATAATAACGGCATCGAATTCAATTCCTTTAGCCAAATAAACAGGAAGTACGAGCAATCCTTTTTCGAAAGAATACGTTTGCTCAGTTATTTGCTTGACGGATATTTTATGCTGTAATAAATGATAAATCATAGTACTTTCTTGTAATGTTTTACATATGATAGCGATTGTTTCATATCCTTTATCAAGCAGTTCTTTTACGCTCGCACTCAAGGTCTCTGCTATATCAGCTTTATTACTTAATGTTATCAGCTTTGGTTTTTCTCCTTCGCGTTCAAACGGTTCGATTAACTCTCTACCTGGAGCAAAGTATTTAGTGAATTCAACAATTTGCTTAGTAGAACGATAACTTTTGGTCAGAGTGATTCTTTCTTGATTTTTCTCCAGTTCCTCAGGAATAAGCGGGTTTGCCGTTGTAGCGTATGTGTATATGCCCTGATTAATATCTCCTAGTATGGTCATTCTTGTATACGGAAAGATGTACTTTATATAAGCAAACTGAAATGCGGAGTAATCTTGAACTTCATCGATAAATAAATGACGGACAGATTGATTCGTATGATTCCCTAGCAAGCGGTTTTTAAAATATGAATACGGTGCAGCATCTTCCCACGTCAAAAACTTGTGAGATAGATTGACCTCTGTATGAGCACAAATTTCTTTCCAATCCTCTAGTTTTTCTTCAAACTCTCCCTTTGTGAAAAGCTCACGGTAAGTTGCTAAGATATGGACAAACTCCAATTGCTTCACACGCCTTTTAATGGGGGAGAAATACTTGTTTACGACTTCTGATCGGAGCAAATTTTCTTCTCTGTCAGGATCATCTTCGTCTTCTTTTTGACTTTTGTAATAGGCCTTCATATAGTCTTCTTTATCTAATAACTCTATTTTCTCTGTAACCCAGTCTTTCTTTTTTTCCGCCTTCTGATGTTTACGGATTTCTTTTAGCAGCCATTTCGAAACGAGTTCCATTCTATTAGGAATTGCGATTTCTTGATCTAAAGAATAAAAATAATTACGAATTTGTTCTTTTGAAATAAGAATCTGTTTACGGAACGTCAGATTTTTAAAGCGAATTCCGTCAGATTTCAATCGAGAAATATATTCATCCAACATATGTTTAAAGTCTAAGCTTGATTTAAAGTCGATGCTTTTTAAACGAACTGCATAATCTTTGCTATCCATTTTTGTAAGAGTATATTCTATTTGTTCAAAAGGTGATTCAATCTTAATATCATTTTCTATTCCCTTTTTCAAAAAGTCCAATAAAGTCGTTTGGTTAATATTTGTTTCTCCTAACTCAGGTAGTACATTGGAAATATAGCTCGAAAATAAAGGGTTGGGTGAAAAGAGAAGAAGGTTAGTAGCAGTTAACTTTTCTCGAAAGCGGTACATTAAGTAGGCGATACGTTGTAAAACAGCAGACGTTTTTCCGCTCCCAGCTACTCCTTGCACGATTAAGAGACTGCTTCGTTCATTTCTAATAATTTTGTTTTGTTCCTTTTGAATAGTTGCTACAATGCTTTTCATTGCTGTACTCGCATTATTTCCAAGTGCTTGCTGGAGAAGCTGATCACCTATTGTAACTCCAGTATCAAACATGCCTTCAATTAAGCCATATCTGATAATGAACTGTCTCTTCAAGGTCATTTCCCCTGTTATTGTTCCTTGCATCGTCTCATATTGTGCCTTACCAGGAGAATAATCATAGTACAGACTGGAAATCGGCGCACGCCAATCATAGATTAGAAAGTTTTCCTCGTTATGATCCATCAAGGAAGCAATGCCGATATAGATCTGTTCCTCTTCATTTCCTGGATTTTCGATAAAATCAATTCTCCCAAAATAAGGGAAGTCCTTTAGCTTATTTAATGTTTTTAGTTCTTCGCCAACTTTTCCATGAAATCTTTCTCGTTCCGATAATAGCTCGGCCTGCTGTTTCAGACTAGCTTGTGTTTCAATTACATCATCTGGCTCATCCAAATTGACCGTGACATCTTCCCAAAAGTTTTTACGAAGACCAATGATACTTTCTTTTAACTCAGTAGCCTTGGAATATAACTTGTTCTTTTTGTATTCAATTTCACGGATGACATCATTAATTCGGTGTTGTTCAGTTTCGCGATTCATTACATCAGCCCCGTTCTATATGCTTTTGTTCTCATTACATAAAATAACAAAAGTGGAAACTTGGTTATTCTATCACATGCAGATATTTACAACAACCCTATTTGCAGATTTGATTTGTTTAATCGTTAATATGTTAGACATCCGACCTTCAAATCCCTTGTTCAATAGAAACTCTTCTGTTTTGATTCATATAAAGAGAATATTCGTATCAAACTAATAATGTTTTGTATCGAAGAGAACTTTTCATCAGAGAGATGTTTGTTACTGTCGGAAATACGGGTTATTTTAAAAAAAATAAAGCATTTAAAACACTATGTTTAAGTTTTTAATCTATTTTTCAGTTTTTGTAACGAAGATGTTCAAATAAGTGCTTATATACAGATTGATTAATGAATAAAGCATAGGAGGAAAAATCAGTGGGGGTCTGTGAACTTTGTGGTCGTAATGGAGTGGAAACAACCGTTCATCACCTACTTCCAAAAGAGATGGGAGGGACATTTGGATCGACAGCAAAATTATGTATACCTTGTCATAAACAAATACATGCCCTCTACACGAATGAGGAAATCGCTGCACGTTTAACAACGTTGCGTGAGATGAGGGAAGATGAAAAACTCTCACGTTTTATTAAATGGCTGCGAAAGCAGCCGCCCACTAAATTAATGAAAATAAAAAAATCTAATGAACGAAAGCAGAAGGGTAGATAAAAACATGTATGTTGCAACCGTATATTTTTGTATACTACTAGTAAGCATGTCGGGTTATATACTCTATAAAAGCCTATAGCTGGTGCCTTTTAAAAGATACATGTTTTATCAAAAAACAGGCGAGAATACCCCTTCCTCAAGGAATGTGAAGGGTGATAGCCCAATGGGTAGGGAGGGGATGAATCGCCTTCTGATTGGGATGGCTTACTGGCTATCTCGATTGTCCGACTGTTGGTTGAATCGTAAGAAAATGACGATGATAGGAGTACCATCCCTTTTGTCCTTCTGATTAGTGACTATTTCACAAAACAGGAACATGTGTTTGAATCCTTGGGTTTATATATGGTATAATAAGGTAAATGGTGAAGGAGGTGCTCAACCATGTTCATCCACAAAGCCTTTAAGTTTCGCTTATACCCTAATCAGAAACAAATGGAACTCATCCATAAGACGATCGGTTGTTCAAGATTTGTCTTTAATCTCTTTCTTGGTAAACAGAAAGAAAAAGACGCTTACTGGTCTATCACAGAAGAAATGAAGCAGAATGGTCAACTTTCCTCAAATAATTGGAAAGGGGACTATTTGAATAAATATGAAACCATCAAAGAACTTCCAGAATTAAAGAAACAGTATTCTTTTTTGAAAGAAGTGGATAGTATCGCTTTGCAAAAATCGGTTGAAAACTTAGCGGATGCTTATAGTCGATATTACAAAAAACAGAATAAGCCACCGCGTTTTAAATCCAAAAAGAATCCTGTCCAGTCTTACGTTACGAAGCATACGAATGGAAATATCGCTGTTATAGACGACCGGATCAAGTTGCCAAAGCTAGGTCTTGTTCGTTTTGCCAAAAGTCGTGAAGTACACGGTCGTATTTTGAGTGCGAAGATTAGACGGAATCCATCGGGGAAATATTTTGTTTCTCTAGCTACCAAAGTCGAAGTAACCAAATTATCAAAAACCAATTCGGCTGTTGGCATCGATGTCGGCCTAAAAGATTTTGCGATTCTGTCAGATGGAACCATCTATTCCAACCCAAAGTTTTTCCGTTCTCTGGAGGGAAAATTAGTGAAAGCACAACGGATCTTATCGAGAAGACAAGAAAGAGCGCTTCACCAAAAGAAACCACTAAATGAAGCAAAAAATTATCAAAAACAACGAAAAAAAGTGGCGCGTATTCACGAAAAAATCGTGAACGCACGAACAGACTACCTTCAAAAAATATCTACCGAAATCATCAAAAACCACGATGTGATCGGAATAGAAGATTTAAAGGTAGCGAATATGAGGAAGAATCACCATCTGGCAAAAGCGATCAGTGAAGCATCTTGGTCACAATTCCGTACCATGCTGGAATATAAAGCGGAATGGTATGGGAAAACCGTCATCGCTGTCCATCCTACACGTACCTCACAGCGTTGTCATGCTTGCGGCCATACAGAAAAAGCCAATCGTCCAACGCAAGCTGAATTTGTGTGTCAAAAATGCGGTCACACAGACAACGCGGATGTGAACGCATCTAAAAATATAAAAGAATTAGCGTTAGCTGTCTAACTAGATTCTTTTTTGCAGGAGACTTGCTAGGTTAGTCGTTTGTACTGCTAACTGTCGGTGCGACAGGGATAGCCTACTCTATTAAGGTTCGATAGAATCTTGTACGTAGGAATCTCCCTCCTCGACGAAACGTAGTGGAGTAGGTGGGGGTAGTTCAAAGAGGGTTAATGGAGGAAAACAGAATGAATAACATTAGAAACCAAGTCGTGTTTTGGTCGTCTTTTGTATATGAGAATTGGAAATTTTATTTAGCCGCAACATCTAACGGATTGTGTTATGTAGGTTCTCCTAATAAATCCTTTGAAGAGGTAAAAGAATGGGCAAAGAGACGATTTTCTAACTTGGAATTGATAGAGGATGATGGAGCGCTGCAACCATATATAGAAGAATTATTAGAATATTTTGAAGGGAAACGGGCATCATTTACATTTCCAATGGATATTCAGGGAACATCTTTTCAACAGGAGACATGGAATGCCTTAAACGAGATACCATACGGAGAAACATTTACTTATTCACAAATAGCAGAAATGATTCGGAAGCCGTCTGCTGTACGTGCAGTTGGGACTGCTATTGGAGCTAATCCCATTCTTATCTCTGTTCCATGCCATCGAGTAATAGGCAAAAATGGAAAACTGACAGGTTATCGAGGTGGTTTGGAGATGAAGAAGCATTTATTAAGTCTCGAGAAAGAAAGGGAAGGCATCACAAATATCTAGCTTAAACATTTGAACCTTTTTCAGTTGTTAATGATAGATAAAAGTAACTAAAAAAATTTGGGACAAACATGGGGGAATTCCATGGAATTTAAGACAGTGGACCATTGGGATGAAGAAGTATGGCAGAAGTGGAGGAGCATCTATTATGAAGCTTTTGGTGAAAAAGGGGCAAAGGCTGAGAAGATTATCCGAAATATGTTTCGGAAACAAACATGCTTCTTCCATATAGCTCAAGATGAATCCGAGGTATATGCGATAGCGCTATCGGGAAATTTGCAGGGAACAAAGATCCTTCTTATAGATTATCTCGCGGTTCGGGAGAAACATCGAAACCGAGGTGTAGGTAGGATGATAATTAATTATATAATGAGTTGGTCAATAAATCGTGAATTTGACAGTATTGTCATCGAAGTCGAAGCAGAACAGACGCCCGAAAATCTTGCACGTATCCGATTTTGGGAAAAATGTAACTTTATGTTACTTCCGTATATTCATCACTATAGAGTGGTTCCGGAGCCATACCAAGCAATGGTTTTAAAGCTAGTTCCTGAAGCGGAATTGTCCGAAAAAGGGGAAGAGGTTTTTCACTTAATTGAACGATTTCATAAGAAGTCTTTTCAAGGAGCTTAAGTTTTTACATGATTTATAGCCATTATTATGTTTTCTTCTTATCTCTCCTAATTTGCTTATTTGTTTTCAATCGTTCTAAAGAGAAAACATAGTGAAGCCCTCACAGTTTAAAGCGAAATTAGCTCACTGTGAGGGGCTTTTTGTTGAAGAAGATTTTTTATTCAATGCTAATACTAAAATCATTCCAATAATACAAGCTGTACCAATCCATTGGAAAAATCCAAAAGGTTCTTTTAACCAAATGACCGTTGTTACAACCGCTGCTAGTGGTTCTAAACTACCTAGAAGGCTTGTTTCTTTAGGTGAAAGACTTTGTAAACTTTCAATATAAAACCAAAAAGCAATCATTGTACCGAATAGGATAACAAATACTAAATATAAATAGCTTTCTAGTGTTAAGCTTGTAAAGTCCATTTGCCAAGGCGGATGGATAAAGCTTAAGGCAAAACCACCGATAATCATCGCCCAGCCGACAACGACAAGGGAATCATATTGCGTAAGGAGAGGAATGGCATATAAAGTATAAAAGGCTAATGCCAGTCCAGATAAAACACCCCAAATGATTGCCGATGTCGGCACAGACAGCCCGGAGATTGAGCCGTTTGTTAATAAGAAAAAGCAGCCAACTAAAGCAAGTGAAACCGTTAATAAGTCTTGTCGTGTTAGAACAGTTTGTTTACGTAAAATTAAATAAACAATAATCATAACAGGTGCTAAATATTGTAATAACGTTGCAACAGCAGCATTACCATGACTGATAGATGCCATATACGTGTATTGAACCGCAAGCATGCCGAGTAACCCAAAGATAATCAACTGAATAGCTGTCCTTCGATTTTTCCAGACCCCAAGTATTTGAGAACGTTCCTTTAGAAAAAATTGAACGGTTAATAGTAGAAAACCAGCTATAAGCAATCGTGTCGTTACGAGCCAATCCACATCGATGGCGTATTGTTGAAAGAGTTTTTGGGCCACAGTGCCGCCAACACCCCAAAGTATCGCTCCTGTTATAACGAAAAATAGTCCTTTCCTTCTATTAGTAGGTTTATTCATGATTGATTCTCCATATTAAGTATAATAATAGTGTTATAATAAGTGAAAAATTAGTTTAATAATAGTTAAATTGAATAAAAAAATATAAATATATTGAGGTGATAAGTTTGCAAATGAAAAATTTTAAGGTTGATCAAAGCTTAAAAGAGCTAACCAAACATCGTACAGTCGCATTACCAATTGCATGCTACGAAACAACGATTGCCCAAAATATACACGGCTATATACCACTTCATTGGCATGAGGAAATTCAATTTGTTTTGATTGTGAAAGGGGAAGCAACTTTTCAAATAAATGAAGAAAAACTAGTTGTTCGAGAAGGTAACGGTCTATTTATAAATAGCGGCTGCTTACACATGGCGAAAGAAAACAACCAATTAGGCTGTGTCTATATTTGTTTAAATGTTTCTCCTCATTTTGTTTTACCTCAAGAACTGTATACAACCTATGTATATCCCTATATTCAAGCGACTAATTTACCTTACTTATATGTAGATGCAAATGAGGAGTGGGGGAAAAATATTTTAGAAGCTATTATAAAAATCAATCAATGGATTCAGCAAAAATCACCATACTATGAAATCGACATCATGATACAGCTAACGTTAATTTGGCAAAACTTAATTATTAATGGCTTTCAATTAGAATACAATCAGACGGAAATGTTAAAGAATGATCGAATGAAGCAAATGTTAAATTGGATCCATCTGCATTATGCTGAAAAAATTATGTTAGACGATATTGCAAGAGCTGGTCAATTGAGCCGCTCTGAATGCTGTCGATATTTCAAACGAGTTTTAAAGACAACACCATTAAATTACGTAATGGATTATCGAATTGAAAAAAGCTTAAGTTTACTGCAACAAGCCGAATCCAATGTTACTGAAGTCGCCTATCAAGTAGGATTTAATAGTACAAGCTATTTCATCGATAAATTCCGAAAGTCCATGAATATGACACCATTAGCATATAAGAAAAGAAGAAAATAGATACAAGATAATGTGTTATCCAGAGTAGTATACGCCAAAGTATTCTTGATCTATTGGCGTTTTTTTATGAAAAAAACCTCTTAACGCTGTAAATCCGTATTTGTCTGGATTCACTTCATTAAATTATTTCAATCTTAACTTTCTTATCGTAAGAAGAAAGTTAAGATTATAAATCGTAATCATTTTGTTTTATATCCCGAAATAATGTTTTTGGGATATAAAATATTTTTTTGAAAATAAATCCAATAATTGAGGTTGACACATAGGTGAAAGAAAAGTATATTTTAAATCGTAAAGATTACGATTTGTTGAAAGGGGTGAAGTTAATTCATTTGAATGGGTAATTCTACATATAAACAGGAGGGGATTAAAAAATATGAAAGAGAAATATAAATTTTTACTTTCTTTAAAGTTACTCGAATACGAAATAAAAGAATTAATTATCTATTCAGAAGAATGTTGCGTATGTTTTGAACTGCTAAAAAACAAATTAGATGATCTTTGCCAATTTGTGATTTGTGAAGAAAATTTGAATCAGTGGGAATTATGGGGATGCCATAGTGAAATAAAGGAGCACTCCGAGAAACTAAGGGAAGTATCAGTAAAGGCATTGTGTGCTATGGAGAAATACCAATCTATTTGTACGTGTAACAATGAATTAAACTTAAGTGATTATATCAATACATTATCAAACTCTGTTAAGCGAGAACTTGATCATTTTTGCATTGATGATACGTCTAAAGTACTTTTTATTGGATCAGGTGCATTTCCAACTTCAGCACTTACAATTGCTCAAGAAGCGGGAGCTAAAGTGGTGGGATTGGATATAGATAATGAAGCTGTAGAACTAGCAAAGAAAGTAACAAAATTTTCTGGTTTAGAATCAAAAGTTAAGTTTTCTAGTGAAAGTTTATATAAATTAGATTTTGTTAAAGAAGCTACACATATCATTATTGCTTCACTGGTAAGGAACAAGCTTGAAGTCCTAGATAGTTTAAGAACAAATATAAACATGAACGCTAAAATTATTTTAAGGTATGGGAATGGTTTAAAGTCTGCCTTTAATTATCCCTTAGAGAAAGACTTATCTCCGGATTGGATTGAAACCAAAATTAGTCAAAGTAAAAATATTTACGATACCATAATGTTAGAAAAATCCAGGCCGCTTGTTTAATTGATTTTAATTATATTTCTTGTAGATTCTGCCTTTAACTTAACAAAGGGATGTGATGATATATGAGTAGTCTTACTACATTTAACGTTGGTAAAACGTTATCCCCGCCTTTCGGTAATACACTAATTATCGGTGCAGGACCAGCTGCCATACATATGGCTGTTAGTATTTCTCGCGGGTGGAGTGACAATATAGGTTTATTGAACAGAAAAGGCGCCCATACAGTTAGGCTTGCAAAAGAGTTGATACAAAGCCACTATGTTCTTCATTCAAATGTGCAAGGTGAAAAATATAACAACCTTTCAGGGACAGCTACATTAGATTGTTTTTATGCAGGCTATGATGACATTGATGATATTTGGCAAACACTTATTATATGTACCCCAAGTGACAGTTACACGGATGTAATCAATGCTTTAAATATAGATTCATTGAAAAAGGTAAAGACCATTATTTTAATTTCACCAACTATTGGTTCTAACCTTCTTGTTACTAGCCAGCTGAAGAATTCAAAAGATAGAATTGATGTCATTAGTTTATCTACTTATTTTGCTGCTACAAAATTTGATTCGAAAAATGTAAGTATCCGAACGACTTTTACAAAGGCTTTAAAGAAGCGCATCTATATTGCTGCTAGTCAAAATAACAGCACGGCTATTTTAAATGTTCAGCGTTTTATTGAAAGTCTGGGCATACACTGTACAGTGGTTAATCATGCTATTGAAGCGGAAAGTAAGAACATTACAACTTATGTACATCCGCCTTTCTTCATCAATGAATTTTCGTTAAGTGAAATATTCAGCTTGAAGGACTCAAAAAAGTGGATGTATAAAATTTATCCAGAAGGGCCTATTACTCAACATTTGATAAAGGCAATGGTTTTACTCTGGAAGGAAGTTTCTATACTTATTGAATGCCTTGGGGCCAAACCTATTAACTTATTAAAGTTTTTAAATGATGACAATTATCCTGTTCATGAATTCACTCTTTCTCGGGAAGATATTGAGAACTTTCCCCAACTAGAAGAGTTGAAACAAGAGTATCTTCTATACATAAGATACGCATCTATTCTTATCGATCCTTTTTCCAAACCCGATGAGAATGGAAGGTACTTCGATTTTTCATCTGTTCCGTACAAAAAAGTTTATAAAGATTCATATGGAAAGTGGATTATCCCTAGGATTCCTTTTGAAGATTATAAAAAATTGAAACTTATTTATGGTCTAGCTGAAAAAGTGAATGTTGTGATGCCGCAAACGTTGGAGTTAATCAAATGTTTTGAAAAAAGATTACATGAATTCATACAAGAACATGGAGAAGATTCCTTTTATCCAGAAGTCTTCAAGGATACAACGGAGCATGATGTAGAGGCCATATATAGCGAATTGGAGAGAAAATAATGAAAAATGGGGTTATTCTTGCAATTTTATCCTCCCTTGTTTTTAGTATTATGAATGCCCTGGTAAAGGCAGTTAGCTTATCGATTCCTTCCGCTGAGGTTGCGTTTTTTAGGAGTATTATTGGAACGATTATCATCTATTTTATAATGAGACATAGTAAAGTGGCATTTTCTAAAAAGGGAGTTCCCATGCTTGCCGTTCGCGGTGTTCTTGGTGCCTTGTATTTGTTGGCCTATTTTTATACGATTTCTAAAATACCGCTTGCAGATGCAAGTATATTGGCTCATTTATCACCCTTTTTCGCTATTTTTATCGCTGCAATATTGTTAAAGGAGAAAGTGTCCCAAAGAGTACGTCTTTTACTTCCTCTTGTGATAGCAGGTGCCATTCTACTCGTGAAGCCATTTAATTATTCTACGTATTCGATCTATGCGTTCATAGGTATTCTTAGTGCTCTATTTGCAGCAGGTGCAGCAACTTCTATACGCTACTTGAGTAAAAAACATCATTCCTATGAGATTGTCTTTTATTTCCTAGCGACAGCTACTTTGATCTCTATTCCGCTTATGTGGAATAACTTTGTAATACCCACACCGCTCGAACTTATCTATTTGGTATGTATAGGAGTTGTTTCTTTGTTAGGTCAAATATTTTTAACGAAAGCCTTTACGCATGAGCGTGTGATTGTCGTAGAAATAACGAGGTATATTGGAATTGTTTTTAATGTCATGTGGGGATTTTTATTTTGGACAGAAGTTCCTGACATGTTAACCGTATTAGGAGGAGTTTTCATTATTACTGCATGTATTCTGCTTTCGGCAAAACAGAATACAGTATCTACAGCAGAAGTAAAGATTGTAAAGGAATAATACAGAGTTATTTGATATATAGTAAAAAATAGACTCATATCTTAATAAATTAGTAATATCCGCTTATTAAATCGTAATGGTTACGAACTAATGATATTTATATAAAGGTGGGAAAAAGAATGAAAACGAATATGTTCAGTATAAAAAAGCTGGTTATTTTAGCGTTAGGATTAATGATGCTCATAACAGTTGGATGTTCAGCTGAAAAGAGTCATTCAGATGCTGAAGGAGAAAAAACAGAAAAGGATAAGAATGTAACAATGATCTTTAGTTTTAAGTCTCCTAACTTAGATCCTCATACTATATTTACTCCTATTCGTGCAGGTATTACAGAGACGTTGCTAAAGCTGGATGAACACTCAAATATTGAAGGCTGGCTTGCAGAAAAGTGGGAGACAACGGACAATGTGACGTGGGAGTTTATCATTCGAGATGACGTAACATTCCAAGATGGAGCAAAACTAGATGCTGCTAAGGTCAAAGCTTCAATTGAACGAAGTATCACTGTCAATGAATCTCTTAAAAGTTCCTTGAAAATTCAATCAATGGAGGCGGATGGTCAAAAGCTTACCATTACAACTACAGAGCCATATCCTGCTTTACCATCAGAACTAGTAAACCCATATACTTCGATTATCAATATTGCAGCTGAAAAAGAAATAGGTGAAGAGGCATTTAGAAATGCACCGGTTGGGACAGGGCCTTTTCAAGTGAAGAAATTTACTCCAAATCAGGAAGTTCAAGTGATTAAAAATGATAACTACTGGGCAGGAAAGCCAAAAATAAATAAAGCAACGATTAAATTTAATGAAGATGCAAATGTCCGGGCACTTGCTTTGCAGTCTAGAGAGGCAGATGTAGTTTATAACCTTCCTGCTGAAGGTATAGAAGCTATTGAGAAAGATACAGCACTTAAGATTGAATCTGTACCTGGTCTTAGATCGCACTTTGTCTTATTTAATCAAAAAAGTCCAAACGTATCAGATATAAAAGTCAGAGAGGCCCTTAATTTATTACTTGATCGACAAAGTATTGCAGATGATATCATGCTAGGTCATGCGGTTCCTGCCAATGGTCCATTTAACAGTAATCTTCCGTTTGGAATTGATGATGAAGTAAAGAAATTGGATATAAAAAAAGCGAAAACGCTTCTTATCGAGGCAGGATATAAACAAAATGATGCTGGCAAGATGCAAAAGAACGGGAAAACACTTAAGCTTGAACTTATCACATATAAAACACGTCCAGAATTACCATTAATTGCGCAGCTATTTCAGTCAGATGCAGCAAAAGCAGGGGTAGAAATAGAGATTAAAATGGTCGAAAATGCTGATACTCATCTTGTAGAAAATAGCGATTGGGATCTTGCTACTTACAGTAATAATACATCCCCACGGGGAGATGGAAGTTATTTCTTAAATACTGCATTCACAGAAACAGGGGCACTTAACGTGGGGAAAATAAATATCCCTGAATTAAATGAATTAATTAACGAATTAAATACAACAAGTGATTTAGATGAAAGGATACAATTGACGAAAGAAGCAGCCAATATTATCAACAAGGAAATAGTACATAGCTATGCTGTTTATCCAAATATTCTAGTAGGTGTGAATAATCGAATTAAAGGCTGGGTTCCTACAGCTGAGGAGTACTATATTATAACCCATACATTGGATGTGAAATAAGGTGTTAGAACTGGTTAGAAAGCGCCTTGTTCAATTAGTGATTGTTTTATTTCTATTATCCATATTTACCTTTAGCTTAATGAAGTTAGCCCCAGGTGATCCTGTTATGGCGATTTTAAATGCAGATGAAATGATGGTAACTGAAGCTGATCAAGTTAAGCTCCGAAGTGAGCTTGGCTTTGATCAGCCTCTATATGTTCAGTATGGTCAGTGGATGCTCGGTTTAATTAAGCTTGATCTCGGCCAATCCTACATGAGTGGAAAGCCTGTATGGGACGAGATGATGGAACGTTTGCCAATCACCGTGCAACTTACAGTTGGTGCACTTCTCGTGATGGTGTCTATTTCTGTGCCACTGGGTATCATCTCAGCTCGTTATCCTGGAAAATGGCCAGATTACGTCGGCAGAATTCTTGCCTTAATTGGAGCATCCGTTCCAAGCTTTTGGTTTGGATTGATGCTCATATACTTTTTTGCTTTTAAGCTTCAAATCCTTCCATCAACTGGAATGGGGACCCTCTCTCAAACGATATTGCCTTCCTTTGCCTTAGGATTTTCATTGGCGGCTGTGTATGCAAGACTTCTTAGAGCAGGACTTCTTGGAAGCTTTTCTGAGGATTACATTCAAGCGGCACGAGCTAGAGGAGTGAAAGAATGGCGGATTCTTTGGTTCCACGCTTTTAGAGCAGCCTTGCTGCCTGTTATTACTGTTTTTGGATTAAGCATGGGGAGCTTACTTGGTGGAGCTGTCGTAATAGAAATTTTATTCTCTTGGCCAGGGCTTGGAAGCATGGCAGTAGATGCGATTTTTAGCCGTGATTATCCAGTTATACAAGGGTATGTCCTCTTAACAGGCGTATTCGTAGTAGTAATGAATTTATGCGTGGATCTATCCTACTATTTACTAGATCCACGCATTAAGCAAGGAAAGGAGGAATCTGCTTGAAGATCCCTCATATTTTGCAAAAGAAACCTTATTTTCCGCACTTGGTACGGATAAAATCGAAGTCAATAACAATGTTTGGTCTCTTTTCTCTTTCAATTTTTATTCTTATTACAATCATAGGACCTTTTCTTGTACCGAACGATCCCTTTACGGCAAATATGGCCGAGCGCCTTGCCTCTCCAAGCTTAACATATCCTTTTGGGACAGATCATATGGGAAGGTGCATTTTTTCCAGGCTAATTATTGGTTCGCAAACAACACTTGGCATTACGGCGCTAGTCGTTGCAATGGTTATTTTGATTGGTATTCCGCTCGGTTTGCTGTCAGGGTATATTGGCGGACGATTTGATTCATTTGTGATGCGCCTAGCAGACGGCGTAACAGCACTTCCAGAGTTTATATTAGCCATTGCAATTGCAGGCTTTTTAGGTCCGAGTTTAACAAATTTGATGATCTCTGTTGTTTTAGTAAAGTGGATCGGTTATACGAGGGTTGTGAGAGGCATCGTCTTATTAGAACGTGAAAAAGAATATATATTAGCGGCAAAGGTAGGAGGATGTCCAACATGGAAGATTATCAGTAGGCATTTGCTATCGCAAATTATTTCGCCGGTTCTCGTGCTTGCAACGCTGGATGTTGGAAAAGTCATTTTAATCATCTCTTCTCTGTCTTACCTCGGTCTTGGAGCTCAACCCCCGACACCAGAGTGGGGAGCAATGCTAAACGACGGCAGGCCGTATTTTCAAACCATTCCTGAATTAATGTTCTATCCAGGAATGTCCATTTTTATTCTCGTTTTATCATGTAATTTAATTGGAGAGGGATTAAGAGATAAGCTTGATATAAAAAGCATATAACGAAGGAAACGGGGGTATTAGGATGCCTGCAGTAATGGATTTAAAAATACAAAACCCAACAAATAAGGACAGTCAACAGAAAGTATCCGGGCTTCAATCTATCCCTGTCCTTGAAATTAAAGATCTATCGATTTCATTGCGCGGTGCTAATGAGCAGGAAGATCATACACTAGTTAAAAAGCTGAACTTTACAGTTCGTCCGGGTGAAATGCTTGGTCTTGCTGGAGAAAGTGGAAGTGGAAAAAGTTTGACTGCTTCCGCTATTTTAGGATTGCTTCCAAAATCTCTACATGTTTCAGGGGGGCAAATTGAGTTCCGGGGTAAAGATCTCACAAGACTTTCAGAAAAGGAAATGAGATGTATACGAGGAAAAGAGATTGCTTATCTTTTTCAAAACTATCAGGGGAGTTTTACTCCTTTTATTAAGATTGGTAAACAGCTTATCGAATCGCTTCGCAGCCACGAGAAAATTAGAAAAGCAGATGCGAGGAAGAAAGTTCTCTTCTGGCTTGAACGTGTGCAGGTGCCAGCAGAACGGATTTTCAGCAGCTATCCTCACCAGCTTAGCGGAGGACAGCTTCAAAGGGTATCTCTTGCTGCAGCGCTTATGTTTAATCCTTCACTGATTATTGCGGATGAGCCGACAACCGCCCTTGATGTCCTTACAAGTGAGAAGATATTAGATTTGCTTGCCGATCTTCAGAGGGAGCTGGGTTGTGCGATACTCCTGATTTCTCATGATCTTAAACATTTGTTAAAGAGAGCGAATTCAATGGCTGTGATGTATGGCGGACAAATTATTGAAAAGGGTTTAACTGAAAATATCGAGACCAATCCGCTTCATCCATATACAAAGCTGCTGCTGCGGGCAAGGCCTGTCTTAACTCAAACAGTACTAGGAAAATTAGCCGTAATCCCTGGAGAGCCAGGACTCGTTGCTAAGCAGGGCTGTTCATTTACTCTTAGGTGTACGAAATCATCAGAGAAGTGTAGTATGGTGCCAGAGATGCAACTAGCAGAAGATTCCCACTGCACGGCATGCCACAATTTAGAAACGGAAGAAGGAAACTAAATGCTTCAAGTTAAAAATGTTTGTAAATCCTACCGCTCAAACAAGGTATTGAACGATGTCTCTTTTCAAATACAGCAAGGTGAATGTCTGGGGGTGATTGGTGAGAGCGGGAGTGGAAAAAGTACACTAGCTAAATTGATATTAGGGCTCGATCAATCTGATAGAGGAAAAATCACACTAAATGGCATAGATTTTCAGTGTTTAAAAGGAGCTGAGCTTAGAAAGGCAAGGCGCCACGTTCAAGTTGTGTTTCAGGACCCAACAGCATCCTTAAACCCGAAGCTTCCTGTATGGAAATCTGTTATTGAGTCCCTAGAAAATTATCCTGATGTGGTTCCCTCTTTTTTAAAGGATGTAAGAAATGATAAGAAGCAGATGGCAGAAATCCTGCTCGAAAAAGTGGGTCTGAACAAAAGCCTGCTTGAAAGATATCCGCACCAGTTAAGCGGAGGTCAGCGTCAGAGAGCTGCGATTGCAAGAGGAATTAGCCTTCAGCCAAGCTTGCTTATATGCGACGAACCTACCTCCAGTTTAGATGTATCCATTCAAGCACAAATCCTAAACCTACTAAAGGAATTGAGAGAAGAGTTTAATATGTCCTACTTGTTTATTTCGCATGATATGGCTGCTGTTCGATATATATGTGAACGAATGGCCGTGCTAAAAGAAGGGATGCTCGTTGATTTATTTGTATCAGAAGATTTATTTTCAAAAAGGCGACATCCCTATACGCGGAGGTTAGTAGAGGCAGCAACAGAGAAATGAAACTATCACTAAATTTTTACATTAATAACCAATTACTTTGTTGAAAAGTTTAAGCAACAATTTTGTTGCTGGTGACCTTCTAATTTTTATCTTCATAAGATAATACCTCCTTAAACAAATGTGTTGAATAATTGTTCTTGAAGGAGAACCCAAAAATGTACAAGAAAGTCGAATAATCACTAAAGGCTTCTATTCATTCTCTTTTTAACGATATCTTTTGGGCTCCAGCAATCAAATTTATAGTTTGGCTTTGTTTGATAGTCAAGTCTTGAACATTGATAATCTACCTTCTTGTTGTTATCCTTTAGCACCCTAAAATGTTGACAACTGGCACAGCAATGATATCTGTTGTAAATTTCCATCATAGTCCTCCTGATCCTTCCTTTTTATTAAAGAGCTCATTACACATTTGGACAACTCGTATATTAACAAAATATTAATTAAATATTCCTAATATTCTTAAAACTATATTATCTTTTACTAATACTAAAACCGAGGATATGATTTGTCACTAGAATTTAATTACATATTTAAAAAGTATAAAAAATGCTAATGAATCTAGAAAAAGTATAAAAAATGCTAGACAACGTAAATAGCGTCTAGGGACATTGAAAATTCGGAAAATTATAATTAATTTACAAGAAGGAAAGGGAGGACCTTCAATTAAAGAGGGAGTTTTAAAAAATTGAAAGGAGTATCACTCTTGAAAGAACTAAAAGGGGAATTAATTGCAGAGTTTGTTGGCAGTTTTATTTTGATTTTTTTAGGTGCAGGCTGTGTAGCTGCTCTTGTTTTAAATGGAGCTCAATACACGATGTGGGATATAGGGCTGATTTGGGGAGTAGCTGTAAGTTTGGCTCTTTATTTAACGGCTGCCATATCGGGAGCGCATATTAACCCAGCGGTCACATTAGCGCTTGCTGTTTATCGCGGGTTTTCTTGGGCTAAGGTATTGCCTTATATTTTAGCACAAACAATAGGAACCTTTACAGCAGCCGCCTTAGTATACGGACTCTATTATAATGGTTTCCTTCACTATGAAACAACAAACGAAGTGATCCGCGGAAGTGCACAAAGTCAAACTTTGGCTAGTATTTTTTCTACCTACCCTGCTTTCTATCTGAATCATTTTCAAGCTGCATGTGTTGAGATTGTTATAACGGCTTTGCTAGTAGCTGCTATATTTTCCTTTATTGACGAACGAAATTCATTTGCTCCCACAAAAGCCTTATTTCCTTTGGCAGTAGGAATCGTTATCGCTGTAATCGGCGGTGCCTTTGGTGTGTTAACTGGGTTTGCAATGAATCCGGCACGAGATTTTGGTCCTAGATTATTCACAGCGCTAGTCGGTTGGGGACCTGTCGCTTTTGACGGAATAAAAGGATATTTTTGGGTTCCTCTTATCGCGCCAATGATTGGGGCGGTGATAGGGGGAGGGCTGTATGATTATCTCATCAGCAAATATCTTCCTTCTAAAGGTTCTGCTTTGCAAGAAAAAGAGGATACTCAGGAAGAAATCGCCGCTTCTTCGGAAACTTAATAATGTTAAATAATGATAGAAAGAGGGATATTCTATGCTACGTTCAAAACGATTTGAGATTTTAGAAAAAAGACCCGTTAATAAAGATGGATTTGTAATAGAATGGCCTGAAATGGGATTTGTCGCTATGTCAAGTCCGAATGATCCAAAGCCTTCTATCAGAGTAGAAAATGGCCAGATAGTAGAATTGGATGAAAGGAAACGAGAAGACTTTGATATGCTGGACCAGTTCATTGCAGATTACACAATTGATGCAAGCATAGTCGAAGAAGTCATGGCTCTTGATAGCTTAGAGATTGCCCGAAAACTTGTGGATATTAATGTGTCCCGTTCAGAAATTGTAAAGCTGTCAAAAGGTCTCACACCTGCAAAAGTGCTGGAAGTTCTCAATCATATGAATGTTGTAGAAATGATGATGGCTTTACAAAAGATGAGAGCAAGGAAAACACCGTCCAACCAATGTCATGTCACAAATGTACGCGATAACCCTGTATTAATGGCGGCGGATGCTGCAGAAGCGGGACTCTATGGATTTGACGAACAAGAAACGACCGTTGGAGTTGCCCGTTATGCTCCTTTTAATGCGTTAGCATTACTCGTGGGTTCCCAAACGGCAAGGAATGGAGTCTTAACTCAAGATTCTTTAGAAGAAGCGACTGAACTTCGTTTAGCAATGCTTGGGATGACTTCTTATGCGGAAACTGTTTCGATTTATGGTACGGAATCTGTTTTTATAGACGGGGATGATACACCTTGGTCTAAGTCATTTTTAGCCTCTGCCTATGCTTCAAGGGGAGCTAAAATGCGCTTTACATCAGGTACTGGCTCTGAGGTGCAAATGGCCGGGGCAGAAGGGAAATCTATGCTTTATTTAGAAATTCGCTGCGTCATGATGGCGAAAGGAGCAGGGGTTCAAGGACTGCAAAATGGTTCCATCAGTTGTATTGGCATACCATCTTCTGTACCGAGCGGGATTCGTGCTGTCTTAGCAGAAAACTTAGCTACTACATTATTTGATATGGAGGTAGCTTCAGGAAACGACCAAACTTTCTCACATTCGGAAATCCGCCGGAGTGCAAAAATGCTGTGTCAAATGCTGCCTGGTACAGATTTTATCTTTTCCGGATACGCTGCTGTACCAAACAACGAAGATATGTTTGCCGGCTCTAATATGGATTCTAGTGATTTAGATGATTACTTGATTATTCAGCGGGATATGATGGTGGACGGCGGATTAAAGCCGGTGGATGAAGAAAGCGTTATTGAGGTTCGCTACCAGGCAGCCAAAGCTTTACAAGCTATTTTTGAAGAGCTGGGATTCCCGATTATTACAAATGAGGAAGTGGAAGCGGCTACTTATGCGAATAGCAGTGAAGATATGCCGCAGCGAAATGTTGTTGAAGATTTAAAGGCGGCAGAGCGAATTTTACGAGATGGGATTTCGGGATATGATATAGCTCTCATCTTAGCTAAGACTGGATATCGACAAACGGCCGAACGAATTTTCAATATGCTGAAACAAAGAGTAGCTGGCGACTATTTGCATACATCGGCCATTATTAATAAAGATAATGTCGTTATAAGCGCGGTAAACGATGAAAACGATTACATGGGACCTGGAACAGGATACCGCCTCAGTCCGGAAAGATGGGAAGAAATTAAAAACATTCGTCAAGCCATCAGTCCGAAAGACTTTGATTAAGGGAGGAACCGAACATGACGACATCATCATTTTCAATAGAGATGAAATTAGCGGAAATTGGGACGGCGATAAAAGGGACGAACCCTAGGGAAGTTATTGTAGCCGTAGCCCCTGCTTTTGGAAAAGAAATGAATAAAACCATTATGAAAATCAATCACGCTTCTGTTCTGCGCGAAATCCTTTCGGGGATTGAGGAGCAAGGAGCTGTTCCCCGTGTCATTCGCAGCTTGCGCACGGCCGACTTGGCTTTTATGGCGCACGGAGCAGCCCAAATGAGCGGTTCAGGTATCAGCATTGGTTTGCAGTCACGGGGAACAGCAGTGATCCATCAGCGTGATTTGGATCCGCTAACCAATCTTGAATTATTTCCTCAATCTCCGTTAATTACTCTAGAAATGTACCGGGCAATTGGACGGAATGCAGCCATGTATGCATTAGGGGAAAGCCCAAATCCTGTTCCTGTGGTAAATGACGAAATGGCACGGCCTAAATACCAGGCGGCGGCAGCCCTGCTTTATTTAAAAGAATGCCAGTCGCTTGTGCCAGATCAGAAGCCTGTTGAATTAAAAGCGGAATTTTTAATAAAAGACTAGGAGGAAAAATAGATGGAAAATTTAACAAAAGACCAAACGAAAAGCTTAACAAAAGAAAACTATCCGCTCGGTTCAAAAAGTCCGGATTTGCTATTTACACCTACCGGAAAAGCGTACAATGAGTTAACACTGGATGCTGCTTTAAAAGGAGAGGTAACAGGAGCGGATTTGCGCATTAGTCCAAAAACGCTTGAAATGCATGCAGACATCAGTGAAAGTTTAGGAAGAACACAACTGGCGAAAAATTTTCGTCGGGCAGCTGAAATGATCAAGATATCGGATGCTCGTATATTACAAATCTATAATGCTATGCGCCCTAACCGTTCGACTAAAGAAGAGCTTTTAGTGATTGCCAATGAATTAGAAGAAGAATACGGAGCGATAGAAAACGCTGGATTAATCCGCGAAGCTGCAGATGTGTATGAAAGGCGCGGGAGATTAAGGAAGAGTGAGGACTAAAAGATTGATGAAAAAAATTTTAGCCGGTGTAGATATCGGCAATTCATCGACTGAAGTGGCAATCGCAAGTGTGGAGGGAGATCATGCTGAATTTCTTTCCCAGCATTTAGTCAAAACAACGGGCATAAAAGGAACTACTGATAATGTGAAAGGCATCCGCCGTGCTTTGCAGGAAGCGGCTAAAAAGGCGGGCATCGAGTTAAAAGACATTGATCTTATCCGGTTGAATGATGCTGTGCCAGTTATTGGCGACCTGGCCATGGATTTGATTAGCGAAACGATTATTACTGAATCTTCCATGATTGGCCATAATCCGGATACGCCAGGCGGAGCCGGTTTAGGCGTCGGGATAACAGTTTTAATCAATGAATTATTTGAGGTAGAGGAAAAAGACCAGGATTATATCGCTGTTATACCTAAATCTTTTGATTATGAATGGGTTGCCCAACGCCTGAATCAAGCAGAAAGCAAAGGAATATCTATTACCGGCGCGATTGTTCAAAAAGATGACGGAGTGTTAATACACAACCGCCTAAACAAAAAAATTCCCATCGTAGATGAGGTCGCTTTAATTGAAAAAGTTCCTCTTTTGAAACTAGCAGCGGTAGAAGTCGCTTTACCGGGTCATGTGATTCGGACGTTAAGCAACCCATACGGCCTTTCTACCGTCTTTCAGTTGGATCCAGACCAGACGATACAAATTGCTTTAGTCGCTAAAGCACTAGTCGGCAATCGATCGGCCGTAGTAATCCGAACACCACAGGGGGAAGTAGTGGAACGGAAAATAGAAGCGGGACGGATCATTTTAATCGGGACGAATAACCAACAGCTGGAAGTATCCATTAATGATGGGGCAGAAGCCATTATGAATACGTATGAAAAACTAGAAATGCTGGACACGCTGGCAGATGTCCAAGGAGAAACAGGAACGAATGTCGGCGGGATGTTTAACGGTCTCCGTCATGATTTAGCAGAACTTACTGGACAATTGCCAAATGAAATTACCATCTCTGATTTTTTGGCCGTTGATGCCGTGATCCCGACCTCTATTAGCGGAGCAATGGCGGGTGAGCTTTCCATGGAAAGCGGCGTCGCTTTAGCCTCAATGGTAAAAACAGATAAAGTTCCTGTTCAAAGAGTTGCTTCTTTATTGGAAAAAGAAATTGGGATTGCAGTAGAAGTTGGCGGTGTTGAAGCGGAAATGGCCATCCGTGGAGCCTTAACGACGCCTGGTACGAGAAAACCGATTGTTATTCTCGATATGGGCGGTGGTTCAACGGATGCTGCTATGATGAATAAAGCCGGCAAAATCACCTCAAGTCACTTGGCCGGTGCAGGAGACATGGTCACGATGCTGATTAATTCTGAACTCGCTTTAGGAGATAAGGAACTGGCTGAAAAAATTAAAAAGTATCCTTTAGGAAAGGTACTGAGTTTATTCCATATGCAGCTAGAAGACGGAACGATGCTATTTTCCGAAATGCCTTTTCCTCCGTACACATTCGGGAAAGTCGTGATTCGGGAAGAACAGGATCTCACACCTTTATCAAGCAAAGTATCCATGGGAAAAATCAGGGAAATCCGGAGGAGCGCCAAGCGGAGAGTGTTTGTAACAAATGCGTTGCGTGCTCTTAAGCGGGTCATCCCGACAGGCAATTTAAAACACTTGTCTTTTGTTGCCATGGTGGGGGGATCGGCACTTGACTTTGAAATTCCGCAAATGTTAACAGAGGAACTAGGCAGGTACGGCATTGTAGCTGGTTTTGCCAATATACGCGGCACAGAAGGCCCGCGAAATGCAGTTGCTACAGGCTTGGTCTTATCCTCTGTTAGAATTGGAGATGAGGTATTAAAATGAATAAAAGTAACATTTATATTACGATTTTATATAATAGCGCTCTTCCCCCTAATCAAATTCAAGAAGTCTGTGCCGGATTGGAAGAAGAAGGGGTCCCATTTTTACTTCAAAAGTGGGACAAAGCGGGCAGTTTTATTGAACTAGGGAGGGAAGCAGCATCCAGATCCCCTTTGCAATTGGGTATAGGCATTGATCAAAATGGAGATTTATGTGTGCATCACGATAAATTGAAGCAAGAAGAACCATATTTACAAGACAGCCTTCAAAACGGGCGCACATTGGGAAAAAACGCAGCCCGTTTGATTAAAGGCTTGCCACTATCTATTTAGCAGGAAAGGATGGGAAAGGATGAGTCAGATCAATTTAGAATTAGCGAAAAAACTGATTGAAAGTGCTGAAAAGGAAGCGAACGAAATCAAAGTCCCTATGGTCATTAGCATTGTTGATGAGGGAGGGAATTTCATAGCCTGCCATCGAATGGATAATGCTTTATTGGTCAGCATAGATATTGCCCAAAATAAAGCATGGACTTCCGTTGCTATGAAAATGCCGACAGCAGATTTGGCGCAGGCAGCTGGAGCGGGAAAAGAGCTTTATGGTATTAATACAACAAATAATGGACGGGTTGTCGTGTTTGGCGGAGGAATTCCATTATGGAAAGACGGGCAAGTTATTGGTGCTGTAGGTGTCAGTGGTGGTTCTGTAGAACAGGATATACAAGTCGCTCAGTCAGCTGTGCAAGTATTTAGTGAGTTGGAATACTTGTTAAACGGTTAATCGATTTACAGAATATATTTTTTAGAATATCTCATTTCATTGTAGATGAATATTAAATTCTGTTCAAAACGTACCCTTGGGACCACTTATTACTTCTACTTTACGGAAGGGTGCAATCTATTTAAAAGGAAAGTTTGTATATATTTGAGATTTATATAAAATTTGGTGATAGAAGTAAGACAAGTCTTATTTATGTTTCCAAGGTAAATGATTGTACGGAAGCTTATGGTATAAATGAAAGAGCTAATTCAATGATTGGATTAGCTCTTTTATTTATATAATATTTACGCATGATTCAAACCAAACTGTTTCATGTTGGAGCAGGGTTGGCAACCTCTAAAGGAAAAGACATCGGATGGATTATATTGGAATGAGGCGTTGTTTTCTTGGAAAAGAAATAGATAAAATGGAAGAAAGCTTATCATTAGTGATGTTTTACAAAAAATGCTAATATATTAATGGTTTAGTATGCTTCATTATGAGAACGCTTTCTTGCTATGTGAAATATAAAAGTTAAAGCAAAGGGGAAAATTAGGAGGGATACAAAATGATTTTTAAACTTAAAAATATCGTAGACTTGAAAACTCTCCAGGAAATTCAAGATCTCTTTGCCGACGCGACAGGTTTGGGAGTTGTTATTTCAGACGAAAATGGGAACCCGCTTACAAAACCTAGTAACTTCACTAATTTTTGTTCCTATATACGCTCAGCATCAGATGAGGGATTACGGGGATGTATATTATCAGATGAACGTTTGGGAAAAATGGCAGCTCAACAGGGAAAGACAATCATTCACCGTTGTCACTCTGGTTTGGTTGATTTGGCTGCTCCAATCATTCTCGATGAAAAATACCTGGGAGCAATCCTTTGTGGGCAGGTATTAATTCAAGGGCAGGATGAAGAGCGACTTGATCAGGTTCGTCAGAATACAAAGAACTTTCAAATTGACCAGAATATTCTCAATCATTACCTTGATCAAATTGAATTTGCTAATCAAAAACGGGTAGAGGCAGCAGCAGATATGCTTCTTCTAGTTGCCAATTATATTGTTAAGATGGGGGCAAACTATTTTACCCAAGAAGAATTAAATCAAAAAAATCAAAAATTGATGGAAGAACTGCAGCTTCGTGCACAATTGGAAAAAACATTACAAGAAACGCAATTAAAGGTTTTACAGTCACAAGTTAATCCTCATTTCTTATTTAATACTTTAAATACGATTTCACGTCTGGCCTATCTTGAAGGCGCTGAACAGACGCAGGAGGTTACATACGCGTTAGCTAAAATACTGCGGTACAGTTTGCGTAACATAGATCAACTTGTAAGTTTAACGGAAGAGTTAGAGCATGCGCTAAATTATTTAAATATTCAGCAATCTAGATTTCGAAACAAAATTCAGTATGAACAAAGTTTACTTTTTAATGTTGATGCTATAAAAATACCTATTCTTTGTGTCCAGCCAATTATTGAAAATGCTATTCTACATGGGTTTGAATCACAAGGTAAAGTGGCTATTAAACTATGTTGTTTTTCTATGAATGATAACGTGGTAATTGAAATTTCTGATAACGGTGTAGGTATTTCACAAGAAAAATTATCATCCATACTTTCAGATGAAAAAACTAAAAGTAATGGTCATACTACGGGAATTGGTATAAAGAACGTACATAAACGAATTCAACATTATTTTGGAGAAGGTTATGGAATTACAGCCATTGAAAGTAGGAAAGGGGCAGGGACTAAAGTTCAGATTACAATCCCGCAAGTTGGGGGTGATTTGGCTTGAAAGTAATGATTGTGGATGACGAACCGTTAGAACGGGAAGTGTTAACATTGATGATCAAGAAACATAACTTTAAAGTAAATCAATTTTTCGAGGCGGAAAATGGTGTTGATGCTGTAAAATTAGCCAAGGAAGAACAGATGGATCTCGTGATTATGGATATTAAAATGCCTATAATGGATGGTCTAATGGCAGCGGAGATTATCAAAAAGGAAGTTTCTCATTGTCGAATAATTTTCCTTACAGCTTATGATGAATTTGATTTTGCCTATCGTACTATTAAATTGGGAGCGGATGATTTTTTATTAAAACCAGCTCATTCAGAAGATATTCGACGAGCTTTAACGAAATTTATACCAATGCTTGATACGAACCTCATTCCCACGCATTTAGAGAAGTCCAATGAGCATTACGATATTGTAAAAGTCAAAGATTATATCGAGCTTAATCTTCATATCGAGTTAAATTTAGAGAAGTTATCCAAGCTAGTCCATCTTAATTCACAATACCTTAGTCGTTTGTTTAAACAGGAAACGGGTTTTACTATTACACAATATATAACGAGTCGTCGTTTGGAAAAAGCAAAACATTATCTTGTCCATACGAGGAAAACGGTTGCAGAAATCAGTGAGAAATGTGGGTTTTCTGATTCAAATTATTTTGCAAGGGTTTTCAGAAAATATGAAGGCACGACACCAACACAGTATCAGCAACAAGCTATTGTTGGAAGAAAGAAACGATTAAATTCATTTAATAATTTTGTAATGTAGAGTATACATTTTTTGTGAATGGGAGAGATAGAAAAATTGGTTCTGGTGCAAAAACTTCAAGACAATATCGTACAGTGGATTCCAAAGGAAACACAATTGATTTCTATCTCAGTAAAACAAGGGACAAAAGGGCTGCAAAGTGCTTCTTCAAGAAAGCTTTGCGGTCTTTTCGTGTCTCTAAGCTTCGAGTTATTACAGTCTATAAGAATCGGGCTTATCCTATAGCCCTTGAAGAGTTAAAAAAAGAGAAAAGCAACCTGATGGTATGTAGCTTACACAACAGAAGTACTTGAATAATATAGAGGGTGCAGTACATGCCCCCCCTGCATCGAATAGCTAAGAGGAAAAGTGTGTTATAAGCTCGGCTAATAGGCGCGAGAATTTTTAATTAAACTAAAAAACCCCCCTAATCGGGGGAATCTTGCAATGAATATAAGTTTTAAGAGTTTAAAGTTGATAATCTTTCATTGTATTTTAACACTACTCGGTTCTTTTAAATTATACTTTATTAGCTTCCGATATAAGGTGGACCTTGCTATTTTTAATTCTTTTGAAACAGCTGAAATATTCCATCCGCTTTGAATTAAGAGTTTTTTTATTAGCTCCATTTCTGCTTTTTCCGTTATAGAAAAGCTTGAATGTTCAACCTCACTAAGTGATTGTTGGGTTTGAAAGTTGGCTAAATAATCGGGTAAGTGACTTTTTTCAATTTCAGCTGAACTGCTAAAGATGACGGCATGTTCCAGGACGTTTCTTAATTCTCTTATATTTCCCGGCCATTTGTAGCTTAAAAAGAAACTCTTTGTTTTCTCTGCTAGACGAAAAGGCAAAGGTTTATTATATTTTTTTGCAAATAAAGCTAAATAGTAATCGCTAATGGGAATGATGTCTTCTTTCCTTTCCCATAACGAGGGAACCGTAAATGAGATAACATTTAGCCTGAAAAACAAGTCTTTTCTAAACAGTCCTTCCTCAATCATGGCCTCCAGATTTCTGTTTGTTGCGGCGATTACTTTCACGTCTATTTTAATAGTCTTTGATGAACCTAATCTAGTAAACTCTTTTTCTTGAAGTACCCTTAGTAAATGTACCTGTAAGTCAATCGGCATTTCTCCTATTTCGTCTAAAAAGATCGTACCACCGTTCGCTTCTTCAAATTTTCCTTTCTTTCCTTCTCTTTTTCCTCCTGTAAATGTTCCGCTTTCATAACCGAATAGTTCACTGCCAATTAGTTCCTTTTGCATGGCACCGCAATTAATCGTGATAAAAGGTTTATCACTTTTTGAACTTACTTCATGAATATACCTTGCAATCAGTTCTTTGCCCGTACCTGTTTCACCAGTTAACAAAATAGGGGTGTTGACCGATGCAATCTGCTGGCATTTATGTAATATATTTTTTATTTCCGCAGACTCACCAATCAAATGGTGATCTTTTGAATGAGTCATCAAGCTTGATGACGTGCCACTTTTATTTTGGAAAATAGCCATATAACCAATTTCTTCTTTATTTATCACGATAGAGTTCAAATAGGTGAATTGAAACCCTTCCGCTTTATTCATGAAATCTGCTGGATTTTGAAGAAGTTCTTTAATTTTTAAATGGTTATCAAATGTTATTTCTTTTTTCAAATTTAAGGCATTCAGTAACGTTGGATCTCCATCAACGAGAACGGATTCGTTACTAAAGACAAGGACAGAATGATCCCTCCATTTGAATGTACATTGATGATAATATTCTTCCAGTTGCCTATATTTCGTTCTATAAATGGTAAGTAGTTGTTGTTCAATCATCTGTGCGAGGGAGACGGCTAATCCAAGTGTGTGAGGTTGTGTGCTTGGCCAAAGTCCAGTAAAATCGATTGCCCCAATGATATTTTTGGTATATGGATGAAAAATAGGGGAGGAGGAACATGTCATTGGATGAAAGCCTTCACAAAAATGTTCAGCAGAAAAAACCTGAATAGGCTTTTTAGAAACAATGCTCGTACCAATGGCATTGGTGCCTGCTGCCCCTTCACTCCAATCCATTCCAGGAGAAAAATTCATTTTTTCCATTTTCCTCATAATATCTGGTTCGCCCTTTAAATAAATCATTTTCCCACTTTCATCATTAAGAGTAATTAAGTAACCAGTCCCAATTAATGTATCATAAATATGGTCGATAATCGGTTTGGCTGCAAGATACAGTTCAGATTCCGAAAGAAGTTTTTCTAGTTCAAATGAGGTAAGTGCAGTTCTCGCTTGTTTTTGTTCTGGATTAATACCCATCGATTGACAACGGCTCCATGAATCTAGTATTTGGCGGCGAACCACGGTTTGCAGATTTGTATAATTAGAAGGATCTGTCACGAATTTTTCCCATTTATGTTTTATTTCACCCACTTTATTATGCAAATCCTGTGTGGAAAAAATAGAGAGAAAATGGTTTTTCAACTTTTTTAAAACCTCCTCAATATTATTCGGAACATTTCCAACTAAAAATCAGTCAATTAGGGGGGCAACTGCAAATGATTAAGAAGTTGACCACAATAAAAGTAAATATTTTAAAATATTCTGTATATTTAAAATATTAACTTAGCCTGTTATTTAAATCAAGTAGTTTAACTGTATCAAGAAAACATTGTGTAGCGCTACATGTGTTGCAAAATACTACAGTTCTTTCTATTAATCTTGTTTTACGCGACAAACCATTAATGAGTGGGAATTTTACTTGATAAAGCTTACCGTATAGCCTTATTCATTGGAAAATTTGAGGATTTTAAAGTGGTGGCACACTACTTGCATTATTAAGGGTAACAGCAAAAATATAACCAACGTATTTGTACATAAATTGCTGTTTAATTCATTTACTTACACTCGAAGGGAGAGAGTTGTAATTGGCCAAATCTCAAATTCTTGCCATTGATGCGGGCGGTACAATGACAGACACGTTTATTATTGATGAAAAAGGGGATTTTGTCGTAGGGAAGGCACAAACAACTCCGCTAGATGAACATATTGGACTATTAAACTCTGCTAAAGATGCTTTGAGCCAATGGAATGCGAAAATGGAGGATGAATTCCCTAACTTACTTGCAGGCGTTTATTCCGGAACGGCGATGCTCAACCGTCTCGTTTCGCGGGTAGGGCGTCGTGTTGGATTAGTTGTTAATAAAGGGATGGAGGATAACCATCGAATGGGTCGCGGGCTTCAGTCATTCCTTGGGTACTCCTATTCCGACAAAATCCATATTAATACACATCACTTTGATCCGCCTCTTGTTCCAAGAAAATGGACAGTTGGCGTAACAGAGAGAGTTGACCTTTTTGGGAACGTTGTCATTCCTCTTTATGAGCATGAAATTGAACCAGCCATTCAAAAACTGATTGATGAGGATGTAGAAGCGATTGTAATCAGCTTACTTCACTCCTATAAATATCCTACTCATGAAAGAAAAATTCGCGATATCGCGGAACAGATTGTAGCAAAAGCAAATAAAGATATTAAAGTTTTTGCAACGGTAGATTATTATCCGGTGCGAAAAGAATCCCACCGGACAAATACAACAATTGTCGAGGCATATGCTGCGGAACCTTCACGCAAAACATTAGAAAACATTGATACAGCACTGAGGGAAGCAGGAACCAATTTTGATCTGCGGATTATGGCCAGTCACGGTGGCACAATTAGTATAAAAGCAAATGAATTGGCAAGAACCTGCGTTTCAGGTCCAATCGGGGGAATGGTTGGAGCCAAATACTTAGCCGAACAGCTTGGATTGAAAAATGTCGCATGTTCCGATATTGGCGGAACAAGCTTTGATATTGGTCTGATTACGCAAGGAGAATTAGCTATTAATGCAAGTCCTGATATGGCTCGCCTCGTTCTGTCATTGCCGCTTGTTTCTATGGATACAACGGGTGCGGGTACTGGAAGCTTCGTTCGAATTGATCCTAACTATGGAAATATTACTCTAGGACCAGATAGTGCGGGATCCCGTGTCGGTGTTTGTAACCCTAAGGGCGGTCTTGATACGGTTACCGTTTCTGATTGCCACGTCGTTCTTGGTTTAATCAATCCAGATAATTTTATTGGCGGGGTGATTAAGCTTTCAAAGGAAAAAGCCTATGAAGCGGTTAAAACACAAATTGCAGATCCGCTAGGGTTAACGGTTGAGGATGCAGCTTATGGGGTGATTGAACTATTAGAATCACAGCTTCGAAACTACCTTGAATCTATGATTCTAGGAAAAGGATATTCACCTTCGCAATACGTTTGCTTCTCGTACGGCGGCGGAGGTCCGTTACACACAGCGGGCTATACGAAGGGGCTTGGCTTTGAGGATGTTCTGATTCCTGCTTGGGCAGCTGGATTCTCAGCATTTGGCTGTGGGGCAGCAGATTTCGAATATCGTTATGACAAAACATTGGATTTAAATGTCGATGATAGAGCAGAGGATTCGGATATTCTCTTAGCTGGTAGAGAATTACAAGCGGCATGGGATGAATTAAAGAAAAAGGTGACAGAGGAATTTAAGAAAAATGATTATTCTCCAGAAGAAGTTGATTTCCGTCTTCTTTATCGGATGCAATATCAGGGGCAATTGAATGACCTCGAAATCGAGGCTCCTATCTCTGCTTTTAAATCTGTCGATGATTGGGATAGCCTTATTCAAACATTCGAAGAGACTTATTCAAGAGTCTATGCAAAATCGGCCCTTTCCCCAGAGCTTGGCTATTCTATCACAGGAGCCATTGTTCGTGGCGTGGTTGAAGTGGCAAAACCGCAAATTCCACAGGAGCCATTATTTAGTGAAACACCACCTGTCGATGCCTTTCTGGGATTTCGCAAAATTTATTGGAATGGCGAGCACCTTCAAGCAAAGATTTATGAAATGGAGAAATTGTTGCCTGGTAACCGAATTGATGCATTTTCGATTCTTGAATCAACAGCTACTACATTAGTTGTTCCAATTGGGTTTGAGGCTTATCTCGATGAAAATCGTATTTTCCATCTAAAAGAGATTAAGGAATAGGTTAAAAGTAAATATCTTAGGGGGGTACCGAATTTGGCGAAAACACTGACGGGCGTTCAAAAAAAGAAAAGAGGTATTGGCTGGGATGGAAAAACGCTAAAGGAAATGCGGAAGGAAATAACTGAAATTAGTAAAGAAACGGGGCATTATGCTGGTTTGAAGACGCTTCCATTTAAGGAAAGCGATCCGATTCGTTTTGAGAAAATTTATTCGAAGCTTCGCGGCGGAGTCGTTCATGCAAGGGAAACGGCAAAAAAAGTGGCTGCGTCTCCAATTGTTGAGCAGGAAGGCGAATTATGCTTTAGTTTGTACACGCCTGAAGCCGATTCAATTGTTACATCTACCGGAATTATTATCCACGTAGGCACAATGGGTGCTGCGATTAAATTTATGATTGAAAACGATTATGAGGATAATCCTGGTATTGCTGATAAAGATATTTTCTGTAATAACGATAACCATGTAGGAAATGTCCATACCTGTGATGTTCATACACTTGTACCTATTTTCTGGGAAGGTGAAGTTGTGGGCTGGGCTGGTGGTGTAACGCACGTAATTGATACAGGAGCATCTGCCCCAGGAAGTATGCCTATGGGTCCTGTTCAACGATATGATGATGGTTATCAAGTAACATGTCGAAAAATTGGACAAAATGATGTGTTATCGAAAGATTGGTTGCTTGAAAGTACACGATCAGTGCGTGCGGTGAAATACTGGACACTTGATGAAAAAACTCGTATAGCTGGATGTCATATGATCCGTGATCTTGTATTAGATGTAATCAAGGAAGAAGGCGTCGACGCTTATAAACAATTTATGCGTGAAATTATTGAGGATGGACGCCGAGGCTTTGTGAATCAGGTAAAAACCATGTTAATTCCGGGTAAATATCGTCAAGCTTCATTTGTAGATGTACCTTTTAAAGATTTGGATCTCCCTTCATTTGCTAAGCTTAATACAATTATTCATACACCTTCTGAAATCACTGTTCATAAAGATGCACAGTTTGAAATTGATTTTGAAGGGGCAAACCGTTGGGGCTGGCACCCGTTCAATGCAACACCTGTTTCAATCACGAGTGGGATATGGGTCATGCTTTCACAGACTCTTGTACCAAATGATCGGATTAATGATGGTGCCTATTACGCAAGTAAGTTTGGAATTCCATATGGATCCTGGTTTAATCCGGATGACATTCGTTCTGCCCATTCGAATACATGGCATGCGCTTGTGGCGGCATGGTCCCCACTTTGGCGCGGATTGAGCCGGTCTTACTATGGACGCGGTTATTTAGAAGAAGTAAACGCTGGAAATGCTCATACATCTAACTGGTTGATGGGAGGAGGATATGATCAATATGGTCAATTATCCGCAATGAACAGCTTTGAGACCTCATCATGCGGAGTGGGGGCAAGTGCCGTTCAAGATGGAATCAGCCATTCCGCCGCTCTCTGGAATCCAGAGGGGGACATGGGGGACATGGAAATTTGGGAAATACTTGAACCGCTCATCTTTTTAGGAAGGCAGATTTTACCTGGATCAGGTGGAGCTGGTAAATACCGGGGCGGAAATGGTTGGCAATCGCTTCGTTTAGGTTGGGGTGCAGAAGAATGGACCATGTTTGTTGCTGGTGCTGGAGTAATGGCGACAGACTGTGGTCTAATGGGAGGATATCCAGCTTCCGCAGGGTATCGATTCCAAGCAAATAAAACGAACATCAAAGAACGTATTGAGAAGGGACTACCTATCCCATTAGGCGGAGATGTGGATCCAGATCATCCTACCTATGAGGAAAATATGGATGCCGAGATTGTATACCGTGATAGACAGGCGGTGTCTACACAAGAACAATTTGGTGATTACGATGTGATTATGAACTACCTTCGTGGAGGCCCAGGATTCGGCGATCCGCTTGAAAGGAATCCAAAGCAGGTAGAAGAAGATTTAAATGAAAAGTACATCCTTCTCCGTTATGCAGAACAAGTGTATGGTTGTGTCTTTACAGAAAAAAATGGGGTCTATATGGTTGATTTACAAGCAACTGAACAAAAGCGCAAGCAAATCCGCAAGGAACGTTTAGATCGCAGTCAGCCAACAAAAGAGTGGATGGAAGGCGAAAGAACGCAGATTTTGAATGAAGATGCTGCGATACAAGTTAAACACATGTATGCACAAAGCTTTGCTTTAAGTGAAAAGTTTACAAATGAATTCAAGAGCTTCTGGAACATTCCTGAAGAATGGATGATCTATGAAGATGATTTAGGCGTACCTACACTCGGGTCACGCATCAATCGATTCAAACAAAAGAAAAAACAATAAAATTGAGAAAAAGAGGTGAAGACAGTGGCAAAATATGATAAGAAAAGAATTGCTGAGTTGATTGATGGGACATTAGAGTTTTATCAGTTGAAAGATATGATGACAAGCCATAAAGACCCTGAGCGTTTTGAAATTTATAGGGAGGTTTTGCAAGAGCGTGTGAGCTGGGATGATCCAATCCTGCTTCCATATGGATTGCATCTATATATTGTGCAAAAAGCAAATGGAGATCGTATCGTTAAATGTGACTGCGGCCATGAATTCTGTAATTATAAAGAAAATTGGAAGCTGCATGCGCAAATTTTTGTTAGGGACACAGAGGAGAAAATGAATGAAATTTATCCTAAATTAATGTCACCAGACCCAGAATGGCAGGTTATTCGCGAATATTATTGCCCAGGATGTGCAACTCAGTTGGAGGTTGAAGCAGTTCCTCCTTGGTATCCAATTATTCTTGATTTTGAACCAGATATTGATACGTTCTATAATGAGTGGATCAAGAAACCATTGCCAACGGTTAAAAAATAGATTTTAAGTGGCGATTTTTTAGGATGGGAGGCCCTTAGGGGGTTCCTTATATTTTTCCCGCAGTGAGACTTCCATCAGAGGGTGATGAGAGAAAACTCCCACTGATGGAAGTCTCACTTTATTTATTGATCTAAATACACAACAAAAAATACGATTGTTGATGCTATGATTAAATAACTAGGTTCTGGTGCAAAAACTTCTTTACTACTTTTTTACTTTATTTTTGAACCAGAACCGAAATAATCAATCACCGAAACAAAACCGGCTGTTTTAAATAACACAGTCGGTTTTTCTAATTCAAGAGACTATTTCGGTAATCAAGTGGTTATTTATAAGGGCTTTCGAGAAGTTTCGCGAATTTTTGGAGGCCTTTATTTCATAGCTATTTCAAGTTAGTACAGAGAATAAAATTTTATTTTACCTTGTGATAAAATATGTTGTCAATAATAAATTTGTAATATTTTCAAAAAATGTTATAATAGTCTTACAATTGTTTTTTCAATCGTATTCCGAATTCCGCTGTATTTTTTGCAGATAGAAGAATTATGGGTACGTTTTTTTATATCCTTTTTTAGACCGAAGAAAAATTCAAACACTTATGTGAGCTTTGAAGGAAGTTAGTCGAATAAAATCATCAATTTACTATCTAATAGTAATCGAATTTTTATTCTACAAGGAGGACTGGAATAATGAATCTAATTAATAAGAAAGTTACACACAAGCGTTTTGGTATGGGTAGTATAGTTAAACATAACGATTCTAGTATTGAAATACATTTCGCATCGGAAAATAAAAAGTTTGTTTTCCCCGATGTATTTGGAAAGCACCTAAAACTACATGATAAAAGTGTAGCTAATTCAATTGAAAAAATTATAGAAAAAAAGGAAATGGAACGAAAGGAGGAAGAATGGAAGAAAGAAGAGGAAAAAAAACTACAACAAAAAAAACAGGAACTTCGCTTGGAGTATGAAAAACTTATGAAAAATCATAAACTTCATCCCGAATCACAAATGGTTTTTTGGTGTGACACAAAAGAACAGAATAGTGCTTTTTCAGAGTGGAAGGTTTTTTCAGGCGTAATAAAAAGTGGTAATAATAAGGGGAAGTCAAACAAACCTATCCGCTTGCACCAAAATAGCGCTGTCCTGTTAACAGCAATAGATTCCAGCATGCCTGAAAAAGACAGGCGTATCTTAGGTGTCTATATGGTCAATGAAGATTTTATCGGTAAGCTTTGTGAAGATGGATATATTCCTGCTCATTCAAAATACAGACTCCAACTTACAGAACAGGAATCGGATCAGATGCTTTTCTGGGAATACTATGTAAATGAAAAATCCCCCCACAAAATGACATGGAATACAGGTAAATACCGTTATTTTGATAATTCATGGATGGCTCAAATTTTGCTTGATATAGTTTCGTTGAAAAGTGACCCAAAGGAACGAGAGCTGGCACAGCAATTTTTTGAACAATTTTGTAAAATGAATCAGATAACAGATCAAGAGTTACCAAAGCCTAATGGCGCATTAATGCGTATGTAGACGCTAACTCAAGGATAATGATAATGACAGGGGACTTCCACGTTTTTCCCATCCACACTAATCGGAAACAGTGCCTGGCTATTGTGAAGCGGTAGTGTGGTTGAAGTTGGTATAATAAAAAGCAGATGGTATAGAAAAAATCTATACCATTTTAGTTTGTCGACAAAAGGGCTATTTCTATATTTTATTTCCATAAACAATATATTAACTTTGCTGTTTTTACCTAGTTACTCTATTTTAATGTTTGAACGAAACGTTCGAAAAACGAAGTGACAGAAGATTTTATTTCAGATAATTTCTTTTTTGAATCTTGTATAAGGTTTGTATTTTCCAATTCTTTTGCTGTTCTTTCTTCTATTTCTTTCACGGTTTGTGGTTTTTGAAAAGCAACCGGAGCAGTATTTTTACGTGATTCTTTCATAATACGAGCAAATAAGGTAGCTGGATTATCGCCACCTGAAGTCGTTAGATAGAGGGCCTTACTTGGTTGATCAAACCCTAAATGGACGGACATCGTCACATTCGGTGTATACCCAACAAACCAAGCATCTCGAATTCCTCCATTTGTTCCTTCTTCTTCCGTTGTACCTGTTTTTCCTGCAACAGGAACACCAATTTTAGCGTTCCTTCCTGTTCCATTTGGCTCGGTTATGACTTTTTGCAACATTTCCGTCATGTGATAAGCGGTTTCTGATGTAAAAACATCGATACCTTTTATTTCGGCTTGTTCCTTCTTTTGAACGAACTCTCCGTTTTTATTTTTGATTAACTTAATGGCTTTCGCTGGTTTAAAGTATCCGTAGTTAGGAAAGACAGCATACGATTGTGCCATTTGAATAGGGGTAACCCCTTTTTCCATTCCGCCTAATGCCAAGTGTAACTGTTTGTCTTTTTCTTGTATCTCGATGTTCATTTTTTCTAATACTTTTACACCAGTTTTTATGCCGATGTCTTGAAATACTGTAACAGCAGGGATGTTGGCTGAACGAATTATGGCTTGTTCTAGTGTGATTTTGCCTCCATATTTTTCTCCTGCATTTTTAGGAGAATAGCCGTTAAAATTTGTTTTTTCATCAACGACGGTGGATTGTGCATTCCATTTTCCTGTTTCTAAAGCAGGTGCATACACAACAAGTGGTTTAAGAATAGAACCTGGTTGATAATACTGATACGAACGATTTAAGTACCCTCTGACAAAATCCCGTCCTCCATATAAAGCAATAATGTTTCCATTGTCGTTATCAATAGCAGCTATCCCTACTTGTACTTTTTTGTCTTTGGATTCCTGATCGTCTTTGTAAGAAAAAGATTGAGCCGTTTGGTACATATGCTGTTGAAATTCAGTATCTAGATACGTATAAATATGATACCCATTACTTTGTAAATCTTTGTCACTCAGTTCATAGTCTTCTTTTGCCTCTTTTAATACATAATCAACATATGAATCTAAAGCAGAAGTCTGTTTGGTCTTGGCCTGTTTCAATACAACGGTTTGTTGTACCGCTTTTTGATATTGGTTTTCTGTGATAGTTTCATTCTCTTTCATTGCTTGTAAGACAATATTCTTACGTTGATTTCCTGCTTTTAAGTTTGTTGTATATGTAGAAGGTGCTTTTGGCAAACCAGCTAAATACGCACTTTCAACTAAGGTTAAATCATAAACGTTTTTATTAAAATATTGTCTCGCAGCTGTACCTACACCATATACGCCTTCTCCTAAATAAATCCGATTTAAATACATTTCGAGAATTTCTTCTTTGCTGTATTTGCTCTCGATAATGATGGATAAAAGGGCTTCTTGAAATTTGTGTAAGACATTTCTATTGTATATGTCCCCGTTCACATTTTTAATCAATTGTTGTGTAATGGTACTTCCTCCGTGCATTTTTTGTGATGGACGAATCATTTCATAAAAAAAGGCACGAATGTATCCTTCAATGGATACACCGATGTGTTGATAGAATTGTTTGTCTTCAACATCCACAAACGCACGTTGTAGTTGAGTAGGCATTTCGTCTAACGTCACAACATCTCTGTTGGTACTATTATGAACGACTTTATATACTGGATTTCCTTTTTGATCGTAGATAAAAATATTCGTTAATTCATATTGCAGTGCTTGAGCATCAAAAGTGTAATCCTTTAGTTTGGAATCGGAACTCGCGATATAAATGGTAATTCCAATCCGACTTATAAAAAATAAGAGAAGGACAATTTGTAACCCTACTAAAGAATAAAAAGAAACGCTATACAATATGCGTTTATATTTGTTTATAAAGGTTTCTTCTTTATGTGAAAATAGGGCAACCAATCCCAAAATTAAAAGTCCGATAACCACGATACTTATCCCAATAAAGCCCATAAAAAATAAAAGAAAGCCAATTTGTAATCCTACTAAAGAATAAAAAGAAACGTTATATATGATTCGTTTATATTTGTTTGTAATAGCTTCTTCCTTATGTGAAAATAGGGCAATTAATCCCCATATCAAAAGTCCGATAGCCACGATACTCATCAATAAACTTAAGACTTCCCATATCCAATGTTGTTGAATTTTAAATACTTGAGCAAATAGAGATAATATGTTAGTAAAGATAGAACGAAAGATGTCCATTACGGTGATAACAACTCCTTTATGGCATAGTAATAGCGTAGGCCCTTTTCCTTTCTATTCAGGAATAATATCAGCCAAAGGATGATGTAGGTAGATGAAAATAATAAAACTATCATATTTATCATTTAGGAATTATTGGTGATAATTATAGATTAGCATATAAAATAATGATATAGATACCATGAATGAAAAATGAAGAATTTAAAATCCTTAAGATTGAATCAGAGTATGAATTTTCAAAACACGCTCTTCCCTCTTGTTCATTTATTGAAGTTATTAGTATCCATTTGATTAAACTTTATTCTAAAGCAGCCATAACAAAAAGGCAGGAACATATTGTACATATCAAATATGTTCCTGCCTATGATTTTATTGACTTTATCATCTATTACTTAAATATAACGGTCGATGGCTCTTTATTCATTATTTTATTTTGCAAATACATGATTACCAATTGTCTTCACGACGTTACGAGTACGAATCCAATCATCCGTTGCAATATCTGGGTTATAAAAATACATTGAATTATTTAAACGATCTTTTCTCATTAATGCTTCATCCACTGCTCGTTTCGACTCATCTGATGCGGGTTTACTAATTTCACCATTTTGAACAGGTGAAAAGGCATAGCTATTGCCTACTACTTGATTAATAACATCTGTAATATTATTTGGAAATTCAGGAGAATCCACTCGATTTAATACAACAGTCGCAACTGCTACTTTTCCTTTATATGATTCACCTTTTGCTTCAGCTTCTACCAATCGGGCAAACAAGTCTTTTTCTTTATTTGAAATTGAAATGGCTGGTTTCTTTGGTTCTTTTTTCGGCCTCTCTATTTCAGGTTTTGATGATTGTATAGATACTACTTTTAATTTATTCGGAATTTGCAACATTTCTCCTGTATAAATCCAATCGTCATGACGATTATGGTCTTGTTTTATATCATCAATGGTTATACCATATTGTTGTCCAAGTTTCCAATGGCTATCTCCTTTTACAACTTGATATTTGGTAATAGCCTCGACCGTACTCTTTTGTAGCCCTATAAATGTAAATGTAGCTACACAAGTTAAAACTAATGTTTTCATGTAAGTGTTTTTCATGGGTGCTACCTCCTGTGGCCTCGTTGGTATTACACTAACATGAGCTGGTCCTCATTTTACAGAACGATTCCGTTACATTTCTTTTTAGTTTGATAAATATCATTACAAATAAGGTGGAATTATGACATTATCCCTATATTAATGTCATATTCAACCCAATATTTATAAAATAGAGAGATATATTACCTTAACGTTCAATCTTTTAAGACACCTCCGATTTTTTTTACATAAAAAGAAACTTCAATTTTTGCTATTTTAAATAGTGCGGCTTAAAACATCATCAGTTTGATTGTTTGTAAAAAATCCCGGTTCAGGTACAAAAACTTCGACGCAATGGCAATTAATTTGTAAATACAAGTCACGTTTGCATCAAAACCTTAAATGTATGTAGAAATGGTAGCTTTATTCATTCTTTAATTGCACCTATACTAATATAGTGCTAGTGAATAAGCTGTAATGGATTTACTATTAAAAGGAGAAGAATTTATGAGAATTTATCAATATACTCATCCGCAACAAATTGAATCAACCGATCAACATGCTGTAATCGATGAATCAGGTGAAGTAGTTTGTTACGTACAACGTCAGTATAGTAACGGCCTAAAAAAGTTTGTCGATCGTGTTTTTGAATATCGCTATTTTGTACAATACGATGTAAAAAACAACGATGACAATAAAATATTTAGCTGTAAAAAGATTGTGCGAAAAGGTAGAATGTGGTTTGAAGGAATGGATTTCATTACAAATAAGAAAGTGATTATTACATATGAAAATTGGCGTCTTAGCATTCCAACCCTGACAATACTTGAGGGTAATCATAAAATTAGAATCGATAAAGAGATGGAAGAATGGTCACAGTTCGTCTATGAAGAACGAGTAATTGCAAAATGGAAGGCTGATTTTATAGATGAACAATTCCAGATGACATTACAAATAGAAGAAGAGAGTCCGATTCAAAATGTTGCATTTTTCATCGCAATTTCTCAAGCGGCGTTATTTGTCGGAGCATAAGTAATGCTTTTTTTCTTTTTCAAGTACAGAACAAGTTACTAATTTTGAATAACGAATTAAATTTAGTCTTTATCTACTTTATCGAATCACTTAATAATGATGAAATGACATCTGTTTCTAAATGGGGTGTTAGTAAAGGCTGTGGTAAAGCAGAAATTTAAAGTGATAAACTATATCACTCATATGCATCGCTTCTATTCCAGAAATAACGGACTTCGCTGAGTGAAAGGCCTTTAAGCCTAATAGGGAAGGAAGAAGGAGCGACTCTTCTATACGGCGGCGAAAGACCGAAGGAAAATGGAACAGAAGATGGCTTTTATGTACAGCCTACCGTGTTTGAAGATGTGAGAAATGACATGATTATCGCTCAGGAAGAAATCTTCGGACCTGTTCTGGCATTAATTAAAGTCGAGACGATTGAAGAGGCATTACAACAGGCAAACGATGTAGAATTTGGCCTAAGTGCATCGATTTATACAAAAGACATTAGCAACATGCTATCTTTCATTAACGAAATGGAAGCCGGCCTTGTTAGAATAAATGCAGAAACAGCCGGTGTAGAACTTCAGGCTCCATTTGGCGGAATGAAGCAATCTAGTTCTCATTCACGAGAACAAGGCCAGGCCGCTATCGAGTTCTTTACTTCTATCAAAACGGTATTTGTAAAAGCATAATAACTTTATATTTTTAAATAGAATCCCCCGTTCGTGGCGGGGGACTTCTATTCTCATGGGATTCTGGTACAAGAAATGTTAGTTAGAAATATAGGGTAGCAGTTTCTTCTACATTTCTAGCTTATAAAACTAATCCAAACAGTTTGTGAATAAATTTTTTTGATTTTGGACAAACTTATCCCGTAAGAAAAGTTGCCATTAAGGGGTAGTACCAAGATTTTTACGAAAACATACGATAAGACCGTTTTTGGAAATGAAAAGCCGATTTTTCCTATGCTAAGGAAAATAATCGGCTTTAGTTGTTTACTTCCACTATTGAACATGTCACTTGAACAAATGTATTATATCTATTACCACCGTTAATATAATTGAAAGCAGAATTACACCCATTCCATAACGCAATATACGCTCAGGGAAGAATTTGCTTAAACTTGGTCCAATATAACCCCCAACCATCCCACCAACAGCAACAATTAGGGCGATTTCCCAGTACATCATACCTGCGACAGATTTTCCAATAATCCCAAAAAGAGCAATCATAGCTCCAGTAAATGTTGTAGTTCCGATTGCTTTTCGAATTGGAAAATGCAATACATAGACCATGTAGGGCATAAACAGAACCATACCTCCAATTCCAATAATGCCCGTAGTTATACCTAAGAAAAAGATAATAATAACACCCATTACAAAAAGTATTGTTTCAGGTTTCCGAACCTTATTTTCTTTAATTGGAATTAAATTGAAGATAAACGACGAAACAGCAATAAAACCAAATAGAATCAAAACAAATAGATGGTTTACATTTTGCGAAATGTAACTCCCAGAGATAAATGACCCTAACGAACCACTGACTGCTAGTATAAGAGCATAACGATACGGTATGAGCTTTGCTTGATGATATCGTATAGAAGCCGTTGCTGTAGAAAAAAGGGTAAGTGCAAGTGTTGCTGATGTAATTGTTTGAATAGTAAATTGCGTCCCTGTAATTAAGGGAAATAAATATAATAGCAAAGGAGTCATCATCATGGAACTACCTGCCCCAACTATACTAGCAATCATTCCACATAAGACTCCAAAAATAACTAAAATTATCATAAAAATCTCCTTTCGCCATTTTACATTCTAGTATATTTTAATATTCGTTGTTCGCTAAACTCCTATTACTTCATTAAAAAAGAGGAACAGTGGAGGGTACACTGTTTCTCAACTATTGATACCCATGATAATCATTACAGGGGCTAAATATTGTAATAGCGTTGAACAGCAGCATTACCATATTTAATCGATGCCATATACGTATATTGAACCGAAAGCATACCAACCAACCCGAAGACAATGAGTTGAAAAGATTAATCTGTGGATTGGATTGACTGGATTAAGAACCGGTATGGACAGTTTACTATATTTTCATTTTCTGTGGTGAAGCGCTGACTTTGCGCTTCATGGATAGCTAACGGGACAGCATTCCTGTAATAACTGAAAATGCGGTTTGAATGAAAAAAGACCTCTTGATAAGATGAATGTGTCCTGAGCTGGCCAGCTAAAAAGGACAAAACATCTACTCGGAGGTCTCATTATGAATTATAACCAAAATCATAAAATAGCTCAAATTACACCTAAAACCTTAGTAATCGGTATTGATATTGCGAAACATCATCATGTAGCTAGAGCACAGGATTATCGTGGAATGGAGCTAGGA